>CACMWW010000004.1 GCA_902617525.1 uncultured Pelagibacteraceae bacterium | reverse complement strand
ACTTTTGATTCACTTCTAACCATTTTTCATCTTTATCATCTGTATCAGAGATGATTGCATCTACGGGACACTCTGGTTCACACACACCGCAATCTATGCATTCATCAGGATTAATTACTAACATATTTTCACCTTCGTAGAAACAATCAACCGGACATACCTCCACGCAATCAGTATATTTGCATTTTATGCATTTTTCGTTAACTAGGTATGTCATTTTAAACTATTGTGAGAGTTTTTTCTTTATTTCACCAACTTTAAAGTCATCGATATATAGAAGACCAGATATTTTACGTACTAAAGCATTTTCATAATCATCAATTCTGCCATCTGCAATTACAATTTTCCATATCATTTCAATTATCATTATTTTTTCATCGTCAGTAAGTAAGCTATTAATTTTTGACGTGAATTGGTGAATATCATTCGCGTTATCAACAAGTTCAAAAGAAGCCTCAAAAAGTTTATTTAATTTATCGTTATCTAATTCATAAAAATTACCAAGCAATTTTAATATCTCATCTTTTTCAATCTCATCAAATTCACCATCGTGCAGAGCAGTCGTAACCATTAAAGACGCAACTGCTAATTGTGATGCCTCAAACTCTTCTTCTTTGACATCTTTATTATCTGATAATAGCGTTTTGAATTTATCTAACATAATAATATATTTGTATATTAGAATTTAAAGAGTACTATATCTGGTGTCTATTATAGAACAAAAGGTGTAGATTATATGTCCGAATCACCAACTTGGAATGTTCTTTAAATATTCTAATTTTTTTTATTTCTAATTAACTATATATATCACTTAATCAAAATTTAAAAGTTTCAATAAAAATGACTAATAAATCAAATAATGGCTTTAATACTTGGCAAAAAAGTTTCGAAAAAGAAACTAAGAAAAATTTTAGTGATGCAAAATCAGAGACTGATGAAGGAATAGATATTAAACCAGTATACACTAGAGATGACCTAGAAAACTTTTCATTTGTCGAGAATAATTCTCTTCCTGGCCAATGGCCTTATACAAGAGGTCCAAAGGCATCAATGTACACAAATAGACCTTGGACTATAAGGCAGTATGCTGGATTTTCAACTGCTGAGGAGTCCAATGAATTTTATAAAAAGAATTTAGAATCTGGTCAAAAAGGTCTTTCAGTTGCTTTTGATTTGCCAACACATAGGGGATATGACTCAGATGATGATTTGGTAATGGGTGATGTGGGTAAAGCTGGTGTTGCTATAGATACTGTTGAGGATATGAAAATACTTTTTAATAATATTCCTCTAGATCAAATGTCAGTTTCAATGACTATGAACGGCGCAGTGTTGCCAGTACTCGCATCATTTATTGTTGCTGGAGAAGAACAGGGTGTTGATAAAAGTTTGCTATCAGGAACAATTCAGAATGATATTTTAAAAGAGTTTATGGTAAGAAATACTTATATATATCCTCCTGAGCCATCGATGAAAATTGTTGCCGATATTATTGAATTTACTTCTAAAGAAATGCCTAAATTTAATTCTATTTCGATTTCAGGTTATCATATGCAAGAAGCTGGCGCTGATAATGTTCTTGAATTAGCTTATACTTTAGCTGACGGAATGGAATATGTAAGAGCTGCAATGTCAAAGGGTCTTGATGTTGATGATTTTGCACCAAGGCTCTCTTTCTTTTTTGCTATCGGAACGGACTTTTTTATGGAGATTGCTAAACTCAGAGCTGCAAGAACTCTGTGGGCTAAGATCATGAAAAATTTTGGAGCTAAAAATGAAAGATCTCTTATCTTAAGAACACACTGTCAAACATCTGGCGTATCTTTAACTGAGAAAGATCCTTACAATAACATCATAAGAACATCTTACGAGGCCTTATCTGCTATACTTGGAGGAACACAAAGTTTGCACACAAATTCCTTCGATGAAGCAATTGCTTTACCAACAGATGAGTCTGCAAGAATTGCTAGAAATACTCAATTGATTCTTCAAAATGAAACTGGTGTTACAAAAACGGTTGACCCTCTTGCGGGGTCATATTTTGTTGAAAACTTAACTGAAGAATTATCAAAAAAAGCTTGGGATATTATTACAGAAATTGAAGAATTAGGTGGGATGACCAAAGCTGTAAAAGCAGGGATTCCTAAATTAAAAATTGAAGAGTCTGCAACTAAGAAGCAAGCTAAAGTCGATAGTGGATCAAGGGTTGTGGTTGGTGTAAATAAATATAAAAATCCAAAAGAACCTTCAGTTGATGTGAGGGTAATTGATAATAATCGCGTTCGAGATGATCAAATAAAGAAAATACAGGCAATAAAAAAGTCACGTGACACAATAGCAGTAGAAAAAGCACTAACTAATTTAACTAATGCTGCTAAAGATGAAACAAATCTTCTTATTCCTTGTATAGAAGCTATTAAATTAAGGGCAACGGTTGGGGAAGTTTCAAAAGCACTAGAGCAAGTATATGGTAGACATTTTGCAAAAAGCTTAAGTGTTTCAGGAGTATATGGTAAACATTTTGAAGGTGATGAAGAATTTATGAAGGTTGAGAGTAAAATTAAGGAATTTGAAAATTTAAATGGCAGAAGACCACGAGTTCTAGTAGTTAAAATGGGTCAGGATGGCCATGATAGGGGGGCAAAAATTGTTGCAACCTCATTTGCTGACATGGGTTTTGATGTTGATATGGGCCCACTATTTCAATCGCCTAAAGATGTTGCAAAGGATGCTATTGAAAATGATGTTCATGCAATTGGAGTTTCAACTTTAGCGGCAGGACATAAAACACTTGTACCTGAATTAATGAAAGGGCTAAAAGAGATTGATCCTAAGTCAAAGATAATTGTTTTTGTGGGGGGCATAATTCCAGAACAAGATTACGATTTTCTGTATGAAAATAATGTATCAGCCATTTTTGGTCCAGGTTCGAACATCATAGAGTCCGCTGAAAAAGTTATCGATTTGATTTCAGATAACTTAAGTAAAGAATAGTTAATGGAATTAGTAGATAAGATTATTAAGGGTGAAAGAGCTGCCATTGCTAAAGCTATTACATTAGTTGAGTCCTCAAAAGATACTGATCAACAAATTAGTAGGGAGCTAATATCAGAGTTAATAAAGAAGCCTGGTAAATCAATAAGAGTAGGTTTCTCTGGCCCGCCAGGAGTTGGGAAGTCAACATTCATTGAGTCCTTTGGAAGTTATTTAGTCAGTCAAAATTATAAGTTAGGTATTTTAGCTATTGATCCATCCTCGCAAATTACTGGTGGGTCAATATTAGGAGATAAAACTCGAATGGTAGAGATATCAAAAAATCCAAATACTTTTATAAGATCTACACCATCAAGAGGTACTTTAGGAGGTATCTCAATGGGAACTCGCGAAGCATCCATCATATTAGATGCTGCAGGCTATGACTTTATATTTATTGAAACAGTTGGTGTGGGACAATCAGAAATTGTTGCAAGCAATTTAGTTGATATATTTACTCTTATTGTTGGCCCTGGTTCTGGCGATGAGTTGCAAGGAATAAAAAAAGGTATTACGGAATATGCAGATATATTTATAGTCAATAAAAATGATGGTGAATTGAAAATGGAAGCTTCAAAAACTGCCGCTGACTATAAATCAGCACTGAGTTACTATAAGAAATTAGATGCGCTTGAAAAGCAGGTGTTATTAGTATCTGCGATTGAGCAAACTGGAATGGAGGATGTTATTAAAACAATTAATCAGATAATTGATCAAAATAAGCTAAAAGGGATATTTGATGAAAGACGCGCTGATCAGCTCGAATACTGGATCGAAGAAGAGGTAAAAAATATAATTGCATCAGACATAACAAAACGACTGACAAGTAAGGGAAATATTCCAAAATACTCTGAAAAAGTAATGAAAAATGAAATGTCTATGTACGAAGCAGTTGAAACAATCACAAAAGATACCCTCAAGCAATAATCATATTGACAATAATTACCAAAAACTTTACTTAAACTTACTATGACAAAAGCATGTGATTTATCAGGAAAAAAAGTACAATTTGGTAATAATGTGAGCAAAGCCAATAATAAGACGAGAAGAAAATTTAATGTTAATCTTCAGTCAGTAACTTTTAAAAGTGATATTTTAAATAAGAATATAAAGTTCTCTGTAGCTACTTCATCAATCAGAACAGTTTCCAAATTTGGAGGTATTGATGAATTTTTAACACAAACAAAAAGTAAGAAATTGTCTCAAAAAGCAAAGAGAGTACAACGTGCTATGAATAATGCACAAAAAAAAGCTAGTTAATAGTCTGACTATTTAAATTATTTTCGTTTTCTTCAAAAAGATCTACCAACTGCTCAGTCATTACATCAGCTAATTGTTCTGCATCAACTATTGTAACAGCTCTTTTGTAGTATCTTGTTACGTCGTGGCCAATTCCAACAGCAAGCAACTGAATTGAAGATTTAGACTCTATCCAATTTATAACACCTCGAAGGTGTTTTTCTAAATAATTACCTGTATTAACTGACAGTGTACTATCATCGACAGGCGCACCATCTGAGATAACCATTAATATTTTTCTTGCTTCATATCTTGCCTGAAGCCTTTTGTGTGCCCATAACAATGCTTCACCATCTATATTCTCTTTTAAAAGTCCCTCACGCATCATTAATCCAAGATTTTTCTTTGACCTTCTCCATGGTTCATCAGCCGCTTTATAAATTATATGCCTTAAATCATTTAATCTTCCAGGAGATGGAATTTTTTTATTTTGCATCCAATGCTCTCTGCTCTTTCCACCTTTCCAAGCTTTAGTGGTAAAGCCAAGTATCTCAACTTTTACGCCACACCTTTCAAGTGTCCTCGCAAGAATATCTGCACTCATTGCTGCGACTGTTATAGGGCGACCTCTCATTGAACCTGAGTTATCTATAAGTAATGAAACCACAGTATCTTTGAAATCTGTGTCTTTTTCTTTTTTAAATGACAGTGAATGGTATGGATCCATAATTATTCTCGTAAGTCTTGAGGTATCAAGCAGTCCTTCCTCAAGATCAAAATCCCAACTTCGATTTTGTTTAGCCAATAGCTTTCTTTGCAGTCTGTTGGCTAATCTTGAAATTATCATTTGATAAGCTTTTAATTGCTGATCTAGATATGCCCTTAATCTATTTAGTTCTTCATCTTCACAGATATTTTTTGCAGTAATAACTTCATCAAACTCCTCAGTATAAATTTCGTATTCGTTGAGTATTTTTTCTACTGAATTTTCTGCTTTGTATTGGGGAGTTGCATTTTCAGTATTACCCTCATCTACTTCACTTAATTCATCGTCTTCTTGTTGGTCAATATTCATCTCAGTTTCATCGTAACCAACCTCTTCCTCAGATTGAGTAGATTCTTCATCACTAAAGGAAGACTGATTTTCCATTTCATTGACCTCATTGTTTTCTAGTTGATCAATATTTTGATTTTCCTCTTCTTTGTTGTCTTTATTATCACTATTTTCATTATCATAATAATCTAGCTCTCTAATTAGTTCGTTCACATTTTCAGCAAATAGTTTTTGATTATGTATATTTTTTAAAAGTTGATCAGATGAGTGACTAATTTTATTATTCAACCATTTCTTCCACAGATTAAGGGCATTATTTGAGTTAGATGGTAGATAATCAGGATTGATTTTATTTCTTAAATACAAGTCTATTGCGTCTTCAATATTCAAATCTGATTGCTTTGAAACAGTTTCTAAGTTCTTCTCTCTAAATTTTTTTTCATAGAGTGTCTTTAAATTAGATTTAACCCCTCGCATTAACTTACTGCCTATAAGTTGGATACGAGTATTTTCTAGAACTTCATAAATTTTCCTATTTTTTTCACCAGAGGGTTCAAATTGTATGTAGGTTTCTTTGTTATGATATTTGTATCTAAGAGCCTCATTATCAGCATGCCCGCGTAATTGATTTAAATCTTTTAAGTCCTTATTATTGTCAATTTTAGGTAGAACAATTTTATTATCAGTTGATGATAAATTATCCTCGAATACCACATCAATTTCTTTATCTTCAGCTATTGCTCGTGTAGTTGAAGATATAGCTTTTTTGATATCTTCTAAAAAATCTTCTTTCACTAAACTAAATCAAATTTGCTTGCTTCAGTTGTGACCTCTTCTCCAAAACAGCGTTGATAGTACTCGGCTATAATTTGTCTTTCACTTTCATCACACTTATTTAAGAAAGTAAGTTTAAATGCTGCGGAATAATTGTGGTCAAAAATTTCAGAATTTTGGGCCCAAGTTAGAACTGTCCTGGGACTCATAACCGTTGATATATCTCCATTTGCAAGACCTTTTCTGGATAAATCAGCAACCTTTATCATCAATTCAATGATCTCTTCCTTTTCAGGGTTATTAAATGAAGGAACTTTTGAGAGCATTATCTTTTTTTCTTGTTCAAGATCTAAATAGTTAAGAGTAGTAACTATGCTCCACCTATCCATCTGCCCTTGATTTATTTGCTGTGTACCATGATAAAGTCCAGTTGTATCTCCCAACCCAACGGTGTTTGTAGTTGCAAATAATCTAAAATATGGATTTGGCGTTAAAACTCTGTTCTTATCTAATAATGTAAATTTACCTTCCGACTCTAATACTCTTTGAATTACAAACATAACATCTGGTCTTCCAGCATCATATTCATCAAATACTAAAGCTGTAGGTGTTTGCAATGACCAGGGTAAGATTCCGTCTTGAAATTCGGTAACTTGCTTTCCATCATTCAATACGATTGCATCTTTACCAATCAAATCAATCCGACTAATGTGACTGTCAAGATTGACTCTAACGCAAGGCCAATTAAGCCGAGCAGCAATCTGTTCAATATGAGTTGATTTTCCTGTCCCATGTAAACCTTGGACCATAACTCTTCTGTTATATTTAAACCCAGACAGTATTGCCATGGTAGTTGCCTTATCAAAACAATAGTTTGAGTCGATTTCAGGAACATACTCTGATTTCTTTGAAAACCCCTCAACATGAAGATCTGTATCAAATCCAAATGCTTGATTCACAGATATAGATATATCTGGTTTACTTTGCATGAGATTTTCTGTTGTTGTCATATTGTTCCTTTATTGTTTTATAGGCTTCTAAAACCTTAGTTAATTTTTCTTTATTTTTTTCATTGTTACCAACTGTATCAGGGTGTAATTCTTTTACAATCTTTTTGAATTTAGACTTAATTTCATTGAGTGAACTTTCCTTATTATCAATGCCTAAAGTTGCAAGAGCATTTAAATACTTAGAACTATAATAACTAGGATGTACGAGCGAATTTTCAAGATTATTCATCCCTTGAAACATTCTCTCTGAAATTTTAGATATTTTTTCAAAATAACTCGTATCATTTGATCCTATTTGCTTAGTTTTTCTATGGCCAATTATGTCATTTTCGATAAATGCTTCAATTTCATCGGCTGTCATATCTGAAAAATAATTCCATTTTTTGTTATATTCTTTTATGTGTTTTAGACAGAACCAAATGTATTTTCCTAGATCTTTTGGGGAAGACGGAGCGCGATATTCTCCTATTTCTTCGCACCCTTTAAAATGACATTTTCTTTTGTTCATATTGCCTTTTCATATGTTAGATTAGATTAATATACATGACTCTAGAAGAATCTATAGATAAGAAAATTAATGACAATCTAAACCCGTCTTTTTTTAAAATTATAAACTTTTCTGATCAACACAAAAATCATTATGAAGGTGATAACAAAGATACTTCACATATTAAAATTATTATTGTTTCAGAATCTTTTGATGGACATTCAAGAATTGAAAGAGAGAGAATTGTTCATAACATACTTAAAGAAGAAATTTTGACAGAGATACACTCAATAAGATTAAAACTCTATATAAAGTCAGAATATGATTTAATTAAGTGATGCAATTTTGACTTGCGAAATCAAATTTCTTTTTGTTTCAATTATTTCGAATTTAAATCCATAAAATTGAAAAACTTGCCCAGCTTTAGGAAAGGACCTTGACTCATTTATTATTAAACCAGAAATAGTATTTGCGTCTTCATCAGGTAGGTCCCAACCAAAACTTCTATTAATGTTTCTTATTTCTGTAGATCCTTGAACTTTAATTGAGCCATCTTTATTTCTCACAATATCAGTTAAATCGATATCATGTTCATCGCTGATCTCTCCGACAATCTCTTCAATAATATCCTCAAGACTTATCATTCCATTTAACACACCGTATTCATCAACCACCATGGCTAATTTAATTTTTCTGTTTAGGTGCATTTGTAATTGATTTTTTAGAGGCGTAGTTTCTGGTACAAACCAAGTTTTAATTAATGATTTCTTAATATCCTCTATTGAAATTTTTACAGATTTAAGTTCATTTAGCTTCCTCAACAGATTTTTTGCATGTATTAAGCCAATAATATTTTCATTATTGTCTTTCCACACAGGTATTCTTGTATAAGGACTTTCAACAACTTGGTTTATTATTTTTTCAGGATCTTCATCAATATTAACCATAAAGATATTGCTTCTGTGCACCATAATATCCTCAACAGTTGTTTCTGATAAATCTAAAATTCCAGTCACCATGTCTTTATCCATTTTAAATAATCTTCCTTCTTTATGATGTAGATCTACAGTTCCCCTAATTTCATCAGCTACTGATAAACTTCTTGCGTTCTGGTCATGTTCAATTCCAATTATATTTAAAATAGTAAAAACGATTTTTTCCATCAGCCATGTTACAGGCGCTAAGATGGTTACAAATGGTTTTAAAAATGGACTTACTAATAGTGCCATTTTCTCTGCATTTGCTATAGCATAGCTTTTAGGAAGAATTTCTGCAAAAATCACAATTAATGCTGTCATTATGATTACAGCATAAGCAACACCTGTATTTCCAAATATTTTGATTAATAAACTCGTAGCTAAAGCTGAAGCAAGAATATTGACTAAATTATTACCAAGTAAAATCGCTCCAATTAAGGCTTCTTTCTTATTCAATAAATCTATTGCGACATTAGAATTTTTTTTACCCTTCATGCTAAGTCCGGTTAACCTACTTCGCGTACTTGCTGTTAGTGCTGTTTCTGATCCCGAGAAAAACGCAGAAAATGCTAAAAGAACTATTATGGCTAAAAATAATACGATAATTTCAAATATCATCTAATTTATATAATTATTTATCACGCTGTCTAATTTTCTAGTTGAATATCGATTGGCTAAATAAGCTTTACCTAAATTCCTTAAAAGAATCAGGTTTATATGATTATTTTTTACTTTTTTATCAGAATTCATTGTCTCTTTAAATTTTTTAAGTGATGTCTTTCTTTTAATGTTGTTAGGTATTTTTGTTTTCATTTTTAATTTTTGAAAATGATCTTTTATTTTATTAATATTTTTATTTAAACTATTCCCTTGAAGTGAAGACATATCTAGAGCCATCAAGATGCCAATAGATACAGCTTCTCCATGTGTTAATGATTTTTGGTAATTATTTATTGCTTCAATAGCATGTCCGAAAGTATGGCCTAAATTAAGTATTGCTCTTATATTTTTTTCTTTTTCATCTTTTCTTACAATTATTGCTTTATTTTTGCAAGAGTGGAAAACAGCCTCAATTAAATATTTTTTGTTAAATGTCATAAGCTTCGACTCATTATCTAAAAGCCAATTAAGGAATCTTTTATCCATAATAAGTCCATACTTAATTATTTCAGCATAGCCAGATAAAATCTCCCTTTTTGGAAGAGATTTTAATAGTGAAACATCCGAAATCACTAATTTAGGTTGGTAAAAAGTACCTATCAGATTTTTGCCTTCTTTAGTATTGACTCCTGTTTTGCCTCCTACTGCAGAGTCGACTTGCGATAATAATGTTGTAGGTATCTGAATAAAATTAATACCTCTTAATGTGATACTTGCTGTAAAACCAACAATATCGCCAATAACACCTCCACCAAAAGCAATTAAAGTATCATTCCTATCAACCTTATATTTGAGAAGTTTAGACGTAATTAAATTAATAGTTTTAATATTTTTGTATTTCTCACCATCATTAATTATTATCTTGTTAAATCTTATTTTATTTTTTTTTAGTGAGTTCTCTAATTTTTTTCCGTAAAGTTTATAGATTAATTTATTAGTAATTATAAAAACTCGTGGATTTATCAATTTCTTTTTTATTAATGAGCCTGAGCTCAATAAAATATTATCACCAATTAATATCTTATATTCGTCTGTTCCGGTCTTTACCTCTAAAGTTTTTTTCATTATTAGATTTTTAAAGCTTCGGTAATTTCTTTAATTATTTGATATTTATTTTTTTTGCTCACATCGATTGTGAATTTAGCTTTTGAGTAATTTTTCTGCCTAATTTTATTTAATCTTTCAAATTCTGCTTTTATATTTTTATTTGATAAAAGGGGCCTTTTTTTTGACACTCTACATCTTTTTTCTAAAATATTCAAATCACATTTTAGCCATATTGAATTACATTTATTCAATATTAACTTTCTTATTTTTAAATCTTCAAAGCCACCTCCGCCTAGTGCAATAATAGAGTTTTTTTTATCTAGTAATTTTAAAGTAATTTTTCTCTCAATATTTCTGAAGATACTTTCACCGCTTTCATTAAAAATTTTTGCAATTTTTTGACCCATTTCTTTTTCAATTTCTTTATCCGTGTCATAAAAATCTAAGCCTAGTTTTTTTGATAAACCTCTGCCAATAGTTGATTTACCAGAGCCCATATGGCCTAGAAAAACTATATTTTTTTTTGTTTGAGAGAGTCTTTTTTTTGACATTATTAAATGTGAATAAATTTCACAGTTTTAAAATATTCTGTTAAAAGAAATTAATATGTTTGATAAAAGCATTCGTAATAAAGTGACATTATATATCATTAGTTTATCTCTTATAAGCTCATTTTTCATTAATATTGATGTTTTGGCGGAAAGCAATTTGAGTCAAGAGCCATATGAAATTTGGCAAGAGAACAGTGTTATAAGCGAAATTGAAAGCTCTGTTGAAAAATCAAATACGCAGGAAGCAGTAAACTTAACTAATCAAACCGTAAAACAGGAAAATTTTCTATTCACTAAAGCCGATGCTATAGGTTTATATGATCCAACTAATGGCGGATTTGAAGCTAATTTATGGGATGGGTCTAATATAGAGGATATAGCATATTTAATTAATACAGCTCCTGTAGAAAGTACTAGTTCAACTCTTACGAACCTAGTAAAAAATGTAATCTTAACTACAGCAGCTCCACCCGATAAATCAAATAGTGACTCATTATCTTTTTTAAATCTTAAATCAGATTTTTTAATCTCAAGAGGTTATTATAAAAATATATCTCAATTATTTAGCTTACTAAATAGTGATGAAATAAACGATATTTTAAGTGATGGAATGATAGATAATTTACTTATCTATAATCAATACAAAAGAATTTGTAATAGCAACTCTAATTTAATATCAGAAAGATTAAGTGATTTATATTTTGCATCATTTTGCAATGCAATGTCAGCTAATAAACTAACTCTTGATCTAAATATCTCTTTAATGCGAGATGATAATAATTCTTATAATGAAGAGTATTTATCTTTATTATCTGAAATTATTTACAGTGATGAAATTAAAGCTGAAAATCTCAAAGAAATAAATCTAATTAATTTAAATTTATTACAAAAATACAATGTCGATATTGATAAATATATTTCTATAAATTCACCAATAAAATTTAAATTGTTCTACTTTTTAAATTATAAGAAGAACAACCTTAAAAAAATTTCAATTGCTGAAGAACTTGTCAAAAAAGGCTTGGTTGAACACAAATACCTTGCAGAGATTTACCAGTCCTTTGATCTGAGTAACACTAAGGACGCTGGTGATGATAATTTAGCTTTATTAGAGCGAATTAAAATCTTTAAAGATATAAGAAAAACTTCATCTCAGGCTGAATTAGTAAGTAAAATACCTGAATATGTTAGTTTATTTAGTGCGCATGGTATGTTGGATACAGCGTCTTTAATGATTTATGATAAAATAAAAATAGTTCAGCCAAAACCAGATTATATCGATAATGCATCGGGTATTTGCCTGATCTTTATACTAAATGATGACCCTGAAAAATGTAATGATTGGGTGAGTCAATTGAATCTCAATTCAAACACATTAGAGCTTTCTAAAGCTAAGTTTTATCTTTCATTGGCGAACGGTAAAGCAATAAAAGAGACTAACTTAAATCAATTAATTGACTATGAAGGTTTTTCCGATAGGCAGAAGAATATTATAGTTAAGTATTACGAACTTATTACAAATTCAAAAAAAATTAGTTATTGGAAAACTCCAAATGAATTAAATAAAGTCTCCTCAATAACTGCAAATATAAAACTTCATAATTATTTTGAGTCTCTTGAAAATCAAATAGGTGAGAAAATAATTTTACTAAACATATTGCATGGAGATGATAATTTTAATGAGAATGACGAGTTTTCGATTTTTCTTATAATAGATTCATTGTTCGAGATTAATGAAGTTTACGCACAAGACTATATATTAGAGTATTTTTCAACGTACAATTTATAGTGCCGAAAATAGAAAAATCTATTATTGAGAATTTCTTAGAATCACTGATATCTGAGAGAGGTTTAAGTAAAAATACGATTGAGTCTTATAAAAGCGATATAAATCAGTTTTTAGAAAGACAAACAACAAGCAAATCATCTGAACTAATACTTTCAAGAAAATCAATTGAAAAATATATTTCAATGATGAACGATTTAGGATTTGAGAGGTCAACAATCCTCAGGAAATTATCTTCGTTAGGACACTTTTGTGATTTTTTAGTTACCGAAAATATACTGAAAGATAATCCGTTCTCGCAAATATCAATACCCAAAAAAAACTCTAAGCTACCAATTTTTTTAACAAACGATCAGGTAGATAGGCTATTAGAGACAGCTAAAAACGATGACTCTATTAAAGGGTTGAGACTATTCACTATGATAGAAATATTATATGCAACAGGAATAAGAGTTTCTGAGCTAGTTGGATTAAAATTGTCATCTTTATATGAAAAAGAAAATTTTATTTTTGTTACAGGTAAAGGAAATAAAGAAAGACTTGTGCCCGTTGATCAAAACACTTTATCCACAATAGAAAAGTATCTAAAAGTAAGAGTAGAATTTTTAAATGCAGATAAAAATGAAGACAAATGGCTTTTTCCTTCAAGAAATTCAAAGCTTGGTCATATTTCAAGGCAAAGATTTCATCAACTTTTAAAAGTATTGTGCAAAGAAGCGAATATCGATGCAAAATACGTTAGCCCCCACAAACTAAGACATGCTTTTGCATCGCATCTACTTGCTAATGGAATGGATTTGAGATCACTACAAATGCTACTTGGGCATTCAGATATATCTACAACACAAATTTATACTCATGTTCTTAGCGATAGATTAAAAAGTACGGTGGAAGATAATCACCCATTATCCAAGGTATTCAAAGAATAATTGTAATTCAAGTTGTCCTTGAAAAGAGGATTTTATGATGATAAACCAACAAAATGAGTTTCACGCCCGTACCCTCTAACACTATAAGAATAAATAGATCTCAGTTATTTGTTCCAGGGTCAAAGCCAGATTTGTTTGAGAAAGCTTCAGCAAGCAATGCAGATATAATCTGTTTAGATCTTGAGGATGCTGTGGCACCGCAAGATAAGGAACAAGCAAAAGAAAATGTAATCAAAGCACTAAACAATCATGATTTTGGGAAAAAAACTATTTCAGTAAGAATTAATGGATTGGATACTCATTACTGTTACAGAGATGTTGTTGACTTAATGGAAAATGGTGGTGAGCGATTAGATTTAATCATGATACCAAAAGTTGGTGTTCCAGAGGATGTTTATGCGATTGATATGTTAGTGACGCAAATAGAAGATAAAACTCAAAGACAAAAGAAAATAGGCTTTGAACTTATAGTTGAAACATCAATGGGAATAACAAACCTAGATAAGATCTTAACTGGGAGTAAAAGAATTGAATCTCTCCATTTTGGTTATGCTGATTATGCGGCATCAGTTAGAATGCGAACAACAAATATCGGCGGATCTAATCAAGACTATTCAATATTAACTGATGAAATTGATGGAGAGCGAAAAACTCACTGGAATGATATGTGGCACTATCCAATATCAAAAATGACAACTATTGGAAGGGCTCATGGTGTTAGGATTATTGACGGCCCTTTTGGGGATTTTTCAGATCCAGATGGTTTTAAGTCTCACGCAAGAAGAACAGCAATTCTTGGATGCGAGGGAAAATGGGCAATTCATCCTAGTCAGGTAGATCTTGCAAATGAGGTATTCACACTACCGGAAAAAGAAGTACAAAAAGCCAGAGATATTCTTGAAGCGATGAAAAAAGCACAGGAGTCAGGCGCAGGCGCTGCTACACTAAATGGAAAATTAATAGACGCCGCTTCAATAAGGCAAGCCGAGCAAATTATTGAACAAACAAAATTAATAGAAACTCTAAGTAAATAATTTATTATTAAATGAACACCTATCTTGAGTTTGAAAAGCCCATCGAACAACTTGACAATAAGGTTCATGAGCTCAAAAGCTTAAATGATAATGCTCCATCAGATAATCTTCTTGAAGAAATTACGCAAGTTGAAGAACAAATAAATGAAACTTATAGAAAGATATATTCTTCAATATCACCTTGGCAAAGGACACTTGTTGCAAGACATCCTCAACGACCAAAAACTAGAGAATATATTCAAAATCTAATTGAGGATTTTTTCCCATTATCAGGTGATCGTTTTTTTTCAGAAGATAAAGCCATTCTTGGGGGGTTTGGAAAATTTAGAGGTAAAACAGTATTAGTCCTTGGTCATGAAAAGGGACACGATACAACATCAAGAATTGAACATAATTTTGGAATGCCTAGGCCTGAGGGATACAGAAAAGCTCAAAGATTAATGAAACTTGCAGAGGATTTTGACATTCCAGTAATTTCCTTCGTAGACACTCCTGGCGCTTACCCTGGAGTAGGAGCTGAACAGCGAGGACAGTCTGAAGCAATAGCAAAAACAACTGAGTGTTGTTTATCATTAGGTGTTCCTATTATAGCAACAATAATTGGTGAAGGAGGATCAGGCGGTGCAGTTGCTATTGGCACAGGAAATACAGTCCTTATGTTGGAAAACTCAATATATTCAGTAATTTCTCCAGAGGGCTGTTCATCAATTTTATGGAAAGATAATACAAAAACTGTTGAGGCGGCATCAGCCCTTAAGCTTACAGCAGAAGATATGTTAAAAATTGATGTAATTGATGAAATTGTTAAAGAGCCTACAGGTGGCGCACATAGAAATCCTCATCGGGTAATTGAGTCAGTTGGGGATGAAATTGAGAAATATTTAAATTTGCTCTCAAATCAACATGGAAATGATTTGAAACATGCAAGACAAGAAAGATATCTTCAAATAGGAAGGTCGGGGTTATTTAGTGAAAAGACCACAGCAGCTAATACTGTTCTTGATGAAAAATTTGGGAAATCTGGCAATAAAAAAAGATTTTATAATAGTTTTTTAGGACGAATTGTTTTAGGAACTATACTAGCCATGTTGTTTACTGGCATACTAACTTATTTATTTAATTAATTTTACCACAGCAATGTTTGTACTTTTTACCTGAACCACAAGGGCAAGGGGCATTTCTTGATATCTTTTTTGTCTTTATAGCTGATTGGTTAATTTTTTCAGACACACTATTTTCGTTTAAAGTTTGGTTTTGCCTTTCTCTTAATCTCATCCTTGAAAATATTTTAGAAACATCAATTTTTAGATTATTTATAAGTTCCTCAAATAATGTAAACGCTTCATTTTTATATTCATTTAGGGGATCTCTTTGACCGTACCCTCTTAAACCAATAGTTGACCTAAGTTGTTCAAGGTTATAAATATGATCTTTCCATTTATCATCCAAAATTTTAAGCATAACCATTCGTTCAGCAGAATTAACCTCTTCTTCAGAATGATTACCTTTTCTGTTTATGGTATTTTCATTTATTAGTGCGTAAACTTTATCCTTAATAAATTGCTGATTAATATCACCTACTGAGTTATCTGAATTTAAATCGATTTTTTTTGAAAAGTATTGATTTATCTCATCTTGAAGGTTTTGTAAGTTCCATTGATCAGCATAAGATTTTTCTGGGCAGTAACGTTCAACAATTTCGTCAGCAACGTCGTATTGCATTTCATTTGCAATTTCTGAAATATTATCCGCATTCATTAACTCAAGTCTTTGTTCAAATATCGTTTTACGTTGATCATTTAAGACGTCATCAAACTTTAACAGAGTTTTTCTTATGTCAAAATTTCTTCCTTCTACTTTTTTTTGCGCTCTCTCAAGTGCTTTTGAAATCCATGCATGCTTAATTGACTCACCTTCTTTCAAGCCAAGGCTTTTTAAAACACTATCTATTTTTTCTGATCCAAAAATTCTCATTAAATCATCTTCTAAACTTATAAAGAACTTTGTTTCCCCAGGATCACCTTGACGACCAGACCTTCCTCTTAACTGATTGTCTATTCTTCTACTTTCATGTCTTTCACTTCCAATTACATAAAGACCTCCAGCTTTAATCACTTCATCTTTTTTTTCTGCAATTGTTTCTTTAAGCCCTTTTAAATTTTCCTGACCATTCTTTGTGCTTGAATTAAATTCGTAATTACCGCCAAGTTGAATATCGGTTCCTCTTCCTGCCATGTTTGTTGCAATTGTAACAGCACCTGGTTCACCAGCATTGGCAATAATTTTTGCCTCTTGCTCGTGGTGTTTAGCGTTTAGTACCTCATGTTTAATTTTATTATTTCTTAGTTTCTTTGAAATTTTCTCAGATTTATCAATACTTGTTGTCCCAACTAAGACGGGCTGGCTTTTTTCATTACATATTTTAATTTGCTCAATAATAGCATCATATTTTTCGTCGGCTGTTCTATAGATTTCATCTTCATTATCAATTCGTGAAACTGGAATATTTGTAGGTATTTCGAAAACAGACAAATTATAAATGTCACCAAATTCCTCTGCTTCAGTGAGTGCAGTTCCCGTCATACCGGATATTTTATTATATAGTCTAAAATAATTTTGATAGGTTATTGAAGCTAATGTTTGGCTTTCATTTTGAACTTTAACATTTTCTTTTGCTTCTATTGCTTGATGTAGCCCATCCCCATATCTTCTACCTTCCATCGTCCTGCCTGTAAATTCATCAACAATTACTACACTTCCTGATTTAACAATATAGTCCCTATCTTTTTCAAATAGTTTGTTTGCTCTTAATGCTTGATTTATATGGTGTACCACCGCGACATTAGAAATGTCATATAAAGTCCCTTCAGATATAATATTTCTTTCTTTTAATATTTTTTCAGCTTTATCATTTCCTGCATCTGTTAAATTTGCTGTTTTTGTTTTTTCATCTATTTCAAAATCATCATCATTTAGAAAAGGGATTATTTTATTAATTGAATTATAAAGAGTTGTTTTATCTTCTATAGCGCCTGAAATTACAAGCGGTGTTCTAGATTCATCTATCAATATACTATCAACCTCATCAACAATACAAAAGTTATGATCTCGTTGAACAATATTCTGTTTTAATACACGTAAATTATCTCTTAAATAATCAAAGCCAAATTCATTATTGGTTCCATAAGTAATGTCACAGGCATATTGTTCTTTTCTTTTTTCACGTCCCTCTGTATCGTTAGTTAGACATCCAACAGATAGACCTAAATAATTAAATATAGAACCCATCCATTCCGCATCTCGCCTTGCAAGATAATCATTTACTGTAACTATATGAACACCTTTTCCAGATAGAGAATTTAGAAACGCAGCCAATGTAGAAACAAGTGTTTTTCCTTCACCAGTCTTCATCTCTGAAATTCCACCATTGTGTAAAACCATGCCACCAATCAATTGAACATCAAAATGTCTTTGACCAAGTGTTCTTTTAGAAGCCTCACGCACCATTGCAAAAGACTCTACTAAATAGTCATCAATTTTTTTTCCATTTGATATTTCAGATTTAATCTCTGAAATTCTTTTAAGCAGCAAATCTTGAGATAGCTTTTCAATTTCAGGCTCTAAATCATTAATTAATTGCGCAGTACGCTGAAATTCAGCTAATTTCTTCTTTTCGCTTCGGCTAAAAATTGTATTAAAAAATGAGTTAACTTTTAACATTTGAGTAGATATTTGTATTTTCTATTTAATTGCAAGCATTTATACCTTAAATACTAACACCAATTAAGATAAAATTACTTAAATCACTCATATTTGATTGTTTGAAAAATGTTAAAAAAATCACCTTTAGCGCCAAAAAATATTGGAAAAATAAAACAGATTAAAGGCATTGATTTGTATGTATATTCTGCAGGCTTATACAACAAGAAACGACTGGATTTAGCTTTATTTCTTTTCAAAAATAAAACTTCAGTTGCTGAAGTTTTTACAAAGTCCTCATTAAGATCATGCACACTGGACTGGAACGAAAAAAATTTAAAAAATAAAGAAATAGAAGCATTGATTGTTAATTCAGGAAATGCAAACACTTTTACAGGCCAGGCAGGTATTAATGCGTTAACGAAAATAAGTAACTTTGTTTCTAGTAAATTCAAAGTCTCAGTTAAGAAGGTATTTTTTGCATCTACAGGTGTTATTGGAGAAAAATTTCCTGAAAATAAAATATTAAATACATTAAAAAAAGATAAATCAAAAACTAATAATTGGTTACAAGCAGCTCAATCAATTATGACTACCGATACTTTTCCAAAAGCAATTTCTGTAAAAACAATGATTGAAAATAAAACAATCACAATCACAGGGATTGCGAAAGGGTCTGGAATGATAGAGCCAAACATGGCAACAATGTTGGGATTTATTTTTATAGATTGTTTCATACCTCAAAATATTTTACAGAAATTATTAAAAGATCTTGTAGATAAGTCATTCAATCAAATAACTGTTGATGGAGATGAATCTACAAATGATACTGTAATTATGACTAGCACTAATAGTGTTTCATTTAAAAATAAAATTTCATCAATAAAAGATAAGAGAATATCAAAAATAAAAAACTCTTTACTTCCTGTCGTTAAATATTTAGCGGAACAAATTGTACGAGATGGTGAAGGTGCAACAAAATTGATAAACATAAAAGTTGAAAGTGCCAAAAATTCACCGCAGGCAAAAAGAATTGCTAAGGCAGTCGCAAACTCCCCACTTGTAAAAACAGCTTTTTACGGAAATGATCCAAATTGGGGGAGAATTGTAATGGCGATTGGTAAAACATATGAAAAAATAGATCCAAAAAAACTTAAGATTTATATAGGTAAGCAAACAGTTGTTGCTAATGGAGCGGAGTATAAAAAATTAAATTTACAAAAATTAAAAAAATATATGGCAAGCAAAGAAATTGATCTAAAACTTGACCTTGGACAAGGCAATTATTCTTGTGAAACACAAACATGTGACTTTTCTCACAAATATGTTGATATCAATGCAGCATACAGGACATGAAGGTAGTATTTTGCTCTTCCGCAATTATAAAAAATAAAAATGGTGAAATTCTCTTGATGAGCAGAAAACAAAAGGATTCTTTTATCAATTCTTGGGAGTTTCCAGGTGGAAAATTGAAAAATAACGAAAATTTTGCAGTTGCATTATTTAGGGAGCTAAAGGAAGAATTAAATATTAAAATAGATATAAACAAATTATCAAACTATGAATTTTTTAAGCACCAGTATCGTTCATTTTTGTTAATGATGTATGTATTCGAGGTAACTGAATGGACAGGAAAAATTATAAGTAAAGAAGGAGAACTTTTAAGATGGGTGTCTGCAAAGGACTTGAAGAAAGCAAAATTATTGCCTGCAAATACTAAAGTTGTTAATTATTTTTTAAAATAACAACCTGTTTCCTCAGTGAAAACAGAGACTATTTTATAATCTCCATATTCAATTGAAATTTCTTTTTCCCCCTCATCTTTATTGTAACCTAATAGTTTAATTTGATTGAACAATTCATCGTCTGAAACTGAAGAAGCAATAACACGATCATATGCTTCATCACAATAATCACTTTTCATCTCTGAAATAAAGAAACAAACACAGTAGTGCTTTGCTGAAGCATTCAATCCAATGAGGGTTTCATCAGACTTTGCAATACTAGTATTTATAAAAAAAAATGATGTAAATATTACTAATATGTTATAAATAAATCGAGATACTTTATGCATAAAATTATAAAATTTATAACGTGTTTATCCTTTATTTTAATTTGGGTCAATCCATCATTAGCTATAGTTAATCAATTACCACATAATGAAACAGTCGAATGGCCAACAAATACATGGCCAGAAAATTTAATAGAAATTGATGACAAAGAGTTTAGTACAATTATTAATTATACTTTTTCTGATGATTCTTATGATGAATTGGGACGTACGAATGCACTTTTAATTATTCAAGACGGAAGTATCGTTTATGAAAATTATAATTCTCCTATTACAAAAGATACAAAACTTGTCTCCTATTCAATGGCAAAAAGCTATATTGGCCTATTGACTGGAATGATGATTGATAGGGGATTCATACAATCAAAAGACGAAACAAATCTCTTACCAAGCTGGGATGACAATAGAAAAAACATTTCCATAGGACATATGCTTAATATGCAGTCAGGGCTGGATTATGTTGAGGAATATGATTTAGGTGGAAAATCAGACACATTAGAGATGTTATTTGGGCAGGGAAGATTTGATCAAGCTGAGTTTGCATCATCCATGAAACTAAAAACTCCTCTACCAGGTATGAAATACAACTACTCGACTGGAGAAACTAATATTATAAGTCAAATAATAAAAACAAGGCTTGAAGCTCAAGGAATTGAATATTTAGATTTCATAAAAAGTAATTTTATTGATAAAATAGGTATAAAAAATTCGATCTTCGAATTTGATAATTCTGGAACTTTCATTGGTGGCAGCTCAATTTTTGCAAACGCAAGGGATTATGCAAGATTTGGATATTTATATTTAAGAGATGGATTATGGGATGGGGAGAGAATTGTATCAAAAGAATGGATTGATGATACAAGAACTCCAGCTAAAAACTCTTACCAAATGTATAGCAATCAGTTTTGGATGCCTCATCCTGCATTTACACGTGGACTTCCAAAGGATACTTACTATGCCGCAGGTTTTGGTGGGCAATATATATTAATTATTCCGTCTAAGGATATGATCGTTGTTCGATTAGGTGAAACTTATATGGAAGATGATAAAGTTATTGAAAATATTTCTGAAATCATAAGTTACTTTGATAATAGGATCTAAATTTATGAGCGACCAAATAATTATTTATTCTTCCTATAATTGTGGATATTGCGACTTAGCAAAAAAACTCCTTGATAAAAAAAAAATTAAATACCAAGAAATTAACATTCAAGATGATCCGTCCCAAAGAGATATTATGTTAGAGAGAGCTAATGGAAAAAGAACTGTTCCACAAATTTTTTTTAAAGAGCTGCATATTGGCGGATTTGAAGAATTAAATAAGCTTGAGATGTTGGGCACGCTTGATAAAATTTTGAATGAAAAATAATTTAATAGCCGCCTGTCTTCAGCTTACATCAAGTTCAGATATCTATAAAAACTTAAAAGAGACAATAGATCTTTCAAATAAAGCTATTGATAAAGGCGCCTTTTTAATTTCAACACCAGAAGTTACAAATATTATCTCATTAGATCGACAAAAATTAAAAAGGTCAGTATTTCTGGAGAAGGACGATCCATTTCTTATTGAATTTACAAAAATTGCAAAAAAAAAATCAGTATGGATATTGCTTGGCTCTATTGTTATCAAAGACAATAAGAACAAATTGTATAATCGCTCCTATTTGATAAACAGCAAAGGCAATATTCAATGTAAGTACGATAAAATTCATATGTTTGATGTGAAAATATCCAAAAAAGAAAGCTATAAAGAATCCAAAATCTTTAAACCAGGTAAAAAAGTTGTGGTTACTAATACTCCTTGGGGAAAAATTGGTTTATCAATTTGTTATGATTTAAGATTCCCTGAGCTTTATAGAAAACAAGTGATGATGGGGGCAAAGTTAATTACTATTCCTTCAGCATTCACAACCACTACAGGTAAAGCCCACTGGCATAATCTTGTAAAAACTCGAGCTATTGAAAATGGTTCTTATGTTTTAGCTCCTGCACAATATGGAAAAAATTCATTAAAGCGCCATACCTATGGACACAGTCTAATTGTATCCCCATGGGGTGAGATATTAGCTGAAAAAAAGGCAGGAAAAGGCATTATAATGGCTAGTTTGGACTTTAAAAAGCTTCATAAAATTAGAGCTAATATACCAAGTTTCAGAACGCAAATATTGAAATAAACTATATAATTACAATATAGAGTTATTATGATCGTTTTTAATTTACAATGCAGTGACTGTTCTCATTCATTTGAAGGTTGGTTTGGGTCATCCAAGTCATGTGAAACACAAATCAAAAAAAAGCTTGTTCAATGTGTTACGTGCGGGTCCTCAAATATTACTAAAGAACTTTCAAGTCCAAATGTATCCGTAAAAAAAACTAACGTCACTCCAAACGAAAAAGCACTCAGAGACTTTCGAAATAAAGTAAAAGAAGTAAATAAGTTTGTTAAACAAAATTTTGAGTTTGTTGGAGACCAGTTTGCATACGAAGCAAGAAAAATTCACTATAGTAAATCTAACAAAAAGCCAGTGTACGGCAACGCAACTAAAGAAGAAGTTACTGATCTAAGTGATGAGGGTATTGAGGTAACTTCAATTCCATGGATAAAAGAAGATAATTAATTTTTTTTTCCAGAAACAATAAAATTTGCATCCATTCTTTTAGACATAAACCATTCGTCTCTTAATGGATTATAATTTACACCTATATTACTAATCACATCAAAGTTGTTTTGAATAAAAAAAGAATAAATATCCTCAGGAGTTAAAAATTTATTCCAATCATGTGTGCCTTTTGGAAGAAATCCTAATACATATTCAGCCATGAATTTTGCAAAAATAAGCGAAAAGATAGATTTATTAATAGTTGCTATAAACATAATACCATTATTAGATACCAGGCCACTACATTCTTTAATAAAATTTTTTGGATTGTTTACATGTTCTATTACTTCCAAATTTAAAATGATGTCATACTTTTTATTTTTGTTAAGACTTTCAGCAGTTGTATTAAGATAATTAATATCTAAATTATTTTCTTCGGCATGAATTTTTGCAGTGATACAATTTTTCTCTAAAGCATCAATGCCGGTTACATCTGCACCTAATCTTGCTAATGGTTCACTCATTAGTCCACCACCACATCCAATATCCAAAACTGATAATCCCTTTAAAGGTGATTCATTTTCTTGGTCTATTGCATAATGATCTTTAATTGTATTGATTATATATTCCAGTCTTATGGGATTAAATTTATGCAGTGTTTTAAACTTGCCATCATGCTTCCACCATTCTTTGGCAAGGTTTTTAAACTTGTCAATTTCAGTTTTATCAATCGAAGAAATGTCCATAAATCAATCATTTAACTAATACTTGATTAAAGTATCGTATTAAAGTAATCCTTGTTTTTGTTTAGAGTATTACGTAACACAATTTAATAACGAAAAGTCAAATGTCCACTATAGTTTTAAAATTTGGCGGAACATCAGTAGCTACAACTGAATTAATTGAATCCGCAGCTAATATTGTCAAATCAGAATATGATAAAGGCAATAATATAGTTGTAGTTGTTTCAGCTATGTCTGGAGCCACTAATCGGCTAATAGAGCATGTCGATAAGATAAATTATAATGATGATAGTGAATATGATGTTGTTGTTTCATCTGGAGAGCAAGTAACAGCAGGATTAATGTCACTGGCTCTAAAAAAAATTGGTCTACCATCTCGATCTTGGCTTGGTTGGCAAGTCCCAATAATTACTAGAGGTTCGCATAGAAACTCGTTTATTGATAAAGTGATACCGGATAAAATCATTAACGATTTTGAAAACAAAAAGATAGCTGTCGTAGCTGGTTTTCAGGGTATTTCAAATGAGGGTAGAATTACTACTATTGGTCGTGGAGGTTCAGATAACACTGCAGTATTCATTGCTTCAGCGATAAAAGCTGAAAGGTGCGATATTTATACTGATGTTGATGGGGTTTATACCTCCGATCCTAGAATGACAGAAAATGTAAGAAGACTAGATAAAATTTCTTATGAAGAGATGATCGAAATGGCTTCACAAGGGGCTAAAGTTTTGCAAACAGCTTCAGTTGAATCTGCAATGAGTAATGATGTAGATGTATATGTTCGATCAACATTCAGTCCGTCTGATAAGGGAACTTTAATTTCAAATGATGTGAATAATGAAAATGATAGGGCAGTAACGGGAGTTGCTTACTCTAAAGATGAGGCAAAAATAACTCTTATTGATGTGGAAGATAAACCGGGAGTTGCTGCAGAGATTTTTAATAAGCTTGCAGAGAATTCAGTTAATGTTGATATGATTGTACAGAACAATTTTATTGAGAGAAAAATGACAAATCTTACTTTTACAATCCCAATGATAGATCTTGATAAAACATTAAAAATTTTAGAAAATTTACAAAAAAAACTTAAGATTTCAAAAGTTTTAAACGAAAAAAACCTCTCAAAAGTTTCTATTATTGGATCAGGAATGAGAAATCAACCAGGTATAGCTGCAAAAATGTTTGAATGTTTATCCAAAAATAAAATCAATATTGAAGTAATCTCAACTTCTGAAATAAAGATAAGCGTCTTAATAGATAAAGATAAAACTGAAAAGGCTGTAAATGCTCTACATTCTGTATTTCAGCTCGACCAGATATAGTGGCTGTGCTTGGTATTAACTACTATTCTCAATGAAATAATCATTTTGGGTAATTGATTGGTTTATTTTTTTTAGATTAAGGTTTAATTAATTTGAGGCATATGTACCAAAATTTTCTATTAGAAATTAAGAACCAAAGAGAAGCAAGGGGCTGTTCAGTAGATGATTTAAGTAAAGAGACAAAAATTTCAAAAAAAGTTATTTATAAAATTGAAAATCTTAATGAAAGTGAAGTGGACTTATTTCCACAGAAGCATCTACTTTTTTTATATGCAAAACACCTAGGTGTAGAGATTCCTGAAAAAAAAATTACTTTTGCTCATTCTTCAATAGAAAATTCTTCTAAATTATCAAACAACCTAACAGCGGCTAATTTTGCTTTATCGCTGATGAATAATTTTAAATTCCAAATTTTATTACCATTATTTTTAGTTGTTATAATTTTAAGCTTTAATTACTCTATAAAAAATAACAATTTATCTTTTGATTTGAAATTAGATAATACTGAAATAATAACTCAAAATAATCTAGAAAATAATTTAGGTGAAAATAAATTCTCTAACTTGAATCAAACAAACACAGAAAAATTAAATCCGTCTTTAAGTAATTCAAAACGATCTGCAAGCTTATCCGACAATAAAAAAAATTTTTTGGAAACTGTCAGCTTATCAATATTATTTGCAAATGAAGTTTGGATAGAAGTTGATAACTCAAGAGAAATATTAATTAGTCAGGTTTTTAAAGAGGGCGAAGAGCTTAATCTTGAGGTATCAAAAAATGATGAAATATTTGTAACCTCGGGGAATATGGGTCTCATTTCAATAAAAGTGAACAACGGCCAAACTAAATTTCTTGGCTCTATAGGCGAGATAGGTAGAAAACAGATTTTTTAAGTTTTCAAATCAATTCTTTCATTATATTTATACCTACCTAATTTATAAATAATTATGAGTCAGTACTCTCAAAATAAAATAATCCGCAGGCGCACAAAGAAGATTGAGGTTGGAAGTGTAGAAGTTGGTGGTGATGCAAAAATTTCTGTGCAGTCAATGACAAATACGCTCACTTCAGATGTTAATGCAACATTACAACAAATCAATGATTTAGTGTCTGAAGGTGCGGATATTGTTAGGGTATCTTGTCCCGATCAAGAATCTACAGAATCTTTAAAAGAGATCGTTAATTATGTGGATGTACCAATCGTTGCAGATATTCACTTTCACTACAAGCGTGCGATCGAAGCTGCTGATGCGGGCGCTGCTTGCTTAAGAATAAATCCTGGCAATATTGGAGTAGATAAAATTATTGAGGTTATTGATGCGGCTAAACAAAATAGCATTTGTATGCGAATAGGAGTAAATGCAGGCTCCATTGATGAAAAAATTCTAAAAAAATACAGTAAACCTTGTGCCGATGCATTAGTCGAGAGCGCAATAGAAAATATACGCCTGCTTGAAGACAATAATTTTGATAATTTCAAAATAAGTGTAAAAGCATCAGATGTATTTACTACAATTGAAGCCTATGAAAAATTAGCAAAACTTTGTGATTATCCATTTCATGTTGGATTAACAGAAGCAGGAACTTATTTATCAGGCTCAATTAAGTCATCCATAAGTATTGGCAATCTTCTCTCACAAGGGATCGGAGATACAATTAGAGTTTCATTAACAGCAGATCCAGTAGAGGAAATTAAAGTAGGTCACGAGATATTGAAGAGTTTAAATTTAGCATCTAGGGGTATTAAAATTATTTCCTGCCCTTCTTGTGCTAGACAAGCTTTTCCAGTAATCGATACAGTTCGTGAGCTTGAAAGAAGATTGTCACATATTAAAGATCCTATAACTCTCTCAATTATTGGCTGTGTTGTAAATGGTCCAGGAGAAGCTTTAAATAGCGATATTGGGGTAACTGGCGGTGGAAAGGGGAATAATATGATTTATTTATCAGGTGTTGCTGACCATAAAATAAAAAATCCCGAAATAGTTGATCACGTTGTTAATCTTGTAGAGAAAAAGATTCAATCACTTCATGATTAAACAAGAAGAATTAGAAAAAATTCAAGATAAATACAAAAATCTTGAAAACGAATTAAACCAATCGGTAAATGATAAAGATAAATATGTATCCCTTTCAAAAGAGTACGCTGATTTAAAGCCTTTATATGATCAAGTTAATTTATATTTAACTCAACAGTTAGAATTAGAGGAATTGAACAGTGTTATCAACGGTAACGATGCTGATTTAGTAGAAATAGCCAAATCTGAAATCAATAATGTCAAAGAAAAATTATTAGCGGCTGAAAATGTCTTGAAAGAATTAATGATCCCAAAAGATCCATTAGATAAAAAAAATGTAATTCTTGAAGTCAGAGCTGGTACAGGTGGCGATGAAGCAGCTTTATTTGCTAATGATCTTTTGCGCATGTATCAGCGCTATGCTGAAAATCAGGGATGGAAAATTGAATATATTTCCATTTCAGATTCTGAAAAAGGAGGCATTAAAGAAGCAGTTGCGAAAATCTCAGGTAGCAGCGTTTATTCAAAACTTAAGTTCGAGTCCGGCGTCCATCGAGTTCAAAGAGTTCCAGAAACTGAGTCTCAGGGAAGAGTTCATACGTCTGCAGCGAGTGTAGTTGTATTACCTGAAGCTGAGGATCTAGATATTCAAGTCGACGATAAAGATATTAGAGTTGATGTATTTAGATCTAGTGGTGCAGGTGGACAACATGTTAATACAACTGATAGTGCAGTTAGAATAACTCATCTTCCATCTGGTATCGTTGTACAACAGCAGGATGAAAAATCTCAACATAAGAATAAAGCGAAAGCTATGCTGGTATTAAAAACAAGATTATATGATTTCGAGCGTAAAAAACAGGACGATGATATAGCGGATAAAAGAAAATCGCAGATAGGTTCAGGTGATAGATCAGAAAGAATCAGGACCTATAATTTTCCTCAGGGAAGAGTGACTGATCATCGCATAAATTTAACACTCTACAAACTAGAGCAAATATTAAATTCTACAGGATTAGAGGAAGTTATCACAAATCTAATACTTGAAGATCAAGGAAGATGATATGTCCTCATTAAATAAACTTTTATATTCTGAAGATTCTTCAATACCTATTTTAGAAAAAAAAATACTTTTGAAGTATCTTCTAAATACTTCTAATGAAGAAATTAATATTAGTCCTGATAAGCTACTAGATCATATTGAATTGGGTCAATATAAAGAACTAATTCAAAGACGAAAAAAAAGTGAGCCAATTGCATACATAATTAATAAAAAAGAATTTTGGAAAGATACATTTTTTATAGATAACTCAGTATTAATCCCAAGACCTGACAGTGAAATTATAATTGAAACTGCTATCAAATACTTTCCTGATAAAAACCAAAATCTTAAAATTTTAGATCTAGGCACAGGTTCCGGATGCCTGATAATATCGCTGCTAAGAGAATTTAAAAATAGTCAGGGTATTGGCATCGATTTCGATAAAAAGGCTTTAAAAGTAGCGAAGCAAAATAAAAGTAATTTACTAAATGAAAATAGATTAAAATTTTGCCATGCGGATTTTTCTAAATTCAATACAATAAATTATGATCTTATAGTTTGTAATCCACCATATGTTTCGACTTCATCAAAAGATAATATGCTCAGGGATGTTCAAGACTTTGAACCTGAAATCGCCCTTTTTGCGAAAGAAAATGGATTAAGGTGTTTTAAAATGGTTTTAGATAATATAATTAAATATGAAAATAAAAAACAATTGATCATTTTTGAAATCGGCTACAATCAATTAAAACCAATTCAAAAACTGCTAAAAAATACTGGTTTTCAGCTTATTTCAGTAGAAAAAGACATCTCTGATATACCAAGGTGTATCGTTACAAAAAGAATATAAATAAAAACTTGATTAATTTTGAACTTAACACTAATTTACGTAATCTCGAATAATAAATAACCTAGAAATTAGGTTTAAATTTTCATAGTGAAAAATAGAAGAAGCCGACCTTTTAAAAGGTCAAACAATAGGAACAATGATAACTTTGCTAATGGTAATAATAATACCAGAGTCAGAGGCAATCTATCTACAGTTCTTGAAAAGTATAAGGTCTTAGCAAAAGATGCAGCAGCATCAGGCGATTATGTAGGTGCGGAAAACTATTTGCAGCACGCTGAACATTACAGCAGGCTTATCAATGATCGCCAAGATCGTTATAATGAGAAAAATGGCTCGATGAAAACTAATGGAAATGAAGCCACTAGCGTTGATAAGACTGTTGAAACACTAGATCCTGCAAAGGCTATTGAAGAAGCTAATTCATAGAGTATAATTCAGATACTTCAGCGTTAATTCTTTCTTTCTCAGCTAAAAAAATTTCCAAGTTTTTGTCTTTAAGCTGTTTACCTGAAGGTAATTTCATTTTCATTGGATTAATTCTTTTCCCGTTAAAGATTACTTCATAATGTAAATGAGGGCCTGTAGACAGTCCCGTATTTCCAACATAGCCAATTACCTGCCCTTGCCGTACTTTGACGTTTTTTTGAATACCGGAGGCATATTTGCTCAGGTGGGAGTAACTAGTTTTATATCCATTGAGATGCTTGATACGAATATATTTTCCAGCCCCCCCATTATTGCCAACAAATTCTATATGGCCTGTGCCTGCAGCCATAATAGGTGTTCCAGTAGGCGCTGCAAAATCAACTCCTTGATGTTTTTTATTGTAACCCAAAATTGGATGTTTTCTCATTCCAAATCCAGAGGATAGTCTTGCCCCATTAATTGGTGTTTTCATAAGTGCCTTAGTTGCACTCTTACCATCACTATTAAAATATTCAACAAATTCATCCCCTTCTGATTGGAATCTATAAAGTTCATAGGACTCATCATCAAGAATAATCTCTGAAAAATTAATATTTCCAGATTTAATATAATTGTTTTGTGAGTCTGTATAAATTTCAAAAAATATTTTGATCTTATTTCCTTTTCTAATATCTCTTTGAAAATCGATGTCAAAACTATACAACTGAACAAACTCCATTATAATTTCATCTGGTGTATCTATTTTTTTAAGAGACTCGTAAATACTGTTATGGATTTCAACTTCATAAAGTTTTAACTTACTGAATAGTTTCTTTTTGTCTTCACCAGCAACAAATTTATTATTAACTTTTTTTACATAGATTTTTTTTTCAATATCAGGATATATAATTATTTCATTAATTATCTTTTTATCATTAACGGACTTAGTGTAAGTTTCAATTAGTGTTCCTACATTTAATTTTCTTAAATCTATTTTTTTAGATATAATATTGACAACATCATTAATTTCATCATCTTGAAGATCTGCTTTCTTTAAGGCTCCAGTAAAAGTCTCTCCTTCTTGCAGGTAGTATTTATGGACGAGTGTAAAGTCAATTTCTAATTTTTCCTCAACGTGGATTGGGTCTTCATCCGTTATAATTTTCTTAGAAACTTTTTTTTCTCTAGCTAAATTTTCTCCAAACGAAATAGACAAAAAATATGAAATACCAATTAACGAGATAAAGCTAAGTAACAGAATAATCTGATTTCTATTGATGAAGGTCATTTTGGGATATTGGTATAAACATTTTTAGAGTTTTTTCATAAATATTATTTTTGATTGATGCGAAACTCCTACACAATCAAATAAGTAATTGAATTCGTTATATAATTATAATTCTATAAAAATGTTAGTTTTCTGCCTTTTATGTCCTTTGCTGCTTGACTTTTTGGCTCTATACAGTAAAAAACGCTCACCCTTGTTCGGTGATGCTCTGAGCTTGCGGCATATGACTATTTATAGTCTTAATATAATCGATCTGGCATTTCATTCCTTATCTCAAGGGGTAAGGATTTTTTGCTTGCGCGATTATGCTATTGGAAAAGTAAATTGAAAGAGAAACGTGGGCGGTAATTCCGCAGTACAGAATAACCGTACACGTTTATTGGATTGCATAATTTATTTTATGCAACTCCGCCAATAAGTTTGTGTGCGTCATTTTTAAACTTGAGAGTTTGATCATGGCTCAGAATGAACGCTGGCGGCACGCTTAACACATGCAAGTCGAACGAGATCTTCGGATCTAGTGGCAGACGGGTGAGTAACGCGTGGGAACCTGCCCAGTAGTAGAGAATAACTTGGGGAAACTTAAGCTAATACTTTATACGTCCTTCGGGAGAAAGCTTTATGCGCTATTGGATGGGCCCGCGTTAGATTAGTTTGTTGGTGAGGTAACGGCTCACCAAGGCGACGATCTATAGCTGGTCTGAGAGGATGATCAGCCACACTGGGACTGAGACACGGCCCAGACTCCTACGGGAGGCAGCAGTGGGGAATATTGGACAATGGGGGCAACCCTGATCCAGCGATGCCGCGTGAGTGATGAAGGCCCTAGGGTTGTAAAACTCTTTCGTCAGGGAAGATAATGACGGTACCTGAAGAAGAAGATCCGGCTAACTCCGTGCCAGCAGCCGCGGTAATACGGAGGGGTCTAGCGTTATTCGGAATTACTGGGCGTAAAGCGAGCGTAGGCGGATTTGTAAGTTGGAGGTGAAATCCCAGAGCTTAACTCTGGAACTGCCTTCAAAACTACATTTCTTGAGTTTGGTAGAGGAGAGTGGAATTCCTAGTGTAGAGGTGAAATTCGTAGATATTAGGAGGAACACCAGTGGCGAAGGCGACTCTCTGGGCCAATACTGACGCTGAGGTTCGAAAGCATGGGTAGCGAACAGGATTAGATACCCTGGTAGTCCATGCAGTAAACGATGAGTGCTAGATGTTGGGAATTTAAATTTCCAGTATCGCAGTTAACGCGTTAAGCACTCCGCCTGGGAAGTACGGCCGCAAGGCTAAAACTCAAATGAATTGACGGGGACCCGCACAAGCGGTGGATCATGTGGTTTAATTCGAAGATACGCGAAGAACCTTACCGGCCCTTGACATACCAATCGCGGACTTAAGAGATTAAGTCTTTCACTTCGGGTGGATTGGATACAGGTGCTGCATGGCTGTCGTCAGCTCGTGTCGTGAGATGTTGGGTTAAGTCCCGCAACGAGCGCAACCCTTACCTTCAATTGCCAGCACATTATGGTGGGAACTTTGAAGGAACTGCCGGTGATAAGCCGGAGGAAGGTGGGGATGACGTCAAGTCCTCATGGCCCTTACGGGCCGGGCTACACACGTGATACAATGGTAACTACAAAAGGCAGCGAAGGAGCGATCTGGAGCAAATCTCAAAAAGTTACCTCAGTTCGGATTGTACTCTGCAACTCGAGTGCATGAAGTTGGAATCGCTAGTAATCGTAGATCAGCGCGCTACGGTGAATACGTTCCCGGGTCTTGTACACACCGCCCGTCACACCATGGGAGTTGGTTTTACCTGAAGCTGGTTCGCTAACCGTAAGGAGGCAGCCAACCACGGTAAGATTAGCGACTGGGGTGAAGTCGTAACAAGGTAACCGTAGGGGAACCTGCGGTTGGATCACCTCCTTTCTAAGAGTAATTTTTTGAGTTCATTTGAATTTAAAAAATATTTAACTTAGTAATTATATGTGGCTTACCGTCCTCGTTTCTCTTTCATTGTTTAAAACTATAAAGCCTTACGTTTGGGCTTGTAGCTCAGTCTGGTTAGAGCGCACCCCTGATAAGGGTGAGGTCGGTAGTTCGAGTCTACCCAGGCCCACCATGACGTGGTATCTCTTGGGGCTGTAGCTCAGCTGGGAGAGCACCTGCTTTGCAAGCAGGGGGTCACCGGTTCGATCCCGGTCAGCTCCACCAAGTTTTAAGCTTTTCTATTTACATCGTGAAGTGACATCAATACTAAATTAAAATTTTATTGAGAATTCAAATCTAAGTGTCACAAAAGACAATAAGTTTGTTTTTTGTACATAGAATAATCAAGCGTTTAAGAGCATTTGATGGATGCCTTGGCACACAAAGGCGATGAAGGACGTAGTACGTTGCGATAAGCTTCGGGGAGTGACGAACACACTTTGATCCGAAGATTTCCGAATGGGACAACCCAACTCTTTTGAGTTATTGCTAACTGAATACATAGGTTAGTAAAGCGAACCCAGTGAACTGAAACATCTAAGTAACTGGAGGAAAGGATATCAACCGATACTCCGTAAGTAGTGGCGAGCGAAAGCGGACCAGGCCAGTAGCATTAATTGTACAACCAGAATTACCTGGAAAGGTAAACCATAGAAAGTGACAGTCTTGTATGGGTAATGACAGTTAATGTTCTCGAGTAAGACGGGACACGTGAAATCTTGTCTGAATATGGGGGGACCACCCTCCAAGCCTAAGTACTCTTGTGTGACCGATAGTGAACTAGTACCGTGAGGGAAAGGTGAAAAGAACCCCGACGAGGGGAGTGAAATAGATCCTGAAATTGAATGCTTACAAGCTGTCGAAGCCCGTAAGGGTGACGGCGTACCTTTTGTATAATGGGTCAGCGAGTTAGTTTAAAGTGCAAGCTTAAGCCGTTAGGTGTAGGCGCAGCGAAAGCGAGTCTTAATAGGGCGACAGTACTTTGGATTAAACCCGAAACCGAGTGATCTAGCCATGAGCAGGTTGAAGATAAGGTAACACTTATTGGAGGACCGAACCAGTTGACGTTGAAAAGTCTTTGGATGACTTGTGGTTAGGGGTGAAAGGCCAATCAAACTCGGATATAGCTGGTTCTCCGCGAAAACTATTTAGGTAGTGCGTCATACGAATACCATCGGGGGTAGAGCACTGGATGGGCAAGGGGGGAGAGATCCTTACTAAGTCCAACCAAACTCCAAATACCGATGAGTACTATATGGCAGACAGACTACGGGTGCTAAGGTCCGTAGTCGAAAGGAAAACAGTCCAGACCAACAGCTAAGGTCCCCAAGTTATTGTTAAGTGGGAAAGGATGTCGGACGACCAAAACAGCCAGGAGGTTGGCTTAGAAGCAGCCATCCTTTAAAGAAAGCGTAACAGCTCACTGGTCTAAATAAGTTATCCGGCGCCGAAGATGTAACGGGGCTAAACAATACACCGAAGCTTTGGACACAATTTATTGTGTGGTAGCGGAGCGTTCCGTAAGTTGCTGAAGGGAGACTCGTGAGAGCTCCTGGAGATATCGGAAGTGAGAATGCTGACATGAGTAGCGACAAACAGAGTGAGAAACTCTGTCGCCGAAAATCCAAGGGTTCCTGCGCAAGGCTAATCCGCGCAGGTTGAGTCGGCTCCTAAGGCGAGGACGAAAGTCGTAGTCGATGGGAACAAGGTTAATATTCCTTGACCAGATGAGAAGTGACGGATGACGTAAATTGTCTATCCTTATATGGATTGGATAGGCAGTGAAGTTGTTCCAGGAAATAGCCTCATCATAGACCGTACCCGAAACCGACACAGGTGGATAGGTAGAAGATACCAAGGCGCTTGAGAGAACTATGCTGAAGGAACTCGGCAAATTGCCTCTGTAACTTCGGAAGAAGGAGGACCTATGTTTGGGCAACCAGATGTGGGTGGCACAGAAATGGGGGTAGCAACTGTTTATTAAAAACACAGGACTCTGCAAAGCCGCAAGGCGAAGTATAGGGTCTGACGCCTGCCCGGTGCCGGAAGATTAAAGTGAGTGGTGCAAGCTACGACCTGAAGTCCCGGTGAACGGCGGCCGTAACTATAACGGTCCTAAGGTAGCGAAATTCCTTGTCGGGTAAGTTCCGACCTGCACGAATGGCGTAATGATTTCCCCGCTGTCTCCAGCGTAGACTCAGCGAAATTGAATTCTCCGTGAAGATGCGGAGTACCCGCGGTTAGACGGAAAGACCCCGTGCACCTTTACTATAGCTTTACATTGGTATTAGAAATTACATGTGTAGGATAGGTGGTAGACTTTGAAGTGGAGGCGCCAGCTTCCATGGAGTCATCCTTGAAATACCACTCTTGTGATTTTTGATATCTAACTGAGGTCCATTATCTGGATCCAAGACAGTGTATGGTGGGTAGTTTGACTGGGGCGGTCGCCTCCCAAAAAGTAACGGAGGCGTGCGAAGGTAGGCTCAAGCTGGTCGGAAATCAGCTGTTGAGTGCAATGGCATAAGCCTGCCTGACTGCAAGACTGACAAGTCGAGCAGAGTCGAAAGACGGTCATAGTGATCCGGTGGTTCTGAGTGGAAGGGCCATCGCTCAACGGATAAAAGGTACGCCGGGGATAACAGGCTGATACCGCCCAAGAGTTCATATCGACGGCGGTGTTTGGCACCTCGATGTCGGCTCATCACATCCTGGGGCTGGAGCAGGTCCCAAGGGTTCGGCTGTTCGCCGATTAAAGTGGTACGCGAGCTGGGTTTAGAACGTCGTGAGACAGTTCGGTCCCTATCTGCCGTGGGTGTTGAAGAATTGAGAGGAGTTACTCCTAGTACGAGAGGACCGGAGTGAACGTACCAATGGTGTACCAGTTGTCGTGCCATCGGCATCGCTGGGTAGCCAAGTACGGACGGGATAACCGCTGAAAGCATCTAAGCGGGAAGCCTCCCTTGAAACTAATTCTTCCATGAGAGTCGTGGTAGACCACCACGTTGATAGGTCAGGTGTGGAAGTGCAGTAATGCATGAAGCTAACTGATACTAATAACTCGATCGGCTTGATTTTCTATGTACTAGAAACGAACTAGTATTTACAAGCAACATGAAGATTTATAAAAAATATATTTTTTTTTAGTATTGGTTTCACGTTTTATTGACCTGGTGGTTATAGCGGAGAGGATACACACGATCCCATTTCGAACTCGAACGTTAAGGGCTCCAGCGCCGATGGTACTTTGTCTTAAGGCATGGGAGAGTAGGACATTGCCAGGTCTATTAAGCGTGAAACTATTGTCACTTTACTTTTAAAGTTTTCCAATTATTCTTGAATTATGAAAATGGATGTTTTTCATTTTTACTTAGCTTACTTACTTAAGCAGCAATTCTATCATATGATCGAAGCTAAGGCGTTTGCTCATATAGTCCTTTTAAATCAACAAGATATTAAGTGTATACTTCTTGAATTAGAATATTCTGATTATCACTTCGAAGTATTCGAAATCAATAACAATTATTTATGAAAAAAAAAATATTAGTAACAGGGGGGGCAGGTTTTATTGGATCGTCACTTGTTAAACAATTAATTAAGGAGCCCGGAAATACAATAATAAATATTGATAAGCTTACTTATGCAGGAAATTACGAAACAATCAGAGAATTAGAAAAGTTGGGCAATTATTTCTTTGAGCAAGTTGATATTTGCGATGAATCAAAAGTAAGTACTATTATTAAAAAATATAAACCATCAAATATAATCCATCTTGCAGCGGAGACGCATGTTGATAATTCTATTGACAGCCCCAGAGAATTTTTATTTACAAATATATTTGGTACATTCAATCTTTTGAACTTATCTCTAAAATATTGGAATGAGCTAGATTTTAAGCCAAAACAAGACTTTCGTTTTCAATATATTTCAACCGATGAAGTTTATGGTTCATTAAATAAAAATGAAAAATCATTTAGCGAACTATCACCTTACGATCCGAGTTCACCTTATTCAGCAACGAAAGCAAGCGCTGACCATCTTATACGCGCCTGGGGAAAGACCTTTAACCTTCCATACATTATCACAAATAGTTCAAATAATTATGGTCCTTTTCAACTTCCTGAGAAACTAATACCTCTGACAATTATAAAAATTATAAGAAATGAAGAAATTCCTATTTATGGAGATGGAAATCAAGTAAGGGACTGGATTCATGTTGAGGATCATGTAAGGGCACTAAGCGAGGCTATGCTAAATGGGGAAATTGGTGAGACATATAATGTTGGGGCAACTAATGAAAGGTCAAACCTTGAAGTAGTGAATTTAATATGTGAAATAATTGATACAAATTTTTCAAAAGAAAAAAAAATCCCTTCTAAAAACTCCAAAGAATTAATTTCTTTTGTTGGCGACCGGCCTGCCCATGATATTCGCTATTCTTTGAGTACCACAAAAATTCTTAATGAGCTAAATTGGGAGGCACAAATTGAATTTAAAGAAGGCTTAACAAACACTATAAAATGGTATCTTGAAAATAAAGAATGGTGGCTTAATATAATTGAGAAAAATTCTCAAATAATTAGTAGAAAAGGCATAAATTAGTCATGGCTGTTAAAGGAATAATTTTAGCGGGGGGTTCAGGTACTAGATTATACCCAATTACAAAATCAATTTCAAAGCATCTTTTGCCAATATATGACAAACCAATGATATACTACTCTATCTCTGTATTAATGTTAGCAGGAATTAGAGATATTTTGATAATTTGTGATCAAGAAAATTTAAATAGCTTTAAAAACCTTTTAGGTAATGGATCAAATTTTGGGTTAAAATTTAAATACAAAGTTCAAAATAAACCAGACGGCATTGCAAGTGCAATAATTCTTGGAGAAAAATTTATAAAAAATGACAAAGTGTGTTTGATACTCGGTGATAACATATTTTATGGACAAGATTTTCAAAGGAAATTATCTAAAGCTATTAGTAGTGATTTAGGAGCTAATATATTTGCCTACAAGGTTGCAGATCCAAAAAATTATGGAATAATTAATACTGATAAGAGGAATAATCCAACTTCGATAGTTGAGAAACCTGCTAACCCTAAATCAAACTGGGCAGTAACAGGTCTGTATTTTTACAATAATACCGTCATAGAAAAAGCCAAGCATTTAAAAAAGTCAAAACGTGGCGAATATGAAATAAGCGATATAAATAATATATATTTAAAAGAAGGTGATTTAGGAGTTCAATATTTTGGAAGAGGTTTTGCGTGGTTAGACACAGGCACATGTGATAATTTAATATCAGCAAGTCAATTTGTAGAAACAATAGAAAAAAGGCAGGGTCTAAAGATCGCTTGTCTTGAAGAAATTGCTTTTAGGAATAATTGGATTAAGAAGAAAGAAATAATTAAAATTTTCAGGGGAAATATCGGCAACACTTATTATGAATATCTCATGAAAGTCGTTAAAGACAAGACTTAATAGATCTTCTTTATATTTCTTTTGTTGAATTTTACGGATTGTAAATGAATAAAATTAAATTTAACTCTCCTTTTCTTACAGGAAAAGAACTAAATTACATAAAAGATGTATTTACTGAAAATCAATTCTATGGAGTTGGTAAATATACAAAAAAATGTGAAAAATTAATAAGTAATCAATTAGGTAAAAAGAACATTTTGCTTACAGATAGCTGCACATCTTCCCTTGAAATTGCAGCATTACTTATAAAAGATAAAATAAAAGATGAAGTAATTGTTCCATCATATGGATTTTCGTCTACAGCTAATGCATTTGCAAAACTAAATATGAAAGTCGTTTTTGCCGAGATCGAAAAATATTCGTTAATGCTAGACATTGATGATGTAAAAAAGAAAATTAATAAAAAAACGAAAGCTATAGTAGTTATTCATTATGGAGGTATGGCTGCACGCATAGGTCAATTGAAAAATCTTTGTAAACAAAATCAAATTATGCTAATTGAAGATAACGCTCAGGGCTACGGCTGTAAGTTCGACAATAATAGCTTAGGTACAATTGGTGATATGGGGTGTTTTTCTTTTCACGAAACAAAAAATATACATTCTGGACTCGGAGGTGCTATTTATATAAAAAGTGGTAAAGATTTCTCGCGAGCTAAATCAATTAGAGAAAGAGGCACAAATAGACATAAAGTCATTGATGGCTCTGTTAATAAATATTCATGGACAGAAATAGGGGGTAGTTTTTACCCGACCGAAATGCAGGCTGCATTTCTATACGCACAACTTAAAAACAATAATGCCAGTGTAAAAATAAGAAAAAAACTACATAAAATTTATTGCAGTCGATTAAGCAAATTAAAAAATCAAGGTAAAATTTTCTTTACAGATAATAATAAAAAGATACTTTCAAATTATCATGCATTTATCCTTATTTTTAAAAGAAAAAAATTTTGTGATGATATAAAAAAATATTTAGAAAAAAATAATATAGATGCTTTTACCGGCTACACGCCACTTCACTCATCAAAGGTTGGAAAGAAGTTAGGAAATAAATCAAGTGATTTACCTGTTACTGAAAATGTTGCAAAAAAAATATTACGTTTACCTTTGCATACGAACTTAAAAGAACAAGACGTTGAAAAAATTTGTAGACTAATTAATTTTTATTTTAAAACATCAAAATGAAATTTTTAGATTATAAAAAAAACTATATTGATTTCTTAAAAAAGAATAACCTTTTAGTTGCCAGCAATCTTTTAATAGAAATTCAAGTAGAGTCACTTAAGGAGTGGGGAAATGAAAGTGTAGATGATGTATTACACTGGTATAATGGTGTAAAAAATCGTAGCACCATGACGGTGAAAGAAATACCGCTAAAAGATTGCGATAACTGGAGTTTTAGCTTAGATAATAAGGACATCTTTCATAATACAAAAAAATTTTTTTCTATTATAGGAATTAGGGTAAGTTCTACAGAACGTGAAGTTGGAAGCCAGGGATGGTCCCAGCCTATAATTAAAGAATCTAATTTTGATGGAGGTATAGTAGGTTTAATAAGAAAAAGAATAAACGATATTCCTTATTATTTAGTAGAAGCAAAGGCCGAGCCTGGAAATTATAATCTAATTCAAATAAGTCCCTGCCTACAAGCCACATTTAGTAATATTCAACAATTCCACGGTGGACGAAAACCATACTTCGTTGATTATTTTTTGAACCCAGAAAAAAATAATGCAAGACTATTATTTGAACAATGGATGTCAGAGGATGGAGGAAGACTTTATAAAAAAAGAACTAAAGGAATGATAATAGAGATATCAAAAGATCACGATATAGAAATTGGAGAAAATTTTAAATGGGTTTCATTATTTAATATCAAGGAACTAATAAAGTGTGAGACTTGTATTAATCCACATTTAAGAAGCCTTCTTTCTTTTTTGTGAGTAAAATTATGAAAATAGGTTGCATTGGAGCAGGAAAACATGCACTTACAAACATTTTGCCTGCAATAAACGATTTAGAGATACTTAAGTTAGATGGGGTATATTGCAGAAACTCAAAAAAAAGCTCTTTAATAGCTAAACATTACAAATGCCAAAAATATCTAACGATTAAGAATTTATGTAATAATAAAAATCTTAATGCAATTTATATTTCAAGTCCATCTTCTTTACATTTTAAGCATGCAATGCAAGTACTCAAATCAAATAAACACGTATTGGTTGAAAAACCTCTGTGTCTTAATATTAGCCAGGCAAATCAATTAATAAGTTTGGCGAAAAAAAATAATTTAGTACTTATGGAGGCATTCATGTATAGATTTCATAAGCAGTTTAAAACTCTAGAAAAAATAATTTTAAAAAAACGATTATCTAAAATTAGAAAAACTGTTTCTGTATTTGGTATCCCAAAGCTTGATCGATTTAACATAAGGTACAACAAAAAGCTCGGAGGAGGATCACTCAATGATTTAGGTGTATATCCACTTTCACTAGTAAGTTTTCTTCTCAAAGATGAAATCAGTAAGGTAAAATACATAAATTTTAAAGAGAATAATAATAAAGTGGATACTTATGGAAAAGTAAATGCTTTCTTAAAAAAAAATAATGGTCAAGTTGATTTTGAATGGTACATAGGAGGGAACTACAAGAATATAATAAAAATTATCTATGACGACTGTGTAATTAAAAGTAAATTTATTTTTTCAAAAAAAGCAGACTTAATAACAGAAATTGTCATAACCAAGAAAAATACTGTAAATAAAATTAAGGTAGATAAAGATAATCATTTTTTAGAAATGTTAAAATATTTTACACTTACAATATCAAAGAGGGAACGAAGAATATTAGAATATAAAAACATACTTAAGCAAATTAATACATTGGTAACCATAAAAAATTACGTTTAGTTTTATTTTTTAAGAAAGCGCTCAAATTGTCAAATCAAAATATATTATATGACTATTCAAAATTTATTACCATTGGCGTAGTAAGGTTTATTTTTACATTTTCAATTTATGTTTTCTTATTAAAGTTTGTTCATCCAGTCATTTCAATTACTATTGTATGGATTTTAGCTGTTCCCCTAACACTATTTTTGCATCAAAGGTATGTATTTAAAGTAACTAATAATAAGAAAAAAATGCTATTTAAATACTATTTAAATTATTCATTAACGTATTTGATAAACTTAATAACATTGTATTTAGCCGTGGATGTTTTACTTTTAAACCCTGCTGTAAGTCAATTTGTTATTTTAATTGGATTATCGTTGATTAATTTTTTTTTTATCAGAAAAATATATAAACTATAATCTTAAGAGATGAAAAATAATAAAATAATGATTTTAGGGGCAGGTAATTTTCAGTTAGAAGGCATTAAGTCTGCCATAAAATTGGGTTATAATGTTATTACTCTTGATAATATAATAACTAATCCTGGTCATAAACACAGTCACATATCAATTAATTGTGATTATACTGACTTGGAAAAAATTTATAAAAACGTATTAAAATATAAACCTACTAGAATTTGTACTTTTGCTTCAGATCTAGCCTTACTTAGTGTATTTTTAATTGAAAAAAAATATAAAATATCTAAATCTTTTAATTTTGATGTTAAAAAATTAATTTTTAAAGATAAGTTTAGAAAATTTCAAAATGCTGAACGTCTAAACTCACCGAAATTTCTGTTATTGAATAAATCTTTTAACAGTAAATCTCTAATAAAGTTCAATAAGATAAATAAATTAATTTGTAAACCCTATCTCTCTTCAGGGTCTAAGGGCATAAAGTTATTTGATAATAAAAAAACCGATAGTTATGAAACAATAATAGAATATACAAAAAATTCTTATTATAAAAATTTTATCATAGAAGAATATTTAGAAGGAACCGAGTATGGTGGCGACGTAATAATTAAAAATGGAAACATTGAATTTATTGCAATTACAAAAAAATATAAAGAAGGTATAAATATTATTGGGCATCGGATTTTGATCAAGGTCCCCAATAATGTCAAAAAAACCTTATCTGAAGAGCTACTTTTAACTTGTAAAAAGTTAAATTTTAAAAATGGCATATTAAATTTTGACATCATTCTCACGAACAATAAGGCAATCATAATCGAAATGAGTCCAAGAACAGGGGGGAATGGAATCTCCCAACTTATAAAATTATCTACAAATATCGATATAGAAAAATACTATTTACAAAAATTATTCAATAAGGAAGTGCCATTAAAAGTAAATAAAAGCAAATCAAGCTATGCCAGTTTACTTATTGGAGATAAAAAAGGAGGTCAAATTTCAAATTTATCAAGCGCCTCATATTTAAAGAAAAGTATTCCAGAGATACATGAAGTTGTTTTTTTTAAAAAGCAAAAAGATTTCGTCAAAAAATTTACTGATAGTAGTGGTATCATATGTATGTTAATATTTAAGTGTAAAAATGATAAAGATTTTTACATTATGAAAAAAAAAATAATTAACTCACTTAGTTTGAAAATAATGAATTAGAATGAATTTTGATATTTCAATAATTATTCCCGTTTATAATGCTGAAAACACTATTGATGAACTATATAAAAGAATAGTTGATTCTTTAGGAGAAAGAAGCTTTCAAATTATATTTATCGATGATTGTTCTGAAGATCAATCATGGGATAAGATAAAGAAGTTGGGAAGAGATGACTCAAGAATATCAGCTATTCAATTAATAAATAATATTGGTCAAAGCAACGCAACGCTTCTTGGTTTTAGACATTCGAACGGAAAATACATCGTAACAATAGATGATGATTTAGAGCATCCTCCTGAACAAATAGTTGATGTTTTAAATTTATTAATATCTAAGCCTGAGTTAGATGCTTTAGTTGGTTTTTACGACTCAAAGACAAAGAACTTAGTAAGATATATATTCAGTAATATAAACAATACTGCAAACTCAATATTATTTGATAAACCTCGGAAACTTAAAATGGGTACATTCCGTATTATAAGACATAATATATGTAAAGCTATCCTGAAGCGCAAAATAGATAACCCTGCAATTGGCACTCTTCTATATACTATTACAAATAAAATTGAGAATTTTGAAGTTAAAAATAGCAAACTCAAAAAAAATAAGTCAAGATATACTATTGCAAAAATATTTGAACTTTTTTTAAATAATAGTTTAGGCCTTACAAATTATGGCTTAAGGTATTTACTTTTTATTGGTATTGTTGGATCAACCATATCTCTATCAATTGGGGTCTGGAGTATTATAAAATACTTATTATATGGAAATGAGATAACAGGTTGGACATCTTTAATAGTTTTAATCTCATTTTTTGCTACTTTTAGTTTTTTTGCCATTGGAATAGTTGGAGAATTAATTTTTAAAACATACAGGCTTTTAATGAACTCCAATGAGCCTGTTATTCGTGATGAAATTAATATTAAATAGTCAAATTCAAAAGGATGAAATTTGTTTATATTTCAAGAAGTTTTAATCGAATAGGTTATTCTATACTAAAGTATTTAATTGAACACAAATTTTCAAAACCAAAATTAGTAGTTCTCTCAAATAAAAATATTCCTGATAATTATAAATCTGAAATTACTTACCTCACTAAACTTAGCGATTATAAGAAAAGAGCAAAAGTTCAAAAATTTAAAGCTATAAAATTTACTAAATCTATTCATAAATTATGTATAAAGAATAATATTAGAGTTCGTTATGCTAAAACATTAAAAAAAGGGCCTATCTTAAATGTTATAAAAAAAGTTAAACCAGAATTAATAGTTCTTGGTGGAGGATACCATGAAAAGTTAACGAGAGAATTTCTTAAAATACCTACGCTTGGAGTGATAAATTCACATCCCTCAAAGCTGCCTTTATATCGTGGAACAGACGTACACAGATGGCAAATTTTAAATAAGGTAAAATTATCTGGATTGACAATTCATCTCGTAGACCGAAGTTTTGATACAGGAAATATAATATCATTTAAAAAAGTAAAAATTAATAAACATGAAACTCCTCAAGGATTAGTAAAAAATATTTCAAAAATTTCAGGAAAACTAATGTTGAAAACTCTAGAGACTATAACTTCAAAAAAAACAGTAATTTTTGATAGAAAACAGAAGTATAAAAATTCGAAAATTTTCTATTATAGTAAATGGCCATGGAGTAAAAAAAGATTTCTAAAAATAAATTGGTTAAAAAATTCAGAAGATATCGATGCTTTGGTAAGATCTTGTCATCAAGAAGATTATAAATTTAATGGGCCTTATTTTATTTATAAAGGAAATTACTATTTTTTAAGAGAATGTTCATTAGTAAAAATGAAGTCATTACTTAAATTTGGTACTATAATAAAGACTACAAAGTTAGGTCTGTATATAAAGTGTGGAAAAAATAAAGACAATTATGTTCTTATTATTAAAAAAATTCAGCCTTTTAAAATTGAAAATTGGGATATGAATTCACATTTTAGAAAATCAATTAAATTAAATGATCTTAATTCAAAGAAATTTTTTAGTAAGCTTGATAGGCTAAATTAGTAATTTATATTTACAAGGAATTATAAAAGCAAAAATAGACTTAAATATTTTTTCTATTGATCTCTAAAATCTTTGAAATATTTTTTAAAAGCCTTTTTTTTAAATTTTGATTTAATTATATCTTCTTTGTATATTGTTATTGTAAATTCAAATAAAGGGTAGGATTTTTCAACAGTATAAAATCTAGAAATATTTGTTTCTATAAAGTCTGTAATTTTTCCTAAATTTTCATAATACAATCCTTTTATTCGGTAATCCACTTTGTCCGTTATAAAATTTACTGCGATGCCTTTACTGCACGATTTAAATCCGTTGATTAACATACGCCTTGCATATTTTTCAAATTCCTTTTTTTTGGATCCAGCAAGTTGATAAAATGTTCCACCAAATATCAAATAGTCATACTTTTTACTTAAAGGTTTGATTGATAAGTCATGCATATTAAAATCTAAGTGAGTATATTTATTTGAACACTTCTCATAGAATTCCCTAACTACTTCAGAACCAGAGTAAATTATATTTTTGTTTTTATGATGTTTTTCTAAATATTCATAAAAATGTGCTAATCCGAAACCAACATCAAAAATTGAAAAGTTATTATCATCTAAAAATATTTGTGATAATTTTTCATATCGCATATCTTTGTAAGTTTTTTTACCAGATGCAACGCTTTTGACAGAATTACCATGAATATTAAAAAGTTTTGAGTAATGAATTGTTTGTCTCGATGATGTTTTTTTCATTAAGGTCAATTTTATCATTACTTTAGACCATAATATATATATAAATATTTAAATAAATTCTGATTATACAAAACATAAACTTATACATATTTTAGATAATCTTACGAAATTAGTTGATTGAAAATTTAAATGCTCTATTTATGTATCAACAATACCGCGGGGTGGAGCAGTCTGGTAGCTCGTCAGGCTCATAACCTGAAGGTCGTAGGTTCAAATCCTACCCCCGCAACCAATTAGTAAAAATTGTCGATATTTGTCTTTTTTGTTAATGGAATTGATAATTCTTCCTTAGATGCTTTTCTAATAGGGCGGTCTGAATTTGACCATACATAAACACGCTTGTATAAGTTATGTAAATGAAATTCATTCCCTAATAGACCTGAATTTATTTCAAAAATTAATTTTTCTTCACCTAAATTTCTATTATAAAAATTTGTACCTAAATCGTCGAAGTAAATTAGTGTTCCAGTTTTTAATTTATATTTTAAATTATCGAATATTTCTTTTGTCGACGAATAATAATCACAATCGACTAATATTATTTCAGGATTAAATTTGTCACTCTGATACTTTAAACTTTCTTTAAAGTATCCCTTAACTAGACTCACGTTTCCTAAATTATTTTCCTCAAAAAAACTCTTAAGATCATCATAATCTCCATTGTAGTCACCAACATCCCATGTGCCAATATCAGCAAGTTCATCGGTTTCATGCATTCCTTCGAAACTATCAAAGCCAAATATTTCAGGACAGTCTATTTTGTAATGAAGACAAAAATATCGTATAAGGATAGCAAGTTGCCTTAAGCCTTCACCATGACCCACTCCAAATTCTGCAACTTGTTTTAACTTATTCACTCTCCCTTTTTTATAGTTAAGAGTGTAATACTTTAGAGCATACAAAATTTCTGAGGCTCTTGGACCAAAAATTGGTGTATTAGTGAGTTTAAAAATTAAATTTGGAATAAATGGATTTATAAATCTATTATTAAGAAGCAAGGCCCTCTTCCATTTTGACATGTTTATATTCATTCAATAATACTTTCATTGTAATAAAGGTAAAAGAGTTTATTTGATATTTTGCTGTTAAAAATTTTTAAATTAAATAACAAAATAAGTTTGTATATAATTATGAGTAATGATGTTAAAAATATAAATGAAGTCTTATTGTCTTTTTTTAGGCTTAAATTTTTTAATAGATCAAAAATACCTATATTCCTAAAAATTGGTTTAAAAAAATTAGTAGGATTTTCAGGGGTTTGTTTAATTAGTAATTTAAAAATTTGATATTTAGTTGCTGCTTTATCAGTATTTTCCAAGATAAGAAGTAATATACTTATAGTTTTATTATATTTATCAATTAACAGTTTAATTGTTTCTTCATTAAGAATGACTTTATTTTTTTTTAGTATTTGCAGCAAAAGTAGGGGATCAACTTTTTCTAAAATTAATTTATTGACTACAGAACTATCAAAAAGTTTTTTACCAAGATTTTCAATTTTTTTATTCATAAATAGATCCGTATTATTTAAATAAAATCTTTCTATCGAGTTATATTTATTCAAATGTAAAGTAATATTTTCCAAGTCTTTATAAAAGTAATAATTTTTTATTTCAGCGAAGTTGGTATCATTAGTGTCATTTATAAATAGTAATCTTTGATCAGCTGATATTCTCTTTTTTTTAACAAAAAAAGGGCTGCAATGTGGAACTTTTCCTGAGGCAAAGACGAAATAATCTCCTGCATTGATTTTATAAGATATTGAGTCCCTTATAAGTTCATTAACTGGAAAAAACTTAAGATTTTTATCTGCTTTAACTCCTAGTTTCAGGTTTCCTTGATTGTGATGATTAGGAATCCAATTTGATTTTACAAAAGTAATTGTTTCGTTTTCTTCTAAATTTAAGAAAGAAACCCAAAAATTTATACAATGCTCAGAAAGGTATTCATACTTATCTACATGAGGACCAACAAAAGCACCCTTACCTTTTGTCGCTCTCAATCTCACTGTGGAGTCTACAAGAATATTTCTTTTGTTGGTAAGATTATTAAATAGTGCCCTCTGTAACTCTTGAGAATGAAATAAATCTTTTGTATTTTCTTTAATAAGGTCTTCTTTATTTTCCCTTATCCATTTGTCAATATAGAGGTTTTTGATTTTAGTTACATATGGATTACCTTTCACTTGGTAGATGTAACCCTCAAATATTTTATTTTTATAATCTCCAAAATTATTTTGAAATTCTGTATAGCTAACTTGAATCAAATCTTTGTAATCTATAAAGTTACTCATTTAACAAAATAAAAATCTAAATTATAATATATAAATGCTTAATTCAAATTTACTCTATAAGATTTTATTTGCAATTTTTTTATGCTTAGCTTTTATTTTATCTCATTCTTTTGATCCAATTTATACATCAGGGCAGACCGCTCATCTAGTTCGAGGACTTGCTGAAGCTGGATATGGTAGTCTTTCAAATGATTGGCTTTTAACCACTAGTAATAATTTATTTTTTTTCTCTCTTTTAATAAAATACACATACATCATTTTTGGTGAGATTTTTTTTTATATTTATTTTTTTATTTTACTTGCAATATACTTTATTTTTTTATCTTTAATTTGTAATCATTTTTTAAGAAATAACTCAGAAATAATATTTTTTTTAATTTGTTCATTCATAATTTTTTGTCACTCAAAATTTAGCATCAATTGGTTTTTAGATCTTTTAGGGATTTATTTACATGGACCTTTATTTTATGAGGGTTCAGCTGGGACATATTTATTGGGTTCTGTTTTTCAACCAGGAGTATTTGGTGTATTTTTACTCGCTTCAATTTATTTTTTTATTTTAAGGAAACCATATATTGCATCTTGTTTTATTGGACTTACATGTATCATGCACCCTACTTACTTATTCAGTGGTGCAGTTATTACCTTTTCTTATATTTTTCTTTTATATAGAAGAGAAAAAAAATTATTAAATTTATTAAAATATAGTTTATTCAGTTTATTTTTAGTTTCTCCCATTCTTTTCTTAACTATTTCAATCCTAGCAAATAATACTTTTTCGCAAGAAGCACTAAATATTCAAGTCAATTTTAGAGCACCGCATCATCATTTGATAAAAGAGTGGTTCGGTTATGATGATATAATTAAGATTGTAATAATTTTACTTTCATTATTGGTTACCTATAAGAAAGATTTATTTTATATTATTTTTTTCCCTTTTTTATTTGCTAGTTTTTTTACTTTATTCGAATTTTATTTTAATACTGGTTTTTTGTCTGTATTAATGCCGTGGAGAGTATCGGCATTATTAATGCCACTTTCTTTTTTCTTACTATCCTCATTCACTATTAATTTGTTACTTAAACGATATATTGTTTTTCTAGAAAGAAAAAAATTAACTATACAATTATTAATTTTTAGTTTTTTAATTTATTTTTCATTCATTGGAGTAAATCAATATTTATTTATGACGACTCATTATGAAAATAAAAATTATACCAAGATGATGCAATTTGTTTTAAATAATAATAACAATGAAAATACCTATCTTATACCAACTAACTTAGACGAATTTAGATTAAGAACTGGAAAACCCGTATTCGTTGACTTTCATGCTTCACCTCAAAACAATCAGGGCAAGCTTGAGTGGTATAATCGAATAAAAAAAACAGAGAAAATTAATGAACTTTTGAATGAAAGGGATTGTGAACTTCTACTGAATGAGATTTCTGTAAACCAATTTACACATATGGTACTCTTCGCTAGTCAAGATATTGAATGTGAATTTTTAGAAAAAGAGTATAAGGACGATTACTATATCATTACTAAAATAATCAATTAGAATAATAATAAGTTAATAATATTCAATAAAGGAAAATATATGTGCGGTATAGTGGGATACACAGGCCCTGCAACTTCAGATATTTTTTTAAAACAAATGAACTCCCTTCAATACCACCGGGGTCCTGATGATGAAGGTTATTTTAGATGTGAAAAAAATAATGTTCATTTAGCTATGAGAAGATTAAGTATTATTGATTTAGAAAATGGCAAACAGCCAATGCAAATAAACAATGGTGATTTAGTTATAATATTTAATGGTGAAATATTTAATGCCCCATCGCTAAGAGTCGAGCTTGAAAATGAAGGTATAATTTTTGAGACAAAAAATTCTGATACAGAAGTATTGATAAGACTTTATGCTAAGGAGGGTATTAAAATGCTGGAAAAGCTCAACGGCATGTTTGCTTTTTCCATATATGATAAAAAAAGAAACCAGATTTATTGTGTCAGAGATCATTTTGGCATAAAACCTCTTTATTATTCTGTTGAAAATAGTCGATTAAGTTTTGCATCTGAATTAAAAAGTCTATCCATTTTACCTTGGATTACAAAAGCTTTTGATTACCATTCTATTTACCACTTTTTTAGTTTCCAGTATGTCCCGTCACCAGATACAATTTATTCTAAAGTAAAAAAATTAGCTCCAGCACATTACATAAGATGGAATTTAAAAGACAATAGTTATGATGTTAATAAATATTGGACACCTGAATTTAATAATAGAAAGTTTAGCAATCTAAATGAAGCAAGTGATTATATTAATGATGAACTTAAGAAAGCTGTGAGTAGATGGACACTAAGTGATGTTCCAATTGCATGTTCTCTATCTGGAGGCATAGACTCATCCTCGATTTCAGCAATTGTTGCAATGCAGCAGAATAAAAAAATTAAAACTTTTACCCTTGGTTTTAGTGACTCTTCTGAGATCGATGAGAGAGATACAGCTTTAAAACTATCAGAAATGTATCAAACTGATCACTCAGAGATAGTTATATCCCCTAAGGATTTATTACGAGATTTAGATAAAATGCTAGTATCTCTTGGTGAGCCTTATGCTGGAGGTTTGCCTTCATGGTTTGTATTTAAGGAAATGTCAAAAGTTGTGAAAGTTGGGATGACAGGCACCGGAGCAGATGAATTATTTGGAAATTATGGTAAGTGGTACCCATATGAAAAACCATATTATAAATCTAAATCTTTTCTCAAATATTTATTTAAAAATTCTGGCAGCCTGAAAGAATTAAAAAACAATGAAAGAGGGTGTTATTATCATCCGTTGTATTTTACAGATAGAAGAAAGAAAAATAAATTTTTTAGTTTTGAGTTTTTAGAAAGTATTCAAAATAGCTCAGAAAAATTTATTGAATTTAAATTTGATAATAATTTAAATGTAAGAGACGCTATTACAAAATTAGATTTAAATTTTCAATTATCGGATGAATTTTTATATATGACTGATAGTTTTTCTATGGCACATTCTATTGAGATGAGGACCCCATTTTTAGATATTGAATTAGTTAAAAGTATCTTAAGTATACCATCAAAATTAAGAACATATTTTAATGATCCAAAAAAACTTCTTAAATTATCTGTTAAAGAAATTCTTCCTGAAGAGCTATTACAAAGCCCAAAAAGAGGGTTTATTTTACCAATGGATAAATGGCTTAAAAATGATCTTAGAGAGGAATTAATACGCTTTTCTGAAACATCATATCTTAAAAATCAAAAAATATTTGATATTAATTTACAAAAGAATTTTATAAAACCATTTTTAGATAACAGAACATCTAATACTGACCAAGTCTGGACTTGGTGGCTGTTTCAAAGATGGTATCAAGTAAATGAAAGTCACCACTAAAAAATGAAAATAGTGCATTTATCAACAAACCAAAATACTGGAGGAGCTGCAAAAGCAGCATATAAGATACATAATTCGTGTATTGAAAACGGTTTAGACAGTTCACTTTTAGTCCAAAAAAAAATTACAAATGATAAAAGCACTATCGATGTTAATGATATTCAAAAAAATTTATTCAACGCTCAAATTAACTCAAGATTGAACGCTCTACCTTTAAAAATTTATCAAAAAAGAAAAATAAATAATTTTTCACCGTCTTTTTTTTCTTTTTTAAGCGTCAAAAATAATAATTACTTAAAAAAAGCTGATATAATTGTGATCTATTGGATTTGTGAGGGTTTCTTAAGTATTAGAGAAATTGGAGAATTATTGAAATTAGGTAAACCTATATTGTGGAGATTGTCCGATATGTGGCCATTTACTGGTGGCTGTCATTATTCTTATGGGTGTACGAAATATGAAACTTTATGTGGCAAATGTTTTCAATTAAATAGTCAAAGTAATTATGATTTATCAAGACTTACCCTAAAAAATAAAATTAAATTTTGGAAAAACACCGACAATTTAACTTTAATAGCTCCAAGTAAGTGGATAAAAAAATGTGCAAGTAAAAGTGCCGTATTTAGAAATACTAAAATTGAATTAATACACACGGGTGTAGATAATAAAATTTTTTACCCAAAAGATAAGTATAATTGCAGAAAGAGTCTGAGATTAAGTCATGATAAGAAATTAATATTATTTGGATCTATAAATCCCTTTAAAGATGATAGAAAAGGCGGAAATTTGCTATTTAAAGCATTAACTAAATTAAAAAATATGGAAAACGTTGAATTAACTATATTTGGAGAAAGAGCATCGAAAAATTACTTCAAGAATTACAAATTGAATAACTTTGGAGTGATCACAGATGACATACGCATGTCAATGATTTATTCCGCTGCTGATATTTTTGTTGCTCCTTCAATTGAGGAGAATCTTGCAAATACAGTACTAGAGGCCTTAATGTCGGGTATTCCTGTAGTTGCATTTAATATTGGTGGAATGCCTGATGCAATTGAGCATAAAATAAATGGTTATTTAGCAAAACCATTTGATGTGGATGATTTAGCGAGGGGTATTACCTGGGCTTTAGAAAATAAAAATGAATTTAAAAAAAATTTTTATGACAGATTTGTTAAAAGATTTTCACAAAAACATTCAATGGAAAAAAATATAATGCTTTACAATAAATTATTCAAAATATATTCAGATGAAAAAATATAAAGTATTAGTAACAGGATGTGCGGGTTTTATTGGATTTCATGTTTCACAAGAGTTAATAAAATCCGGAAAATATAAGGTTTTTGGTATTGATAATCTTAATACTTATTATGACAAAAAGTTGAAGTTTGACAGGCTTAATATACTGAAAAAAAGTGGAAAAAAATTTTCTTTTTTTAAAATAGATATTTCAAAAAAAGAACAAATTATTAATAATTTAAAAAAAATTAAATATGATTTTATTATTCATCTTGCTGCACAAGCAGGAGTAAGATATTCAATTTATAATCCGGATCAATATATTAAAAGTAATTTAGAGGGTTTCTCTAATATTATTGAAGGTAGCAAATTAATAAATGTAAAGCATTTAATTTACGCATCGAGTAGCTCAGTATATGGCTCTTCAAAAAGAATGCCTCTTAAAGAAATTGATACAACAGATAAACCTGTTTCATTGTATGCTGCAACCAAGAAAAGTAACGAATTAATGGCATTTACCCTTAGCAATATGTTTAAAATTCCAACAACAGGACTAAGACTTTTTACAGTTTACGGACCATTTGGAAGACCAGATATGTCTCCAAGCCTTTTTGTTAACTCTATAAAAAAAAATAAAAAAATTAATGTCTTTAATCATGGTAAACATACACGTGACTTTACATACATTGATGATGCAGTCAGTGCAATTATGCTGATCTTAAAGAAAGCGCCATCTAAAAAGAATCTCTTTAAAATTTTCAATATAGGAAGTGACAATCCTATAAAATTAAAATTATTTATTAAAATTATTGAAGATATTTTTAATAAAAAATTTAAAATTAAGTATATGCCTATCCAGAAAGGTGATGTAAAGGATACACATGCAGATATTTCACAAATTAAAAAATATACTAAATTCAAACCCAGAGTTCCAATTCGTGAGGGAATGAGGAAATTTATTGATTGGCATAATAAATATTACTCAACAGATTATAAATAGTATGAAAATATCAGTAGTAGGAACAGGTTATGTTGGTTTATCAATGGCAGTGTTATTATCGCAATATAATGAAGTTATAGCCTTTGATATTGATGATAAGAAAATTAACAAAATTAACAATAAAATTTCTCCAATAAAGGACAAAGAAATAGAAGTCTACTTAAAAGAAAAAAATTTAAAATTAGAGGCAACAATTGATAAGGAGAAAGCTTACTCAAAGTCTGAACTTATAATAATAGCTACCCCCACAAATTATGATAGTGTTTCTAACTCATTCGATACTTCTTCAGTGGATACAGTTATCAAGGATATTTTAAAATATAACTATAATGCAACAATCATTATTAAATCGACAATACCATTAGGTTTCACACACTTTCTAAGAAAAAAATATAATTATAAAAATATTATTTTTTCTCCTGAATTTCTTCGTGAGGGAAGTGCTTTAAAAGATAATTTATATCCTTCTAGAATTATAATTGGCGATACAACCAATGAAGCAAAAATTTTTGGATCGCTCTTATCAAAAGCTGCATTAAAAAAAGAAGATAAGATAAGTGTTTTACATATGACATCATCAGAAGCTGAAGCTGTAAAGTTATTTTCTAATACTTACTTGGCAATGAGAATTGCATATTTTAATGAACTAGACTCATATTGTGAAACAAACAAAATTGATACAAGAAATGTTATAAATGGAGTTTGTTTAGATGAACGAATTGGAAACTATTACAACAACCCTTCATTTGGATATGGAGGTTACTGCTTGCCTAAAGATACACAGCAGCTTCTTAAAAATTACGAAAAGGTCCCAAATAATATAATTAGAGCAATTGTTGAGTCCAATACCACCCGTAAAGATTTCATTGCAAATCAGATAATCAATTTAAAGCCTAAAACTGTAGGTATTTATAGATTAATTATGAAGGATGGGTCTGATAATTACAGAGAAAGTGCTGTTCAAGGGATTATGAAAAGAATGAATGCAAAGGGAATAAGGATAATTATTTATGAACCAACATTAAAAATGGAGACTTTTTTTAATTCTAAAGTAATTTCAAATCTTGAAATATTCAAAAAGGAAAGTGAGATTATTATTGCCAATAGATTTAACAAAGAAATCGAAGATGTTAAATTCAAAATTTATACGAGGGACTTATTTGGGGATAATTAATTTGATAGTTTAAACCATGAATTACGAATACTTAAAATCTCATGGGATTTTAATTTAAACCTTTCAGAAGGTACAATTTTTCCTTCTTTTAAATACGTATTTGAAATTTGATCAAATTCTGTTTCTGTGCTTTTTATCTTTAAACCAAGTTTAATAAACATATTTGTAAAATCGTCATGTCTTAGCCTATTCATGAACATAAAACGATTTCCTGCAAGTTTTTTCCACTCAAATTCACTATATTTTAAAAAGTTTATTGGTGAGATCTTACTATCATCATGAGAGAAATGGTCACTATAATCTATGAAATGTATCATTAATCCATTCTCTTTTAGAATTCTTTTATTTTCAACTATAATCTTTTTTAAATTTATCTCATCAATATGCTCAAATACATTATGTGAAAAACAAAAATCTATTTCATTATCTTTTAAAAAAGTCTCGCCTGCAGATGCAGGGGCCTCATAAATTATATTAAAGAATTTTTTAATATCAATTTGATCAAAAGCAATTAATTTCAATTTATTATATCGTTCATTGTTAATGTATTCTCCAAGCAAACTTTTAATTTTTATCTCATTTGATATCAAATTTTCTATAAATTCATTTAATAAACTTTTTTTTAAAAGTTTTTGGATATCGAATGTATATATTTTGTTTGCTCCCATGAGCCATAAATAAATTGGAATACTTGGCACTCTTCCTGTTCCAATTTCTAAAAAAATTTTGTTTTTAGGATCTTGATTATCATTAATGATTGTCTTCCAAATTTTTAAACTTGCATTAAGTTCAGTAATCTCTAAATTATTTTTTTTTCTTAACCCTCCAAAACTTCTTTGTAAAAAATAATATATTATATCACCCAATTTAGTTGGTAAAATTGCAATTAAATTTTGAATATATGCTTTCTTTTGCCAATTCATTGTAATATAAAATTAATTTTAATATATATACACACTAATTAGAAATATATCTATTTGTATTCAAGAATAATTAATGAAAATAAAGTACATAATTAGAATTTTAGTTTCAATTTCACTTTTGTTTTTTGTTTACTATAATATCGATAAAATAGAATCTGTTTCTTCAATTCAAAATATTTCGGTTACTTATACGCTTTTCTCTATCTTAATTTTTATACTACTATTTTTGCTTAATGCATTAAGACTAAATGTAATTGTTTCAATATTTAAGAATAGCAGTTATTATAAATCTCTTGATATAACAATTATCAGTAATGCTCTCTCATTATTTGTATTACCAGGCATTACGTCAGAAATCTCAAGATATTTTCTAATAAATCGATATATAGGGCCAACAAAGTCTCAAACAATAATTACTCTTCTTTATGATAGAACGTGTGGAATGCTTGCTACATTAATAACTACATTTTCAGGAGCACTATTTTTATATGCTAGCGTTTTTAATGTTAGTAAATTGCAAATAATCTTAATTCTTTTTTTTGGTATTTTATTTTTTTTGATTACAGTTTTTCAAGTTTTAAAAATTGCAAAATTATTTAATTTATTTAATTTTTATTATTTAAAAAAATTTTCTAACTTATTTATACCATTACTACTCGAAGTCGAAAAAAGAAAATTTGTATTCTTATACAGTGTATTTTTAAGCGTCTTACTACAGTTTTGTACGATTCTTATTGTGTATTTTATATTTTTAGATTTAGAAAAAACTATTAAATTTGAACTGCTTATATTAATTATGCCACTAATGACAATTATTACCTCTGCACCAATAAGCTTTGGTGGAATCGGTGTGAGAGAACTGGTATTCGCTGCTGGTTTTAGCTTAGCAGCAATATCAGAATCAGTTTCATATGTAATTAGTTTAAACTTTACAATACTGCTATTTTTTACGATTTCTATGCTTTATCTTATAAATTTTTCTTACAAGTTTTTATTTAAGATCAATGAATAGAATTAAAAATTTTGAGAATAAATTACTATACCTTTTGTATTTAATTCCCATTGCTCTTTTAACAGGCCCTTTCATTGGTGATTTAATTATTACTATAATTGCAGCATATTTTATATTTATAAGTATTAGACTTAAACTATGGACTTATTACACAAACCAATTTTTTCTAATTTCGATAAGCTTTTATGCCTATATTTTAATGAGATCCCTTTTTTCGACAGATATTTATTTATCTTTGGAACACTCATTATTTTTTTTTAGGTATATTTTTTTTATTTTTGCAATTGTTTATTTCTACAATAATCATGAAACATTCATAAAAAAATTTAAATTTATTTTATTTTTATCTGTTTTATTTGTTAGCTTAGATGGATATTATCAACTATTTTTTGATTTTAATATTTTTGGATTTTCAGCAAATGGAAATCATTCATTAACCGGAGTATTTAACGACAGGGATCTACTCGGATATTATATTTGTAGAATGTCTTTACTATGTATTGCAACCTCACTATGGAATACTGAAAAAATTCCTTATACAGTAATTGCAATTGTTCTTTTAAATGCTCCTTTACTTTTCTATATAGGAGATAGAAGTGAGTTTATTTTATTTATATTTGGTATATTAGCGATATCTATATTTATAAGAGGGTATCTATTTTTGAAATTAGGAACATTTTTTTTAATAATTATTTCATGTGTCATATTATTTATGACTTTTCCAAATTTAAAAGATCGATATGTAAATACTATTTATGAAAGTGTTAATACAAATAAAGAAATATTTATTCTTTCACCAAAACATAACTCAATGTTTGAAAGTAGCTATAATATGTTTTTAGATAATCCAATATTTGGACAAGGAAGTAAAATGTTTAGAAAATTATGTTCAAATGATGAATTCAAAGTAAATTATGAGGGAATTGATTATGATACTATAAGTTTTAGTTGTAGCACACATCCTCATAATATCTATTTAGAATTACTTTCAGAGCAGGGAATAGTTGGCACTTCAATTATCTCTGTTCTTTATATCTACTTAATATACTTTTTATTTAAAAAAAGTTTTAAGTTTAAATCGGTCAGGACACTTAATGACAATGAAAATTATATTATTTGCCTGACAATATGCATCTTGATTAATTTTTTTCCTTTAACAACTTCTATGAGTTTTTTTAATAATTGGTCATCAATAATTTCATATCTACCTATTGGATTGCTGTTAGCAAGTTTAAATTATAAAAATCGTTTAAATAAACAAGAATGATCAATAATACAGACATATTGATTCTTACTGGAGGCAAGGGTTCAAGAATAAAAAAAAGGCTTAAGGATAAGCCTAAAACTCTTGTTCAAATTGGGGGGGAGTACTTAATTGATATCACAATTAATTACCTTTTTAATCAAGGTTTTCGAAGATTTATATTATGTACAGGTTTTTACGCAAATCCTCTTAAGGATCATTTTTTAAATAATAAAATGCTCAATAATATAGAAATTATCTTTTCTCATGAAGAAACACAAATTGGAACAGGCGGAGCTATAAAAAATGCAGAGAAACTCGTAAGAAGCAAAATATTTTTTGTAATTAATGGTGATACATTTATAAAATTAAATTATGCAGAAATGCTTGATTTTCATATATCAAAAAAAGCGGATATAACATTATCAAGTGGTATACCAAAATTTTCAGGTAATTATAGGCAAATTTATGTCGATAATAATGAAAAAATTATAAGCTTGGGTGATAAAAATAAATTATCAAAACTTCAGTCTGATGCTGGAGTATATTGTTTTAATAGGGAAATCATTGATAAAATGCCAAATAAATATCCTTTCGCACTAGAAAACTATTTCATAAAGGACAGTTTTGAAAATAATTTGTTTTTGTACGCAACTAATAAAGTATTTATTGATATAGGTACACCTGAAAGGCTAGACAAAATTAAGATAGAAGATTTCAAGTAATATGAAAAAAATTGCTATTATAGGACTAGGATATGTTGGTTTACCCCTTGCTATTGAGTTTGGTAAAAAATTCAAAACTATAGGATATGATATTAAAAAGACTCGTATTAATGAGCTTAAAGAAAAATTAGATATAACTAATGAAGTATCAGTTAATGACTTTAAACAGTCAAAAAAGCTAAGTTTTACATCAAGTATTAAGGATATTAAAGATTGCAACATCTATATAGTTGCTGTCCCTACTCCAAAAAATCATTTAAAAAAACCAAATTTAAAACCTCTTATAGATGCAAGTAAGGCTTTAGGTAAAATTATTTCTAATCAAGATATTGTAATATTTGAATCAACAGTATATCCAGGGGTGACGGATGATATTTGTGCACCTATAATTGAAAAAATATCAAAGTTAAAATATCTCAACAAAGAGTCTAATCAGCCAGGTTTTTATTGTGGATATAGTCCTGAAAGAATAAATCCTGGAGACAAAAAAAATCATTTTACAAAGATTAAAAAAATTGTTGCAGGATCAAATAAAAAAATTACAAAAAAAATCTCTAATTTATACAATCAAATTATCTTAAGTGGAACACACGAAGTATCAAGTATTAAAGCAGCTGAAGCAGTAAAAGTTATTGAAAATGTTCAAAGGGATATAAATATCGCTTTAATGAATGAATTATCAATTATTTTTAACAAAATGAATTTAAATACAGAAGAAATATTAAAGGCCGCAGAAACGAAATGGAATTTTCTGAATTTTAGACCTGGTCTCGTTGGAGGACATTGCATTGGCGTAGATCCTTATTATCTAATTCATAAATCAACTGCAATTGGTTATAAACCTAATTTAATTAAGGCAGGACGTAGAGTTAATGATAATATGGGCTATTATATTGCAGAAGAAGTATGCAAACTTTTTAAAAAAAAGAAAATAAAGCTTAACAAATCTCGTATATTAATCCTTGGTATAGCTTATAAGGAGGACTGCCGGGATATCAGAAATACATTAGTTGTAGATATATATAAAAAATTAAAGAAATTGTATAATTTGGAAGTTGATATTTTCGACCCTATAGTTAATAAAAAAGATGTGTGGAATGAATATAAAATCGAGCTAGTAGATAATTTGAAATCAAATTATTATGATGGCTTAATACTTGCGGTTAACCACAAAATTTTTAGAAATATGGGACTCAAAAAATTAATAATGTATGCCAAGAAAAAAAATATTATTTATGATATTAAGTATGCATTTCCAGCAAAATCTGTCGATGGTAGGTTGTAATGAATAATAAAAAGAAAGTGGCTTTAATTACTGGTGTTACTGGTCAAGATGGCTCATACATGGCAGAGTTACTGCTCAATAAAGGATATGAAGTGCATGGTATTAAAAGAAGATCTTCATCATTAAACACTGAAAGGATTGATCATATTTATCAAGAGCCACAGTTTAAGGATAAAAGTTTTTATTTGCACTATGGTGATCTTACTGATGGTGCAAATTTAATTAGAATTCTTCAGGAAACTAGACCAGATGAAGTTTATAATCTTGCAGCTCAATCGCATGTTGCTGTGTCGTTTGAATCTGCTGAATATACTGCAAATGTTGATGCCTTAGGTACATTAAGATTATTAGAAGGTTTGAGGTTGCTTAACCTTTTAAAAACAAAATTCTATCAAGCTTCTACATCAGAACTATATGGTAAAGTAACTGAAATACCGCAAACTGAAAAAACTCCATTTTACCCAAGAAGTCCATATGCCGTTGCAAAATTATATGCTTATTGGATTACAATAAATTATCGTGAGGCATATGGAATGTATGCATGCAATGGAATACTATTCAATCACGAGTCACCTAGAAGAGGAGAAACATTTGTAACAAGGAAGATAACCAGGTTTTTTTCAAATATAAGTCATTCAAATAATAAAACTTTGTATTTAGGTAACCTTGATGCTATGAGAGATTGGGGACACGCTAAAGATTATGTAGAAATGCAGTGGATGATGCTGCAACAAGACAAGCCAAGAGATTTTGTTATTAGTACCGGACATCAGGTAAGTGTGAGAGATTTTGTTAAAATTGTATCTGAAAAAGTTGGTATTAAAATTAAATGGCGAGGTAAAAAACTAGGTGAAGAGGGTATAGTTTCATCTTTATCAAAAACATATGATGGATTAAATGTTGGTGATACAATTGTTAAGGTAGATAAAAAATATATACGTCCATCAGAAGTGGATAGTTTGTTGGGTGACTCTTCAAATGCAAGAAAAGTTCTTGGTTGGAAGCCAAAAATTTCCTTAGATGAACTAGTTGATGAGATGTTGCAAGTTGACTTAAATAAAAATTAATTTTTATACAGTAAGTATTCTATGAAGTTTGGTAAAGTATTTGTAGCTGGTCACAATGGAATGGTTGGCTCAGCTATACTGAGTGAGTTACAGAAACAAAATTTTGCATCAGAAATAATATTAGCTGATAGAAGAAATCTAGATCTTTTAAATAAAAATGATGTTTATCAATTTTTAAAAAATAATAAGCCTGATTACCTTATTATAGCTGCAGCTAAAGTAGGTGGAATTCATGCAAATAGTAAATATCCAGTGGATTTTCTATTAGAAAATATTTCAATTCAAACAAATTTAATAAGTGGAGCTTTTCAAAATTCTATTTCAAAATTAATTTTTCTTGGATCATCCTGTATATACCCAAAGTATGCAGAACAACCAATAAAGGAAGACTGCCTATTGAGTGGTAAGTTAGAGCAAACAAATGAACCATATGCTTTAGCTAAAATTGCGGGTATCAAATTATGTGAAGCTTACAATAAGCAATATAAAACTGATTATAGATCTCTAATGCCTTGCAATTTGTATGGTCCTGGAGATAATTATCATCCATTAAATAGCCACGTAATCCCAGGCCTTATTTCAAGAATGCATACAGCTAAGTTAGAAAAAAAAAGTAAATTTAATGTATGGGGTACAGGTAAACCTCTGAGAGAATTTCTTTATGTTGATGACGTTGCAAAGGCAACTTTACATGTTATGAAAATAGATGATGATGAATATCAGAGAAAAGTAATTAGCAAAACTTCGCATCTTAACGTTGGTTCAGGAGAAGAAATATCAATCAATGAATTATCGCATCAAATCGCTAATATTATTGGATATAAGGGAGACATAGTATTTGATGAAAATCAACCAGATGGAACTCCAAGAAAGGTGCTTGATATCTCACTTATAAAATCATTGGGTTGGGCGCCAAAAATAAATTTAATTGATGGTCTAAAAAAAACCTACACAGATTTTAAAAAAAATTAATTTTTTTTAGTTAAAAAGTATGTTTAAAAATTTTAATTATTTTCTTGCCCCTTCAATTATTCAAGCATTTATATCTTTTTTAATTTTAATTCCTGTTACAACATTCTATCTAGAGCCAAAAGATTTTGGCGTAGTAGCAATAATTATGGTCATTATTGCGCCTATTGGACCACTCGCATCCTCTGGCGCTGAGTGGATATTGGGAAGTAATTACTTTATAATCAATGAAGTTGATAGAAAGAAACTTATCTTTAACACACTTTTAGTTGATTTTTCTCTGAAGTCACTATGGGTTCTTCTATATTGGTTATCTGGTAGTTTTATTTTGGATTTTGTGATTGCCGAATATGACACCAGTTATAAACAATTATTTGAAATAGCATTAATAGGAGTTTTAGCTGGAATGTTCTGGCCAACCGTTAATGCCTTATTAATAATTCAAAAAAAAGCAAAATTATACTTTGCACTAGAAATAATTAGGAACCTTATAAGCCTTGTTAGTGTTTTAATTTTTTTAATTGTTCTAGAGTTAGGTGTAATTTCACTTTTTTTAGGACCATTAATTGTCAACACAATTTCATTGTTTTTCGAAATAATATTTTTGTCAAAAAATATAAAAATAGAAATTTCAAGAAAATGGATTGAAGAAGTAATTAAAACTGGACTACCAGCAATACCCTCAAATCTTGCAGAAACAATTGGAAATATATCGGACAGATATTTTATTCAATATTTCTTATCATTATCTACTTTGGGTATTTATTCTCATGCGCAAAGTTATTCAAATATATTTAAGTTTATTTACAAAGCATTAACTAAAACCTTAATGTCTGATACTATCAAATCGTTTACTGAAAAAAATATTATTAAAATTACAGAAACAACAAAATTTATAAAAATTTGCTCAACAATTTTTTTTTCAGGAGGAATAATATTAATTTTAATTAGCTATGATGTTGTTAATTTGTTAACTCACGGAAAATTTGTCGAGTCGGCACCATTAATTCCTATATGGTATTTGATAATATTTGCATATCTTTATGGTGCGATTTATAATTTTTATTTAGTAAGTCAAAAAAGGATAAAAATCCTTGCAACCTCTATGACAATTTCTAGTATTTTTTTCATTTTTATAACTTATCTTGGAGTAAAATATGGTGGAATGTATGGTGGTTTGACATCAATTATACTATCTAATTTTACTGTCCAACTTTGGAGAAGAATTCTAGCTTTTAAAGAAGGCTGCAACATACACATTGATAGGCACTTCATAAAAATTACATCAATATATTTTCTCATTTATTTTTATGAATTCTATTTTTCAATACCATTTCTTTTTAAATGTTTACTGATATTTATTTTTGTATTTTTAGCTATTCTAAAATTTAGAGTACTTTTAAATAAATTTAATTTAGTCAACTTAGATAATTTATTAAAAAATAAAATATGAAAAAGATCATAAAAAATATTTTTAGACCTATAAAAAAAATTATCTTTAAACTAGTTTATTTACAAAAAGGTCAAGCATATGTTTCAGCATTCAATTTTTATTCATTTGTATTCAATTTAAACGGTAGAATTTATAGAGAAAATGAATTCTTTTTTATCAAAGACGATATCTATAAATACAGATTTTATCATAGGAAACAAGGCCTGATGGCATATTCAAATGGACTTAAGGCAAGAGGATATCAAATTGGAAACGATTATTTACTTCATAGGGTCAAATTTCAAAAAGATGATATCGTTATTGATTGTGGAGCAAACAATGGTGACTTATATTTGTATTTTAGTAAAAATATTAGATATATAGGTATTGAGCCCTCACCAATAGAATTTAGTAATCTGAGTTATAATATTAAGAACCAGAAGTTGATAAATAGAGCGCTTTATAAAAATAATGATGAATTAGCTACATTTTATTTATCGAGCGAGTATGGAGACTCCTCACTAATAAAAATTAAAAATTATACTGAAGAAATAAAAATCAAAACACTTACACTTGATAATTTGATAGACGAAATTGATCAAAATATTAAATTAATCAAGCTAGAGGCTGAAGGGGCTGAACCTGAAATACTCGAGGGATTAAGCAAAAATATAGGTAAAGTTGAATTCATTTCGATAGATGTAGGGTACGAAAGAGGTGAGCTACAAGAAAGCACTTTAATACCATGTTTGAATTTTTTAATGAAAAGAAATTTTGAGTTAATTGATTTTAACCCAAATAGATTTGTGATTTTACTAAAGAATAGAGGTTTAATAAATTAGCAATGTTAGTAGGTATATTTGGGACTGGTAGAAATGGGTCATCATTATTTTCAAGACTCATAGATGGTATACCAAATACATATGTACATCCTCTTGAAACAATTTTTTTTTCAGCAATAAACGACCTGACTAGTGGTAAAAAAGTATTAAAAAAAAATACTATACATAATGCAGTTTTCACGAAAAATATTTTTTATAATAAAAGATTTATAATTAATGAAGAAATTTCAAATTATTATCAATCCCAAGTTAGTGATATTTTGGAGCAATTTGAACTAAATTTTTTAGACTCAGAAAAGCGTTCTAATAATCTTAAGTTGACAGAACATTTTCGTGGAGAATATGAAATACAGGAATTCATAAACGATTTTATGGATAGGTTTTCTGAGTGGCTTTATAACGGCGAAATAAAAGAAAATAAAATATTTAGGTCTGTTGAATTAATATATTTGGATTTATATGAGCAGTATTTTCCTGATATGAAATTTATACATCTTTTAAGAGATCCAGTTAAAACATATGAGTCTATAGTGAGAGAAACAAGACAAAAGAAAAATCCTCTAAAAAGATCTAATTGGTATTTAGGAGGTGACACTCTCTTTACAATTTTAAAAAGGTGGGAAATTCATACTGATTTTTTAATCAACAAAATAAAAAATAAAAATAATCATTTAATTATAAAATATGAAGATCTTGTTATGGATCCTTCTAAAGAAATTAATAAAGTTTCTGAGTGGCTAAACTTTGGTGTACACCCATTACCAAACATATTATCTGTATTTGGAGATACTAAAATAAACAAATTACCCAAAAATGTTGGTAAAACTGATGAAGCAACGCCTCTAAAAGTCATATCAGATACTTCAAAAAAATATAATTATGAAAAGTCTATTTCATTAGCAGAGACGTATTTAATAAAATTTTATCTTCATGATAATGCTTATTTTTTTGACTATGTTAATAAGAATGATAAGCCAAACAAATTTCAAATATTAAAATTATGGGCTTTCCCAAAAAATTTTGAGTTTCTACATTTAAACAGTGCATTAAAATATATTTACGGAATTTATAAAATCCTAGAGAGAAGAACAAAAATTGTATTAAGAGTGTTAAAATAATGAAAATTAAGAACAAAAAACTTAAATGTATATGTGTAATACCGGCAAGAGCTGGATCAAAAGGCATCAAAAATAAAAATATAAAGAAACTTCATAAAAAACCTCTTTTTATATATTCTTTAGAAAAAGCTATTAAGTCAAAAATTTTTGATCACGTTATTGTATCTTCTGACCATGAGAAAATACTGCAAATTTGCAAAACATACAAAAATGTCATTTCTTTAAAAAGACCTAGAAAATATTCTACTGATCATTCAAAAACTGAGTCAGCATTAATACATGCATGTCAATATGTTCAAAAAAAAATTAACTATAAACCAGATGTTATATTCACATTAGAACCAACATCGCCTTTAAGATCAAAAAAAAATATCATAGACGCATACAATGCTCTTTCTACAAATTCGTTTGACTCTGTTATTTCAGTTTCTTCATCAAAAAAATCTATAGGCGTAATAAAAAATAAGAGATTTATTTTTTCAAGTAAAGAAAGGCTTAATAAAAGCCGTAGGCAGGATAGAAAACCTATCTACTTTGAATGTGGAACATTATATGCTACAAGATACGACGTTCTAATAAATAAAAATTCAGTATTGGGAAATCATATTTACCCTTTAGTTGTTTCTCGTGAGGAGTCACTTGATATAAATGAACCATTTGATTTTTTGATGATAGAAAAGATATTAAAAATGAAAAAAAAACATGATTAAAAAAATAAATATAGGAACTCAAGAAATAGGAGATAATTATCCACCATTTATTATCGCAGAAGCATGCATTAATCATGAAGGCGATATTAAGAAGGCTAAGCAAATGATATATTTTGCTCATGCTTTAGGTGCTGATTGTATCAAATTTCAGATTCATAACCTTGAAAATGAAATGCTTAGAGAGACTCCTCAATCTGATAATTTTGAAGAATCCCTATGGGAGGCTTTAGATCGAACAAACTTTACAATTAAAGAACATATAGAATTAAAAAAATTATGTGAGATATTAGGAATTAAGTACCTCTGCACCCCTTTCAGTAGAGATGGTGCAGACGCATTAGAAGAAATTGGAGTAGAGTTTTTCAAGACGGGTTCAGGAGAATTAACAAATTTACCTCTTATTGAACATATTGCTAAAAAGGGTAAACCCATGATCATTTCAACCGGAATGAGTGAGATGGAGGAAATCAAAGAAACAGTAGAATTAGTAAAATCAATTGGTACAGATTTTATTTTAACGCATTGCACTTCAGCCTATCCATGCCCTTATGAAATAATAAATCTCGGTGCAATTAATACTCTTCGAGATACATTTAAAGTACCTGTTGGGTTATCAGATCATTCAAGGGGGATATATACCGCTCTTGGGGCGGTCGCCTTGGGAGCGTGTGTCATTGAAAAGCATTTTACCCTTGATAAATTAGCGAGCGGCCCAGACCATGCTTCTTCAATTGAGCCTGATGAATTAGGTGAGCTTGTAAAAGGTTCCAAAGCATTATTTTTAGCAAGTGGTAGCGAAAAAAAAGTATTTGATCAAGAAAAGCAGATATTAGCTTGGGCAAGAGAAAGTGTTGTATCAGAAAAGCAAATGTCGGCCGGGCATAAAATTGAAAAAAATGACATTTGGGTTAAGCGGCCAGGCCCAACTGGAGATGTGGTTCCAGCTAAATATTACAAAGAAATTATTGGAAGAAAACTTGTTAATGATATACCAAAAGATGCACAAATAAAATGGTCAGATCTAGAAAAATAAAAAAGAAAATATGTGTAATAGCATCTTCAAGAGCAACTTATGGATATAAAAAAAGAATACTTAAGCTGCTAAAAGTTTCCAAAAAAATTGATTTGAGTGTTGTTGTAACAGGAATGCATCCTCTAAAGCAATATGGCTATTCTAAATCACAAATTATAAAGGACAAGATACCAATCACTGATCAAGTTGATATGTTGGTAAGTGGCGATACACCATCTACTTTTGTAAAATCATTGGGTGTAGAATTAATTGGACTAGCTCAATCTTTTCAAAAAATTAAGCCTGATTTAATTATAGTTACTGGAGATAGAGGAGAAATGTTTGCAGCTGCAATTGCCGCAGCATACATGAATATTCCAGTAGCGCATATCCAAGCAGGTGATGTTTCAGGCCATATTGATGGATCAGCAAGACATGCAATTACAAAGCTATCACATATTCATTTAGCATCATGTGATGATTCTGCAAAAAGAGTAATTAATTTAGGTGAAGAAAAATGGAGAGTATTTAATGTTGGTGCACCACAACTCGATTTTATAAAAAATAGAAAAAAATTATCAAGAAATTTCTTGTCTAGAGAATTAAAAATTGATTTAAAAAAAAAGACACTTCTTTGTATACATCATCCTACTCTCATAGATACAGATAATGCTAAAAAGGAAATTAAAATTCTAATGCAAAGTATTTTACAATCAGAACTTCAAACAATAATTATTTATCCTAACATTGACTCAGGTAATGAAAAAATAATTGATGAAATTTTGAAAATTCAAAATGATAAAATCTTTATTTTTAAAAACCTAGACAGAGATATCTTTATTGGACTTTTAGATAATATTACTGCGATGATTGGAAATAGCAGTAGTGGGATTCTTGAGGCTCCCTCATTTAAACTGCCAGTAGTAAATATAGGCGACAGGCAGCGAGGTAGAATGCAGGCCATAAACGTAATAAATTCTGATTTTAAAGTAGAAAATATACTTAAATCAATTAAGAAAGCAACATCACATTCTTTCATAAAAAAAATTAAGTTATGTAAAAATCCATACGGCGATGGAAAAAGCTCTAAACGAATAGTTAAATTATTAGAAAATCTTAAAATAGATAAAAAACTTATAGATAAAAGAATAACTTATTAATTTTTGAAATTAAATGGATAAAAAAAGAGAAGGTGTTGTCATAATTGGATTAGGATATGTCGGTCTAACCCTTGCTGTAGTGATGGCTGAGAGAGGTTTTCGTGTATATGGGGTTGAAATAAATAAAAACATAGTAAAAATATTAAATCGAGGAAAATCGCATTTTTTCGAAACAGACATCAACTTAAGGCTTAAAAGAGTTTTATCAAAAAAACTTTTTAGTGCTCACCATCGAATTCCTAAAGCAAAAAATAAATTTAATAATTACATAATCACTGTGGGAACACCTCTTAATAAATTTAATAGGCCTAGAGTAGACATGATCGAGAGGGCAACTAAAGAAATAGCTCAGTCCATGGAAGAGGACTCACATATAATATTACGCTCAACTGTAAAAATAGGTACTACAAGAAATATTGTTATGCCTATACTAAAAAAATCTCATAAGAAATTTTCGTTATCATTTTGTCCTGAGCGCACACTCGAGGGAGATGCTTTGTCTGAACTTGAAAAACTGCCTCAAATAATTAGTGGTATTAATAATGTGTCAATGCAACGATCTGAAAAAATCTTTCAAAAAGTTACCTCAACCACAATTAAGGTAAGTAATGTTGAAACTGCTGAGACCATTAAACTCGTTGATAATACTTATAGAGATCTAATATTTGCTTATTCAAACGAAATTGCAATGATTGCAGACAAAGTTGGTGCAAATGTAAAAGAAGTTGTCTCTTCGGGAAAAAAAGATTACCCAAGGACTAATGTTCCCATTCCTGGTTTAGTAGGTGGACCATGCTTATCAAAAGATTCTTATATTTTAAATGAAAGTTTAAAAAAGTTTAAAATTAAATCAAAAATAGTAATGTCTGCTAGAAAGACAAATGAGTTTCAGCCCACCTATGTATCTAAGTTTCTTGAAAAAGTTTCAAAAAAACTTAAGTGGCCTAAAAATATAAAAATAGCTTTGCTTGGATTAGCATTTAAGGGAGTACCAGAAACAAGTGATCTAAGAGGAAGTATGTCAATAAAAGTAATAGAAAATATACTAAAAGTTTTTCCGAAAGCTATTTTATACGGATACGATAGGCTTTTAACTAAAAAAGAAGTTCAAAATTTGTCAATCAAATATTCACCTTCAATTTCAAATGCAATGAAAGAAGCGCACCTTGTTTTAATTTTAAATAATCATAACGATTTTCAAAAGTTTAAAGTATCAAACAAAACTAATTTAATGAAGAAAAATAGTATTGTTTATGATTTCTGGAATACTATGGATATAGACCAGGCAAACTTTACTGAAGGTGTCAACTATATTAGCTTAGGTAACCATGCTTTATGCTTAAAGCGAATTGAAAGTAAATCTTAGAGATATTATATACTTGTAATTTTCCACTCAAAATTATACTTTGCATAAACTTAAATATAAAAAATAAGATGAAAATTTTAATTACTGGATGTTTCGGTTTCATCTCTGGCTATTTGGTTAATGAATTATTAAATAAAGGTCATGAGGTGGTTGGTATTGATAACTTTTCTAAATATGGAAATATTGAAAAAAGTTTTCAGAATAATAAAAATTTCAAGTTTGTTCAGGGTGATGCAAAAGATACTGATCTTTTATATTCACTAATGAAAGATTGTGATCAAGTAGTTGCATCTGCTGCAAAAATTGGAGGTATAAGTTATTTTCATGAATATGCTTATGACCTTTTATCTGAAAATGAAAGAATTTTGTCATCGACTTTCGATGCTGCAATAAAAGCTTTTCAAAATGAAAAATTAAAAAAAATTAATGTTCTATCATCTTCAATGGTATTTGAAAGTACAAATAATTACCCAACACCAGAGGGCGAGGAATTAAGATGTCCTCCACCACTATCAACGTATGGATTTCAGAAATTGTCTTCAGAGTATTTTGCAAAAGGTGCATGGCAACAATATAAATTACCTTATACTATTATAAGGCCGTTTAATTGTATTGGTATTGGTGAAAAAAAGGCTCTTGGAGATAAAGATATTAAATCGGGAAATATAAGCTTAGCAATGAGCCATGTGGTACCTGATCTTGTTCAAAAGATTTTAAAAGGTCAATATCCATTACAAATACTTGGAAATGGTAACCAGGTTCGACATTACACATATGGTGGAGACTTAGCCATTGGAATACGAAAGTGTATTGAAGACAAAAATGCGATAAATGAAGATTTTAATATATCTACTGCAAAATCCACAACCGTTTTGGAGCTTGCAGAACTAATTTGGAAAAAAATTAATCCAAAAAAAGATTTTAAATTTCTTTCGGAGGAACCGTTTGATCATGATGTTCAAAAAAGAATTCCTGACGTATCAAAAGCTAAGAAAATATTAGGATTTGAGGCAAAAACAGATTTGTCTGAAGCATTAGACGAGATAATACCTTGGATTGAAAACCAAATAAGGTTAGGCGGCATATAGGACACAAATGCGGATACTTAGTATAAGTTCTGTTTACCCTACAGAAAAAAATATCACGCAAGCAGCAAATTTGGTTTCGTTTGAAGTTCTCAAACATTTTTCAAAAAAACACACAGTAGGTTTTTGTAAGATAGATTTAGATGACTCAGCTCATAATTATCAAAATATACTAGAAGAATATAATAGCTATAAAATTGAAGTCGTAGAAAAATTAAAAATAGATTCAAATAAACTTACAGAAAAAAATATTTTAAGAAAAATCGTAAAGTTTGATATATTTAAAGAAAAATATTTTTTTCCTTTAATATCTTTTACCAAAGAACTTGAGAATATCTGTAAGAAATGGAAACCAGACGTAATTATTGTTGTTTGGGACGAATTGGTAACGCCTTTAGTAGCGCATAGTAGAATAGACTCAATAAAATATGCTTACTATGGTAATGCAGATTATAAGGTATTTAATGCAAGAACTTACTTTAGATTTTTTTTTGATGAGCAAAATTATATTAAAAAACTATTTATTTATTTAATTCGAAAGATACAGGTAATATTTCTTAAAAAATATTATTTATCATTTCTACAAAAGATTGATATTTTATCAAATGTTGCACTTAATGATACGCATGACTTTCAAAATGAAGGAATAAAACATATAAATTATTTACCTAATATGTGGGTCGTACCTAATAAAGAGCATGTTTTGTCAAAGAAAAAAAATATTGAATTAGCAAAAAATAAAATCGTAGTAAATATTGGTAATGTTGAAGCCACTGCAAATACATTAGGATTATACCTTTTTGCAAAGGAGTTTTTTCCAAAATTGAAAGAAAAGAGTAATGATCAATTTGAATTTCATATAATTGGTAAAGGAAAAATACAAAAAAAAATTCAACGTTTAATTAGAGATCATAAGGAAATAATCGTTAGAGGATTTGTTGATGATATTGATAGGGAAATAATGGAAGCTAAGCTAGTTTTGACTCTAAACAATGCAAGTTTCTTTAAAGTATGTCACACAAGATACCTTCATGTATTTTCGTTGGGAACTATAAATATTGTACATTCAGATGCATTACTATCTATGCCGGAACTCAAAAATGATGAAAATGTTCTGGCTGGTGATACTATTAATCAAATGGTCGATCAAACATTAAGAGCTATAAAAGATGTGAAACTTAGAGAAAAAATCTCATTTGGAGGGTTTGAAGTTCTCAGTAAATATTATGATTCAAAAAAAATAGTTGATAAAATGTGTAGTGAAATTGAAACTTTTGAAAAAGGAAAATCACTATGAAAAAAGTATTAGTAACTGGTGGTGCAGGCTTTGTAGGTACTCATTTGGTAGAAAAACTTCTTAAAAAAGGTTACATCGTCACAGTTTTGGATAATTTTTCTTCTGGTTATAGAAATAATTTACATTCAGAAGCAAAACTCATTGAGGCTGATATTAGAAACTTTGATATAATAAATGATAATTTAAATAAAACTGACGTGATATTTCATTTGGCAGCAATCGTGGATGTACAACGCTCAGTTAGAAAACCAAATGAATGTTTCGAAATTAATACTGTAGGAACTGCAAATATATTACAAGCAGCTATTAATAATTCAGTGAGAAAAATTATATTTGCCTCATCGTGTGCTGTTTATCCACTTTCTCCTCATAAAAAAGTTAGTGAAGAAATGAGTGTGAATGGTTCATCACCTTACTCAATTTCAAAGTTATCATCAGAAGATATGCTTAATTTTTACGCAGATAATTTTGGAATAGAGACATGTTCGCTAAGATGCTTTAATATTTATGGTCCAAAACAAAGTACTGACAGCATGTATTCAGCTGTTATTCCTACCTTTATAAAATATGCTAAAAACGGTGATGAATTAAAACTTTATAACTCTGGAAATCAGACACGAGACTTTATTCATGTAAGTGATGTAGTAAATTTTTATTGCATTGCTGCAGAAGAAAACATTGCTGGTATATATAATCTCGGTACAGGCAAAGAAACAAAAATTAAAGATTTAGCAAATAAAATTTTATCTTTTGAAAATAGATCCTCTACGAAAAATTTACCTGCAAAGCCTGGAGATGCGTTGTCCAGTTGTGCTGACATGACTAAAGCCATTAAAGATACTGGTTTTCAGAGTAAAATTTCTTTGGAAGAGGGTTTAAAAAATCTTTATTTTGGTTAAAACACATTAGATTGGCCCAATCAAAGATTTTACACTATAAATCAATAAAAATTAATATATGTGGATATTATGAAAAAAGTTTGTGTAATTGGAGGCGCAGGTCTAATAGGTATAGAAATCTCAAATAAATTAATTCAAAGAGGTTTTGACGTAAATTTATTTGATTTAGGTGAGCAAGTAAATCGTGTTAAAGATGCACTAGACTCAAAAATAAATATATTTTATGGCTCAATATTAGATCCATCAACTCTACGAAATGCTATTAAGAATTGTGACACTGTAATTCATTTAGCAGCGTTATTAGGTGTGAAAAGATCTGAAGCTGATAAGCTGAGGTGTTTGGAAATTAATGTGGAGGGTACTAAAACAATTTTAGACTGTGTAATTCAAGGTGGGGTGGAAAAATTTATTTTTGCATCATCATCTGAAGTTTATGGAGAACCCCTAAGCAATCCAATATCTGAAACTCACATTACCCAGGGTAAAACAATTTATGCAGTTTCAAAATTAGTTGGAGAGGAAATGTGTAAAGCATATTCCCAGCGTTTTGGATTAAATTACGTTATTTTAAGATACTTCAATTGTTACGGTCCTTATCAAACAGCTCAATTTGTAATTTCAAAATTTATTAAAGAAGTCATTAAAGGTAAATCTCCAATAATTAATGGAGATGGCAATCAATTGAGATCTTATACATACGTTAGTGATACCGCTGAGGCAACCATACTCTGTATAAGTGAAAAAAAGGCTGTAAATAAAATTTTAAATATTGGTAATGGAAAAAATCCCATTAGCATCATAAGTTTAGCAAATAAAATTATATCGCAGGCTGGAAAAATAGGAATTATTGAACCTAAATTTCTCAAAGACTTTAGCGACGCTGATAGGTCTGCTGATAGAGAAATATTTGAGAGATTTTGTGACTCAACGCTTGCAAGAGAAACCTTAAATTGGGATCCAGTTGTCACTTTGGACGAAGGTATAAGTAAGGTGATACAGAATGGGACTATTTTTGATAGGTGGGAAGATACTTATGATGAATAAATTAAATGATAAAATAGGAAAAAAATATAAATCAATTCTTGTTGGAGCAGGCAGATTTGGCATGTATTTATCCGACGATGATAAAAGATTAAAACCAGCTACTCATTTTGAACTATTGTCAACTGACTCTAGAACAGAGTTGCTTGGAGTATGTGATATAAATCAAAGTTCACTTGAAAGAGCACAATCTATTCTTCCTGACATTCAAGTCTCTGAAAATATTGATGTGTTATTAAGAGAAATTAAACCAGAAATAGTTTCAATTGCCTCATGGAAAGAAAATCATTTTGAAATGATTAATAAATGTATTGATCATCATGTTAAAGCTATATTATGTGAAAAGCCAATAGCTACTAATTTAGATGACTGTATTGCTCTAAAGAACAAATTAAATAAGTCAAATTCAAAATTACTAATAAATCATAGACGTAGATTTGATGAACTTTTGTATGAAGTAGTAGAATTACTAAATGGTGGTAGAATTGGTGAGTTAATGCAGGGAAGTGCAAATTATGTGTATGGTTTATTATCAACAGGCACCCATTTAATTGATACTTTACGTTTTTTTTTAAAAGATATTTGCGGCGAAATTAAATGGGTAAGTGCTTATCCAAATCAATTCAAACATTTTTCCCCTGATAATGATAGTTGTCTAGATGGAATTATTTGCTTTGAAAATAATTTCAAAATATCAATTCATTCTTCTGATTTAAAAGATTACGATATTTATAATATCAACCTTTATGGGCGTAAAGGTATGATGAGCTTCAAAAATATTGGGAGAGACATTGAATTTTATGATGTAATTGACTCACCCGAGCATACTGGATTTACCGAACTCTCTCCTGTGCCAACTTTAAGACTTGGCGGCAAGCCGAGAAACCAATTCAAATTTATGCTTGATAATGCAATTGATTGTATTGAAAATAATGCTAAGCCATTAGGAGATGCTGATGATGCAATTATTGCACTTAAGGTTCTATTCGCTATGAAAGAAAGTGCTGCAAATAAGGGCAGAATGGTTGATTTAAAAATCTAATATTTGAAGTAAAACAATGTGTGGAATTAATGGGATCTTCGATCCAAAGAATACTTTAGATAGCATATCTCTAAGAAACTCGTGTCATTTTATGAATAAGGAGCTACTTCATAGAGGTCCAGACTCTCAAAAAGTTATTATTGAAGATAAAATTACTCTTGGTTCGACCAGACTTAGCATACAAGATTTAAGTAACAATGGTTTAATGCCAATGGATGAGGACCAAACAGTTATAACCTTTAACGGTGAAATTTATAATTTTAAAGAATTGATTAATGAATTTAGACTTGAGAATCTCACAAGTAAAACTGATACAGAAGTTATAATTAAAATGTATAGAAAATACGGGCATGAATGCGTTAAATATTTCAATGGAATGTTTAGTTTTGCTCTTTGGGATAAAAACAAACAAACTCTGTTTTGCGCAAGAGACAGACTTGGTATTAAACCATTTTTTTATACGTGGTACAAAGAACGATTCTATTTTTCCTCGGAAATAAAATCACTTCTGACTATAGGTATTGAAAAAGAACCTAATTATAAAATAATAAATAAGTATTTATGTGACGGTATTTACGATCATTCAGAAGAAACTTTTTTCAAAAATATTTATCAACTTCCTGCAGGTAAATATATTCTATTGAATAATAATAAGTTTATAATTTCAAAATACTGGGATTTATCTTCTATTAATGAAAATAATGATTTCAATTTCGATGCAAATAATAACGAATTCAATATTGCAAAAGAAGAATTTATTTCACTTTTAAAAAGCTCTATTTCATTGAGACTCAGAAGTGATGTTCCTGTTGGAGTCAATGTAAGTGGAGGAGTAGATTCAACTGCTATGCTGGCTATAATTGATGACTCGAAGGTAGATAAAAGTAAGCTTTCTACTTTTTCTTATTACTACAATGACGATCGATATGATGAAAAAAAATATGTTTGTGATTTAATGAAACAATTAAAGTGGGATACAAATTTTACATTATTAGATCCAAACGAAATCCCGTATCTTGCTGAAGAAGCTATGTATTACCAGGAACAGCCCTATCCAGGTATAATTACAATTGCTAAACACAACATGATTAAAAAGAATGCTAATAAAGCCACGACAGTTTTGCTCGAAGGTCAGGGAGGTGACGAAATTGCTGCCGGTTACCAACATGTGTTTGGTTCATACATTTTAGATTTAAAAGAAAATGGATTTCATGAACGCGCTAAAAATGAAATAGAGCAATTTAAAAAAATTAATAATTTAAGTACTGTTAAATTAAATCAAGTTTTAAATTTTGATATTAATTCCCTAAATAAAACAGGTTTTTCTACCGATGGCTCTAATTACATTAAGAGAAATTGCCTTTCAAAAGACCTTCTAAATAAAGAACTCATACCAAATGATTTTGAAAAACCATTTAAAAGTCACCTTCTGAATATTCAATATAGAGATATTTGTTTCACAAAACTTCCCCGTATTCTTAGATCATGTGATCGTGCTTCGATGGCATTTAGTAAGGAGCTGAGAGTGCCATTATTGGATCATAGAATTGTTGAATTTGCTTTTAAAATTCCTGGCAATTTCAAAATATCAAATGGTGTACAAAGAAATTTTATGAGAGAAGCTTTGAAGCCAATTATTCAATCAAATTTGGTAAATAAGCCAAAAAAACCCGTTGTTGATCCACAAAGAGAATGGTTAAAATCGGTTTTAAAACATTGGGTTACTGAAATTATTGAGTCTAAAAAATTCAATGAAAGGGGTATATTTGACTCCAAAGAAGTAATAAAAGAATATTCAAATTACTGTAATCATGAAAAAAATTTAAACTCATTTCATATATGGCAATGGATAAGCATCGAAATGTGGTTTAGAAAATTCATTGATAATTAATTCTTTGCTTAATTATGATTTATTTTTTTATTTCTATAAAATTAAATATCTATTTTTTCTTAAAAAAAATTTCTCTACTAAAGATTAATATTTATAAATTTTTGTATCAAAGAAAAATTCTAAATCATAATAAATATGATGAAAATTCAAAAAAAAAATGCTTTTTCATATCTTGGGGATCGTTAGATAATATACCACTTGAACTTTTAACTTTAAAATCATTGGAAAAGGCCGGCTACGATAGCTATCTTGTTCTACCAGATGATTATAAACTTTACTTAAAATGGAAAAAGTACTTGGATGTTAAAATAATATCACTTAGTAAATTTTTGACTAAACCAGATATTAATGAGTCCCTTAAATATTATAAAAATTTAAAATCGTTTAAAGATTTACTACTTCTTAATAAAAACGAAATCCCTTTCGGTAAGTATGTATATAGTACCTCTTTAAGAGGACAATTTACTAATGATATACAAATCGATAGATTATCAGATAAACTTTTAATATCGTGGAATATAATTAAATCTTTAATGTATTTAAATACTTTTAATCGTGCTTTAGAAATTTTAGATCCACAAAAAGTATATATGATAGACAATAATTATACGCCTAATGGAGAAATCTTTGAAATTAGTATTAAAAATAAATTAGATGTTATTACTGTAAATGCTTCACACAAAAATAATGCAGTAATATTCAAAAAATATAATTCTCAAAATAAATATGAACATCCATACGGAATTGAAGAGAAGAACTGGAAGAAAATTAAAGAGATGACTTTCACTGACAAGCATTGGTTTAAATTAAAAGAAGAATATGAAAAATGCTATTCAACAGGTGATTGGTATGCATCTGCGGGCACATCAGTTAACAAAAATTTTTTTAGTAAAGACAAAATAATTGAACACTTTAATTTTATTAATACAAAAAAAATAGGCGTTATATTTTCTCATATATTTTGGGATGCCACTTTTTTTTGGGGAAAAAATTTTTTTGAAGATTATGAAGATTGGCTCATTCAAACAATAAAAGAGGCTCAAAAAAATGATAATATTCAATGGATTGTCAAAGTACATCCAAGTAATATTACGAAAATGAAAAAAATTAATTCTCCTAACTTTTCTGAACTAAACTCTATTAATAAAAAAATAGGAAAATTACCTGAACACATAAAAATTATGTTACCTGATACACCTATAAATACTTATTCCTTATTTCAATCAATTGACTACTGTATTACTGTAAGAGGTACGGTTGGTATTGAAGCTAGTAGTTTTGGCGTAACGACTATAACTGGTGGAGAAAGTCGTTATTCGCGAAAAGGATTTACCTCAGACTCCAATAATGATAGAGATTACTTGGAAAAATTAAGAAAGATAGAAGATTTGCCGCCTATGACTGAACAACAAATAAATTTAGCACGTAAATTTGCATATTCTTCATTTTTTAAACAGCCAGTGCAGTTAAATTCAATAAAATTTGAATACACTACTGATTATAATGCTAATCAAATAACAAAAATCAATCATGAGCATATTAAAGATTTCGAGACAGCAAATGATCTAAATTTCATTTCTGATTGGATTGAGTCTGAAGAAAATGATTGTATAAATTTTAATGGTTAAAATTTAAATGAAAACTGAATTTATAGCTGAATTCTTAAATAAAACTTCAGCATTATTATCTGAAGTAAAGACTGAACAATTAGAGAATCTAGCTCAAAGAATTATTAACGTTTCCCACAATGGTAAAAAAGTAATAATAGCTGGCAATGGAGGAAGTGCAGCAATGGCTAGTCATGTTGCGGTTGATTTTACAAAGACATGTGATGTAAGGGCAATAAATTTTAACGAAGCTGATCTTATTACTTGTTTTGCTAACGATTATGGTTACGAGAATTGGTTGGAAAAAGCAATTGAATTTTATTCAGATCAAGGTGATCTAATCATTTTAATCAGTAGTAGTGGTAAATCTAAAAATATAATTAATGCAGCAAAAAAATCGTTACTAAAAAATCTTGATTTAGTTACATTCAGTGGATTTTCATCCTCTAATCCCTTAAATTCAATGGGTATACAAAATTTTCATGTTAATTCATCTGTATATAATATTATAGAAATGGTTCATCATACCTGGCTTTTAAGTGTTAATGACTTAATAGTGGAAATAAAGAAAAATCAATGAAATCAAAAAAAAATATTGATATATCTGTAATTGTTCCAGTCTATAATGAGGAAAAAAATATTAGCCCATTTTTAAAAAGACTTATTCCTGTTATGAATAAGTTAAAAAAGAAATATGAAGTTATTTTTATTTATGATCCCTCTTCAGATAATACTTATAAAAATATTTTAAAATTCATTAAAAATAATAAAAAAATTTCTCTTATTGGAATGTCTCGAAGATGGGGACAAAATGCCTGCTTAATGGCTGGATTAGAAAATTCAAATGGTAAGACTTGCGTAACTATTGATGTTGATCTTCAGGATCCACCAGAGTTAATTGCTAAAATGTATAATGAATATACAAGAGGGTACGAGGTCATTTTAATGCAAAGGAAATCTAGAAAAGGTGAGACCTTTATAAGAATGTTAATTACAAGAATCGGATATTGGTTGATAAACAAATTAAGTGACGTAGAAATCAAACCGAATGTTGGTGATTTCAGATTACTAAGTCGCAAATTTATTAATAAACTAATAGATTTAAAGGAGAGTCATGGATTTTTTAGAGGTTTAATTCCCTATTTAGGCTTTCCACAGAAAATTTTGACTTATGATAGAGACCCAAGAAATACAGGGGTAACTAAATATAACCCTTATTATGCATCTATTAAGCATGGTATTGACGGTATTGTAGCATTTTCGATAAAACCACTAACCTTAATGATTTCATTTGGGTCGATTATAGTGGTTTTGTCTTTTCTTGTAGGGCTTGCATATCTTATAAGTGGTCTTGTTTATGGAAATGAAATGTCTTATGGAATGATGCCAATATTATTAATGACAATATTTTTTGGGGGCATTCAAATACTTTGTTTTGGTTTATTAGGTCAATATATTGGAAGAATTTATGAGGAAGTAAGAGATAGGCCTCGATATATAATCAAAGAAAGAATAAACTAATCTTTAATGAATTTAGTTAAGACTTGTGAGATTTGTCAAGGCTCGTTGAAGCATTTATATAATGTAAATTCTCTGCATACTGAGACTATCAATGAAACTTTCTCTATTTCATATTGTAGTAGCTGCAAGCAAGGATATACGATACCCTTTGGAATAAATGAAAAATATTACAATGAGGATAATTACGGTTATGAGAGGTTTAAAGCTCAAGAGTTTGAGAGAAGCTACAGAAATAAATATTATGTTTCTCTTATAAAAAAATACGCTACTAAATCTATTTTAGATGTAGGGTGTATGTTTGGTAGCTTGCTTAAAAAACTTGAAAAAAATTATAATGTTGCAGGAATAGAGCTAGCGAAAGAACCTTCGAGAGAATTGAATAGTTATGGAATTAAGTGCTACAATGGTAAGATAGAACAATTTGCAATAAATAATAATGAGCAAGTTGATACTTTGGTTACATTTCACTGTCTCGAGCACACTGATAATATAATAAGTTTCATAAAATCAGCTTACAAGATTATTGAAAATAAAGGACAAATGATTATGGCTGTCCCAAATTTTGAAAGTAATAGAATTTTTTCTAAGTATTGGGGATGGATACTTGCTCCTGCACATCAGTATCATTTTTCAGAAAAATCACTAAAATTACTACTTGTAAATAATGGTTTTAAAATTGATAAAGTGATAAAAAAAGGTGGTGATGCATCATTTTTACTCTCTACAGCATATAATATTTTAAATATAAAAGGTGGAAAAAAATTTAATTTAACTTTATTCAAAATAGTTCATTTTTTAGCATATATTTTTTTCTCAAGACTCTGGTTTAATATTGGTAGAGAAGAGCTAATAATTGTTGCAAAAAAGGAAGAATAAGTGAATGAAAAATATTTTAGTTACAGGCGGAGCGGGATTCATAGGTTCCCACTTAATAGATAGTTTACTAAAAAAAAATTTAAATGTCATTTGTCTGGACAATTTATCAAATAGCAATAAAAGCTATGTGACAAAATTATCTAAAAATAAAAAATTTAATTTTATAAAAATTAATTTAGAAAATTTAAATAAATTAGAAAAAGTATTTCTTAAATATAATATAAGTTTAGTTTATCATTTAGCTGCAAATTCAGATATAAAGCTAGGTAGAAAAAATCTGTTATTAGATAAAAATAATACATTTATATCTACACTTAATATTTTAATTTGTATGAAAAAATATAAAGTAAAAAAAATAGTCTTTGCATCTTCCAGTGCAATTTATGGTGATAATAATAAAGCAATCGAAGAAAATAGTGGTCCTTTATTACCTATATCAATGTATGGAGCAGCAAAATTAGCATCAGAAGCTTATATTTCATCTTTTTGTGAAAATTATGATATGAAATCTTGGATTATAAGATTTCCTAACGTTGTAGGATGGAGAATGACCCATGGAGTAATTTTTGATCTATTGAATAAATTAGAAAAAAATAAAAAAGTACTTCAAGTGTTAGGTGATGGTAATCAAACAAAGCCATATGTATATGTAATAGACTTAATTGAAGCAATTCAATTCATTGTAAAGAAAACAAATAATAAAATTAATTATTTTAACGTTTCAACAAACTCAAAAACAAATGTAAAAACTATTGTAAGAGAAATACTGAATATTTCCGACAACCATACTACCAAAGTAAAATATTCAAAGAAGAAATATGGATGGATTGGTGATGTTCCAAAATTTGAATATGTTATAAAAAAATATATGAAGCTAAAGCCTAAACCTATGCTTTCATCGTTAGAGTCAATAAAGAAAAGCATTCAACTTGAACTAAATTTCAGAAATAATTTGTTAGATTGAGGTGATGATTTGATTGGAATTCGAACACCATTTAGAATAAGTTTCTTGGGTGGAGGTAGTGACATAGAATCTTATTATAAACACGACTATGGTTGCGTTTTATCCACTTCTATTGACAAATATATTTATATATTTATTCACAAATATTTTACTGATCAAATTCAAGTTAAATATTCAAAAACAGAATTAGCAAATAATTTAAGCGAGATAAATCACCCAATTGTAAGAGAAACATTAAAAAAATTTAACTTAAAAGGCGTCGATATTAATTCAATTGCTGATATTCCTGCTGGAACAGGATTAGGTTCATCAAGTGCATTTACTGTTTCATTGTTAAACGCTTTATATAATTATGTAAATAAAGCAAAAAGTAAAGTTGATCTTGCAAAAGAAGCATGTGATGTTGAAATAAATTTATTGAAAGAGCCGATTGGAAAACAAGATCAGTATGCTACTGCTATTGGAGGACTGAATAAAATATATTTTCATTCTGATGGTAGTGTAAAAATAGTTAATATAGATATATCAAAAGAAATTAAAAATTATTTTCATTCTAATCTAATACTATTTTACTATGGAAAACAAAGAGATGCTTCATCAATCTTGAAACATCAGAAATCTAATATTGAAAATGACAGTAATACAAAAAATATATTAAAAAAAATGGTGGCACTTGCCGAGGATGGCTATCAGCTGATTATTAGCTCAAAGTTTACTGAATTTGGTATGTTAATGAACGAAAATTGGATGCTCAAAAAAAGTTTGTCAACAAATATTTCTAATTTACAGATCGACGAAATATATAACAATGCAATCAAGAATGGTGCGCTAGGTGGAAAGCTTTTAGGTGCTGGGGGAGGCGGTTTTCTCTTATTTTATGTCGAAAAAGAAAATAGAGAGAAACTAAAAAAAGCTCTATCACCCCTTAAAGAATTTAATTTTCATTTCGAGGAAAATGGAACGCAAAAAATATTTCAGAATTAATTATGAAAAATAAAATATCTACACTCTTATACTTATTTATTTTTTTATTTCCTTTTTTTTTTCTTTCTTTTTTTAACTATATTGAAAATGTAACTTACTTTTCATTTTATAATGATGCTACAGCTAGTTACTATGCCATGGGAGTAAGTTGGTTAGCAGGTATTTATCCAAAACTATATTTTCATCAACCTGCATTCTTTTTTCAAGAACTAAGTGCGATAATGGTCATCTTAACTGGATGGCCGGATGTAAATCTTAATTCATTCAACACTATCGGAATATTAATAAATTTATTTTTTATTTCTATTGTAGGAATTTGGGTATCTTTTATTTCAAGGATGTATTCAATAGGTTTACTAAATGTCTTAATAATTGGGTTTTTAATTTCATCTTTTCCGATAACAACTCTGTGTATTTCAATTTGGTCATTTAATATTCCGGTGATTATGCTTTTAGTGCCGATCTCAATTATTTTTTTCTATGAACAAAATAATGTTTCTATTCATTCAAAAATATCATATTTCATTTTAGGTTTTATTATTGCTAATTATTTCCTTGGTTTAGTAATATTAATATCAATTATAGTCAGATATATTATAAAGAGAAAAATTTTATCACCTCTTTTTTTTGATTTGAAAAAATGGAAAACATATATTTATATTACTTTTCCATTATTTTTATTATCTATAACTTGGACGTATGTTGGAACAATAGACGCAGAATATCAGCAAATAAGGGTAATTATAATCTCATTTATTTGCATCTTCTTATTATTGTATTTTGTACTCATATATTTTCTTGTGAAAAAATACGAGTTAGATTTTTTGTCGTATTTAATGATTGGATGGTGCATTGGTGTAAATTTATTTGCAGTGCCATGGTTTATTTCTCTTTATGTGTCATTCTTTTCGACAGGTGGTACCAGTATAATCATTAATGAAAGCTATAATACATATTTAGTTTTAAGTAATTTTTTCTTATTAAATCCGTGGCATTGGTTTTTGATTATTATACCCCTTTTTAGCCTCATTCTAATTTTTGACAAAATGAATTATAAATCGAATATAATTTGTCTTATTTTTCCATTCATAATTTTATTTTTAAATGCATATTTAGTAAAAAATGTAATTTTAAATATTGACTATGAGTATTTTAATGAATTCAGAAATTATGGTCTTATTTCAAGATATTTCATTATTTCTCTAGTGCCATTGATATATCTTTACTTATTCTTTTGCAGTAAACATATCTTAATTAATTATTTTATTAATTTATTAGTTTTATTTTTATGCATTTACACATTAATAACCTACAAAAATAATTTAACTGACCACATTAGCGCCGTTAATTCAGATTTAAAAGATTTGAACAATTATATCAGCAATCATTTATCTGATAATGAAATTAATGAGGTTTATTATGTTTCAACAATATATCCTGAAAAAGCATCTACTTTATATGCCTTAAATACTTATAGGAGAGAACAAAGTAAAAATATTTTATTCATTAACTCTTTAGATAAAAGGCAAATTTATATTCCAAATATTAAGGATTTAAATTTTGAAAATTACTCTAATGAAGCAATTTTTGTTCATGAACATACAGATAGTAAAGATTTAGTAAAATTGATGGAGTTCAACAAAATTAATATATATATTTCTAAAAAAAATAATTAATAATGCGGCCATTACTCACAATTATAACTCTGACTAAAAACTCGGAAGATTACGTTCAAAATTGCTTAAATTCACTGAATAATGCATTGTTAAAGGTTGATTCGAGAGAGGTAACTCACCTAATAGTCGATGGCAATTCTGATGATCAAACCTTAGAGATAATTAAAAAAAGTAACAGTAATTCTACTATCTTTAATAATCCCCCCAAAGGATTATACAATTCTCTTAATTTTGCTTTAACTAAAGTTACTACCCCATACGTCACATATCTTCATTCAGATGATGAATTAGATGAGAATTATCTCTTCTATATGTTAAAATCAATAAAAAATAAAAAGAGTAAAACTAATACGGTATTTGTTGGATCAGTAGAATTTATAAATTCTGAGAGTAAATCGCTCTATGTGCGTAAGCCGCCTTTTTATTTTAAGTCGATTCAAAAAAAAAATAATCTTATATTTCATCCAAACGCATGCTATCCAACTGTACTTGAGCAAGAGTATCCTTATATAGAAAGAAAATATGGTAGGCATAGTGATTCATTTCATATTTTAGAAATTATGGAATTCGCAAGTCACGCCAGAGTTAAAAAAGCCAAATATAAATTTAGAATTTCTAAAAACAGTATAACTTATAGCAAAGGAATTAACTCTAAACAAAAAACATTTCTATCAAGAATTTATATTCACTTTTTTGAGACAAATATATTACAAAGGTTTATAATGAAAATTTATGGTAAAAGTTATTGGAGCTAATTTTTCTTATGTTTAAAAATAATCTTATAATCAGCACCAATAAGAATTTTGGATATACATTTGCTTTTGTTTTTTTTATTATATCAATATATTTTTATACTAATTCATTTATTTTAGGGAATTTATTTTTATTTATAACTATTCTCTTAATAATCATTACTATTTCAAATGAAAAACTTCTCTATCCCCTTAATTACGCCTGGTCATTAATTGGCATGTTGCTAGGCATAATAATATCGCCAATTATAATGTTTACCATTTATTTAATTGTCGTTTTTCCAACTGGCTTAGCGCTTAAGCTTTTTAGAATAGATCTTCTAAAGCTTAAAAGGGATAACAAAAAAAGTTATTGGATAAAAAAAGATGACCAACTTAAGCATTCGATGAAAGATCAGTTTTAATGAATATAATTTTAGATTTTTTTAAGTTCATTTTTCTAAGAAAAAAATACTGGTTATTTCCTACTGTTTTTATTTTAATTATATTTGGTGGTTTACTTGTTTTAACTCAAGGTACTGCTGTAGCACCTTTCATCTATACACTATTTTAATGACATATATTATTGGTATTTCATGTTTTTACCATGACAGCGCTGCAGCTTTGTTATGTAATGGAGAGATAGTAGGTGCAGCGCATGAAGAAAGATTTAGCAGAATTAAGCATGACTCTTCATTTCCAATTAATTCCATAAAGTTTCTTTTAGAGTCTGAAAATATTAAACTGAGCGAAATCGATTATATTGTATTTTATGAAAAACCATTCTTAAAATTTGAGAGAATACTTGAAACATACATTCAAACAGCGCCTTATGGATATAAATCATTTTCTAAGTCAATGCCTATTTGGATAAAAGATAAGTTATTTCTTAAAAATACTATTACTAATAAATTAAAAGAATTAGATAGCGAATTTAATAATAACAAGATTTATTTCTCAGAGCATCACTTGAGTCATGCAGCAAGCGCATTTTTTCCGTCACCATTTAAGAAAGCTATTATTCTTACTTTGGATGGGGTTGGTGAGTGGGCCACTACAACAATTTCACTTGGCGATTCTAATAGATTAGATATTATAAAAGAAATTAACTTCCCTCATTCGATCGGTTTGCTGTATTCAGCTTTTACTTATTATCTTGGATTCAAAGTCAATAGCGGAGAGTATAAAGTGATGGGTCTAGCACCTTACGGAATTCCTAAATACAAAAAAATAATATTTGAAAAACTTATTGATGTAAAAAATGATGGATCATTCAAACTCAATTTAGATTATTTTGGATATATGACAGAGCTTAAAATGATAAATTACAAATTTGAAAATCTTTTCAAATCAAAGGCACGAAATCCAGAAAAAGAACCGATTAATCAATTCCATATGGATATTGCCGCTTCAATCCAATTTGTGGTTGAAGAAATAATTTTAAAAATGACGAATAATATCCAAAAAGAATATGACTGTAATTATTTATGCATGGCGGGAGGTGTTGCGCTGAATTGTGTTGCAAACGGTAAAATATTGCAGTCTGGTAGTTTTAAAGATCTTTGGATTCAACCCGCTGCAGGAGATGCAGGAGGATCCTTAGGCGCTGCCCTCGCTTTTTGGCATCTTGAATTAAAAAAAAATCGCTCAATAGAACTTAGTGACCAAATGAAAGGGTCATATCTGGGGCCAAAATATTCAATGTCATACATTAAAAATGAGTTTGAAAGAGAAGAAGCAAAGTATTTTGAGCTATCAGAAGAAGAATTAATAAACTATGCTGTAAATTGTCTATTGGATAAGAAAATAATTGGCTGGTTCCAAGGTAAAATGGAATTTGGACCGAGGGCATTGGGAGCAAGATCAATAATTGCTGATCCGCGGGATATCACAATGCAAAAAAAGTTGAATTTGAGCATAAAATACAGAGAAACATTTAGACCGTTTGCTCCATCAATTTTGAAGGATGAGGTTCATAACTGGTTTGATTATGTCGTAGACAGTCCCTACATGTTACTAGTGGATGAGATTAAAAAAGATAAAAAAATCAAAATGAGCCAAGACGAAATTAATTTGTTTGGTATAGATAAACTTAATATAAAAAGATCTGAAGTACCCGCCGTTACTCATGTGGATTACTCGGCACGTATACAAACAGTTGATGGTCAATATAACAAAAGGTACTACAAACTTCTAAAAAGTTTTTTTAATAGAACTGGGTGCCCAATGATTATAAATACTTCATTCAATGTGCGAGGTGAGCCAATAGTAAATGAGCCTATTGAAGCATTTAATTGTTTCATGGGAACAGAGATAGATGTCCTAATATGCGAAAACTTTATTTTAGAAAAAAGCTCTCAAACAAAAAAATTTGATAAAAAATATAAATATAAATATAAGCTTGATTAAAAATGAGTCAAATAAAGAACTATATAAGTTATTTATTACTTTCGATTATAATTCTTATATTTTTATTTGGAATTATTGAGTTATTTTCAAGTTTTGTACTATATGTTTATGGAAAAGGAAAATTTTCTTTTGAAACTGTTACTCAACTTATTATTAAAAATATAAATAGAGAGAAATTTCGTGAATTAGATATTGATTTTGCGAATCTTTCTCATGAAAACATATTAGACTTAGAGGGATACAAAAATCTCGAATGGGTAATTGGTTGGAGTGAAAATCAATCAATGCCCTCATTAGTGTATTCACCATTTACATTATGGAATATCGAACCCAACTTTAATTCAAAATTTATAAATACAACCATCAATGGAACTCGATATACACCTTCATATAAAATGTGCACAAATTATGACAAAAATGATTCTAATCTTTTAGAAAATATTAATATTTATATTCATGGAGGAAGCACAATATATGGAGATGGTATTTTAAGAGATGAGGATTTAATTCCTTTTCACTTAAAATGTAGAGCTCTTGATGATAATAGGAACTTTCTTATAAAAAACTTTGGTCAGTCTGGTTATAATATTTCAAATGATTTGATTGTTTTTTCAAATTTAATCAGAAGTGGAGAATTACCCGATATGTTTATATTTTACTTCGGGTTTAATGATGTTATGCACAAAGTTATAAAAAATCAGGAGCATATGGGTCAATTTGAATTTGAAAATTCAATAAGCTTTTTTAAAAAAAATAATTTAAGGCACTCAGGGGTACCATCAAAAGATCAAATAAACATGAGATTAAATAACCTAATGTCTGAAACTGTCCAATCTTTTAAGTATATTGATCGATTGTCTAATGCATATGGCTTCAATTATTTATTTATTCTGCAGCCTACAATTTTCGATGATATAAATTTACATGAAGATGACTTAAATCTTAAAGAAACTATAAAAAAAGAATATCCATTCATTTATAATAGTATCAAGTCATATAGAGAATTAATTAATGAATATAAAAGTTCAAATAATTTTAAAAATCTAGAAATTATTAGGTCATGTTTTCCAAATAAAAACCAAAAGTGGGTAGATATTGTTCATCTAACACCAGGTGGAAATGAAATGATTTCAAATTGTATATATGATTTAATAGTAGATCATTTATAAATAAAACTAATAAGAATTTTATATTAATAATATGTTATTTCAGATCCCGTTTGTATACTATTTATTTGTTATAGCTTTATTTATTTTTATTTCTTCAGGAAAAATAAGTTTTAAAAATCATATGCCAATGATCTTTTTCTTATTAACAATATTTCCAGGAATTATAAATTTAATGACTCACAATATTTACAATCATCAAGAAATTCATTTTTCTGCTTTAAATTTTATCTCACACTCAGATTTTTTTGCAGCTTATAGTATTTATTTTCTTCAATTAGTATTAGTAGTTATTTTGTATAAATTTTTTTACGACTACTCATCAATTAGAATTGGCCAATCAAAAATTAATGAGAGGTGGGAAATTATTAGTTCTTACTTTCTCAAACGAAGAATTGTACTGAATGCTATAATCATATCCGCTATCTGTTGGTTTATAGGATTTTATATAAGATTCATTTTAAGTGATATGGATGATTTTACTGCGCCTGTAAGAGCAAATTCTGTAGAAGAAATTCGCGAGTCTTCTTATGGAAGATCTGAAACTCTCTCAGGAATTTTTATGATGATACCATATTTTATGCTATTTATTTTAATAGAGTTCAAAAAGTATACTGCTGCGTTATTAGTTTTTTCATTTTATATTTTAGAGATAATATCAGCTGGCAGTAAAACTGGTTTTATTATTCCATTATTTTATATATTTGCGTATTTACTGATTAGAAAAAGAATAAAATTTAAATTGTCTTATGTATTTATCATAATCATTCTTGCTATCCCAAGCTTTGCGCTTGGAGAACTTATCCGGACAGAATTGCAAGGTTGGTCCTATGGAACAGAATATAATCTTTTTAGTTGGATGCCAGGAATGGCTCGAAGAGACACGTCAATTGGTCAAACAGCTGTAATGATTGCTGATCCAGAAATATACGCTTATTTTATTTTAGACTATATTAAATCTTTCTTTGGGTTGGCAGTTCCCTCATTCATTTGGCCAGATAAACCAATGGCACCAGGTTATGAAATTGCTAAAATATTTGGATTTGGAGTTCAAGCTGCTGCACCAGGTTGGTTGGGTGGATTATTATTTATTTTTGGTCCTATAGGTTTAATCTTATCACCCTTAATCGTCAGTTTTGTATTATCTCAATTCTCTGTACAATTTAGCAGAGCAAGTGAAAGAATATCATTAAAATATCCTATAATTTATTTTATTTTAATTGATGTGATAAATATATTTATGGACGGTCAATACCATAGCTTATTGCCAAATATAATTATATTATTATTACAGATCTCAATAATATTTATTTTTTTTGGGATCTTTAACAATTTAATTATTAAGCTTCCACCAACAATAACTAGTTTATTAAATTTTTTTAGAAGAGAAATTTAGTGAAAAAATCAGTTATAATAATTTCACTTCAAGGTCTCGGAAATACAATAATACTTTTACCTGTAATAAAATCATACCTCAGAGAAAACAAGTACAGTAAAACGGATAACATTTCTCTTATTGTATCAAATAATGGAAGCAGCAAAATTATGGAATATGAATTAAAAAAATATCATATATCTATTATAGAATGGAATGAGAAAAAAAATAGTTTATTTAATCTGATTAAAATATTTTTAAAAATATATACTATTAAGTATGATGTTTTATTTGCTGCATTCCCTTCAGCAAAAAGAGAAAACATTCTTACTTTTTTATCAAGAAGTAATATAAAAAAAATTTACAGAGTAAAAAATAATAAAATAAACTTACTTCAATTTTTAAATAAAAATATTTCAACTAAATATAATAAAAATTATCACGATCATTTGTCTAATAGAATATTATTTAATTTAAAAAAAAATGATGAAACCATAAAAAAAATTAATTTAAAAAAAGGTAGTAAAATTATAGTTGGAATTCATATTGGTGCGGGTAATTCAGATAGAATATGGAAACCTGAAAACTTTAAATATTTAATTGAGGACCTTAATAAAAAATACGACTTAAAAGTCATAATATTTGGTGGAAAAGCTGAGTTTGATGCTACAAAGAAATTCTCATCAGAATTAAGTTTTAAACACTCTTTACTACTAGACTTGCCTTTAAAAAAAATTATCCCAAAAGTAAAAAAACTAAATTTTTTTATAGGAAATGACAGTAGCTTTGGACATTTGGCAGCCTATTATGGTGTTACTACAATTACAATTTGGGCTAATGCAGACTTTCATAGAACATCACCTTACGGCAATAATTATATCATAAAGAAATATTGTAATTGTTATAAAAAATTTAGAGTTGAAGCTGGAAATGCTTATTGTGGCTGTCATAATAATATATCTCTTAAAAAATCATCTATGCTTGTTGGTAAAATTTTTAAATCTCAAAAAATCAAAAAACATAATACTGTAAAAAAATATGAAATATTAGAGTCGGGATGTAAAATAATATCAATTTAAAATAATGAAAATTTGGATTTTACAAACAGGAGAACCACTTCACATAGATCAAGATAACTCTAGAACAATGAGAGGTATGAATCTTGCGAATAAATTGGTTGAGAAGGGTCATAATGTAATATTATGGTCTTCAACGTTTAATCACAGAAATAAATCTCATCGTTTTTCTCAAGATAAAGTGATAAAGATAAATGAAAATCTTGAACTAATTCTGATTCATAGTCCCGGATATCAATCTAACGTAAGTTTTAAAAGAATATATGATCACTTTATACTTGGTATAAAATTAAATAAAGTTCTTAAAACTTGTAAAGATAAACCGGATGTTGCATTTCTTGGCTATCCACCAATTGAAATTAATCATTTTATGTCTAATTATCTAAAAAGATATAAAATTCCTTATGTACTTGATGTGAAAGATCAATGGCCAGAATTTTTTCTTGAACCCTTTCCAAAATTGTTAAAGCCCATTTTAAAAATAGCTATATTTCCTTATATTCTGATAGCAAAAAATTTAATGAGAAATGCTACCTCTGTTTCAACTATGTCCCAGGGATACTTAGATTGGATTTATAGGTACAGTTGGCGTAAAAAAAATTCTTTAGATAAAGTTTTACCATTAACTACCCAAGTTGAAATAAATGAAAACAATGGAAAATTTGTAAATAAATTTAATTTAAAATTTAGTGATAATAATATCCTTTTTGCTGGGACTCACTATCCTTCATTAAATTTTGATCCAATATTTGAAGTTTTCAGAATTTTTCAATCAAAAAATATAAAATGTAATTTAATTATTTGTGGTGATGGTGAAATGCATAATAGATGGAAAGAAAAGGCTAAAGAATTATCAAATGTATTTTTTACTGGTTGGATTGAAAAAAAAGATATTCACATTATTTCTCAAAATTGTATTGCCACAATCGTACCCTTAAAAAACATAGATAATTATATAAATAATATACCAAATAAAATAATTGATTCTTTTTCAATGGGCTTACCGGTAATATGTTCACTTAGAGGTGACGTAAAAGAACTAATTGAAAAAGAAAAGGTAGGTTTTTACTACGATGATCAAAATCCCCAAATTTTAAACAGAATAATACAGAATATTATCGATAAAAAACACTTAAGAAATTTATTAAAATCAAATGTAAAAAAATTGTATGATAAAAAATTTGAATTTAATACTGTTTATAACGAGTTTATTGAACACCTACGTAAAATAGCTAATTACAAAAATGATTAAAAGAAGTAATGACAAACTCAGGGATCTTAATAATTATGATAATAGAGCACAAGAAATACTGTATAATAATAAAAATAATGAAATACTTAATTACGAAAAACTAGAAAAGTATCATAGATTTCCTTATGAAAGGTATTATGATTTGATTTCACATTATGTGAAACGAGATCATAAAGTTTTAGAATTAGGAGCGGGTTTTGGTCTTCATACAGAAATAATTTTAAAGTCTGTTAATGAAGCAACAATAACTGACATATCAGAAAATTGTCTTCGTTTAATAAAAAAATTATATAGCAATTATCGTAATTTTACTGTTCATAAGGCAGATATCGAAACTCTGCCTTTTAAGGATTGTAGTTTTGACGCAGTATGTATTGCTGGCAGTTTAAGTTATGGAGATTATAGATTAGTAAAAAAAGAAATTTTTAGAGTTTTAAAGAAAGATGGCTACCTGATTGCTGTTGACAGCTTAAACAATAATCCACTTTATGTTTTAAATAGATATTTTAGTTATTTTTTAGGAAATAGGACAATGAATACCATAAGAAATATGCCAAGCATAAAAAAACTAAAATATTTTCAAAAGAATAATAAATTATTAAATTTCGATTTCTTTGGTAGCTTAATATGGTTAGTACCATGCTTAAAATTATTTATGGGCCAAAATAAAATTGCACATTTTATTAAATATAGTGACATAATATTTAAATCAAAGTATTTAGCTTTTAAATTTACAATTGTTATTAAAAAAAGATAAACTTAAAAAAAAATGAAAAACAAAATTATCAAATTTTTTGACTATGAGGCAATATATAAAATGCATCAGAAGGAATTAATCGATATCATTGATGATGTCGGAAACCGTGGTGCATATATAATGCAAGATGATCTTAAAACGTTTGAGAATAAAATTGCTGATTATACAGGATGCAAATATGCTGTTGGAGTTGCAAATGCAACGGATGCAATGCAGCTTATGTTTAAAGCTGGTAACCTTGATTATAATGATGAAGTAATTTTTTGTTCACATACTATGATTGCTACAGCGTCAGCAATTAATTTTTCAGGAGCGAAGCCGATTCCAGTTGAGGCAGGAAATGATCATCTTATTGACTGTGCAAGTATAGAGAATTCAATAAATAAAAATACGAAGGCAATTGTTGTTACTCAATTAAATGGACGTATAGCTAATATGAATAACATTCAAAATATAGCAGATAAATATAATCTAGATATTTATGAGGATTCTGCTCAGGCGCTAGGGGCTAAATATAATGGAATTTTTGCAGGAAATTTTGGTAAAGCTGGATGTATAAGTTTTTATCCAGCAAAAATCATAGGATGTTTGGGTGATGGAGGAATGGTACTTTCAAACGATAAGGAGATTTATGAAAAAATTATCTTAATGCGTGATCATGGCCGAGATGAACATGGAAACATTAAACTTTGGGGTTACAATTCCCGATTAGACAATTTACAGGCTGCGATTTTAAATTATTTTTTTAAATTTCATGAAGAAAATATAGAAAGAAGGAGACAAATTGCTAGGATTTATCATGAGAAACTAATAAATGTAGATCAATTGTCATTACCTCCACATCCAGATGAAGATGCTGATAGAAGAGACATATATCAAAATTTTGAGATTGAAGCCGAGAGAAGAGATGAACTCAGAGCTTTCTTATCTAAAAATAATATAGGCACCATATTGCAATGGGGTGGGAAAGCCGTTCATCAGTTTAAAAGTTTAAACATGAATTTTTCACTGAAGTTTACGGAAAAAATGATGGCTAGAAGTTTATTATTACCTTTAAATACATATCTCACAGACGATGATATTGAGCAGGTTTGTAAAAAAATTATAGAATTCTACTGATATAAATAGTTATGAATAAAAAACAACTAGATATTAAAAGATTAATAAATATTTCAAAATCAATAAGGCTTAACGTATTAGATATGGTCAATAAGGGAAATAGTTCTCACATAGCATCCGTATTTTCAATGATTGAAATTTTAGTAATTCTATATGAATATGTTTTAAAATTTAAACCCTCAGATCCGAACTGGAACGAAAGAGATAGGCTAATACTAAGTAAAGGTCATGCAGGGGCTGGTATATATGCAATATTAGCCGAATATCATTTTTTTGATAAAAAAATGCTTAATTCCCATTATCAGGATGGGTCATTACTATCTGGTCATGTTTCTCATATTGGAATACCAGGTGTAGAAATATCAACAGGATCCCTTGGTCATGGACTATCAATTGGATGTGGAATGGCTTTAGCGGCTAAAACAAACAATCAGAGTCACAGAGTGTATGTTATTTTAAGTGATGGTGAGTGCAATGAAGGTTCAGTATGGGAAAGTATTATGTTCGCAAATCATCATGGGCTTAACAACCTAACAGTTATTATTGATCGAAATAAATTACAGAGCATTAAAAATACTGAAGATACTCTAAAACTTGAGCCGTTTGATAAAAAGTGGAAATCTTTTGGATGGAATGTAATAAATATAAATGGCCATGATTACCAAGAAATTTTTGACTCATTAAATAATAAAAACGAGTTAAATAGTTCGCCTTTATGTATAATAGCAAACACCATTAAAGGAAAAGGAGTTTCCTTTATGGAAAACAATATTTTATGGCATTATAGAAGTCCTCAAAATAAAGAATATGATGAGGCTAAGAAAGAATTATTGAATGAGAGATAGTTTTGTAGAATCGTTAATAGATATTGCTAAAAAAGATTTTAATATAGTTTTACTTACTGCTGACTTAGGATTTGGTGTTTTTGAAAAATTTGAAGAAAAATATAAAGACCAGTATTTTAATGTTGGTGTTGCTGAACAAAATATGACTGGAGTAGCAGTTGGAATGGCTTTAGAGGGAAAAAAAGTTTTTACTTATTCGATTGCAAATTTTCCTACTTTACGATGTTTAGAGCAAATAAGAAATGATGCATGCTACCACAATGCAAATATTACAATAATCTCATCCGGAGGTGGATTTAGTTATGGTCCACTGGGAATGTCACACCATGCAACTGAAGATTTGTCAATTTTAAGATCTTTACCAAATACGACAATTACAACTCCTTGTACAGAACTAGATGTAAAAATGTTAACAAAAGAATTAAGTAAAATTTCAAATGTTTGTTATCTAAGACTAGACAAGTCATATTGTAAAGAAACTCAATCTAATTTTACGTTTGGAAAAGCTTATCGATTTCGAGATGGTAAAGATTTTACATTAGCTGCATGTGGAGGAGTTTTGGAGGAGGCTATTTTAGCTGCTGATTTATTAAAAAAAGACTCCATAAATGTAAGAGTGTCTGGTTTTCATTCAATTAAACCATTAGATAAAAAAGAGATTTTTGACTCATCTGAAAACACTGGGGGTTTAATAACGATTGAAGAAAACAATATTCTTGGAGGATTTGGCAGTGCAGTATCGGAAGTCTGTATGATTGAAGGAAAAATTCCAAGAAAATTTCAAATGATGGGTTTAAATGATGAGTTTAGTTCAATAGTAGGTTCACAAAAATATTTAAGGAAACACTATAAATTAGATGCAGCATCGATAGTAAAAAAAGTAAAATCACTTCTTAATTAATATAAGTAATGAAAATAATTTTTGATACTTTAATTTCGTTACTTTTGCTAATTTTTTTTTCTCCAATAATAACCTTATTTTCAATACTAATTTTTTTTCAAGATTATCATAATCCTCTTTTTTTTTCAGAACGTATTGGGAAAAATAAAAAAAAATTTAAAATGATCAAATTAAGGTCTATGAAAGTAACAAATTCAGATGGTTTTTTATCAACAAAGGAAGGTGATAGTAGAATTACTAAAATAGGAAAAATTGTACGAAAGTTTAAAATAGATGAGATTACTCAATTTTTTAATGTATTAAATGGAAATATGTCGATAGTTGGACCAAGGCCAAATGTAGAGAAAGATGTTAATGTATACACCCTTGAAGAAACAAAATTACTGAGCGTTAAACCAGGAATAACTGACTTTGCTTCAATTATTTTTTCAGATGAGTCTGAAATATTGTCTGATTACGAAAATCCTGAAATAGCTTATAATCAATTAATACGTCCTTGGAAAAGTAAGTTGGGACTAATATATGTTAAAAATAATTCTATTATTTTAGACTTAAAATTAATTATTTATACTGGAATTGCTATATTTTCAAAAAAAATGGCACTAAAATTAATTAATTCGGATCTAAAAAAAATGAAAATTGAAAATGATTTATTAGAAATTTCTCTTAGAAAAAATAAACTCAAGCCCTCAATACCTCCAGGTGCAAGCAGTATTTTTAAAAGTTATTGAAATAAAAAAATTTATTTATGCTTAGATTATTAGCCTCTCAATCAAGACAAAGAAAACAGTCAATGATGGTTTTTATTGACTCATTAATACTATTAGTGGCACTAGAATTGTCTTTTTCATTAAGATTAGAAAATATTTTTATTCCAAACAATGAAATTGTTTTATTATTTATAATTTCTATCATATCTGCAATTCCCATTTTCTTTTACTTCGGTCTCTATAATACAGTTACCAGATACATAAACCTTGATTTTCTTCTAACTATATTTCAAGCAACAATAGTACATGCAATTATTTTTGGTTTTTTAATTTTTTTAGGTGCTTTTGAAGTTGCCCCCTCAGAGAATGTTCCGAGGTCTATAATCTTTATTAATTGGATAATTTTAATTCTCTTACTATCTTCCTCAAGACTTACAGCAAGATGGCTAATACTTAATTCAACTATTAGTAGTCATATGAAAGCAAATAAAACAGAAAATGTTGCTATACTTGGCACATCTGAAGATGCAATAAGCCTGGCAGAACGTTTGAAATATAGCAGTAATATCAAAATAATATGTTTCTTTAGTAACAGTAAAAAAGAGATATTTAAAAATCAGAAGATATTCAATCTCCCTGTACACTCTATGAATGATCTAAATAAAATAATAAATAAACATAATATCGAAAGGCTGCTTGTTTCAGAAAATAAACTTTATAAAGATAAGTATTTACTAGATATATTAGAGAATATTCCAATAAGAATTGAACAGATACCTTCATTATCTGACATATTGGATGGTAAATCAGATCTTTCTAGTTTTAAAAAATTAAATATATCAAAATTACTCGAAAGAGAAGTCGTTCCTCCTGTTCAAGAATTATTAAATAGTGATGTTAAAAAAAGAAGCGTTCTTGTAACAGGAGCAGGAGGTTCAATCGGTTCTGAGCTTTGCTTGCAGCTAATTAATTTAAATCCAATAATAGTTATATTATTAGATCATGATGAATTTTCTTTATATGAAATAACTGGTAAACTAAACGAAGAAAAAAATAAAAAAAACATCAAAACTAAATTTCTCCCAGTTTTAGGATCTGTTAATAATGAAGAATTAATAAAAAAAATATGTAATAAATATAAAATAAATACTGTGTATCATGCCGCTGCTTACAAGCATGTCAATATTTTGGAAAATAATATAATTGAAGGAGCTAAAAATAATATTTTAGGAACATATAGTTGTGTGAAAGCCTCAATAACTGCTGAAGTAAATAATTTTGTATTAATTTCTACTGATAAAGCTGTAAGACCAACAAGTATAATGGGTGTAACTAAAAGAATTTCTGAAATGATTGTACAAAGTAAGGCAAATGCCAATACTCGTTTCTCTATTGTACGTTTTGGAAATGTTATAGGCTCAAGTGGGTCAGTGATCCCATTATTTGAAAAACAAATTAGTCAGGGCGGACCAATAACTGTAACACACGAAGATGTTATAAGATATTTCATGACAATCACTGAGGCTTCTCAGTTAGTAATTCAGGCAGGGGCAATGGGAAATAATGGAGAAGTATTTTTGTTAGATATGGGCAAGCAAGTTAAAATCTATGACTTGGCAAAGAAAATGATTCATTTAAGAGGATTGACCATTAAAGACAGAAAAAATCCTGATGGTGACATAGAAATATCTATTATTGGTTTAGGTAAAGGTGAAAAGCTTTTTGAAGAATTAGTTATTGGTAAAGATTCCTCTATTACAAAACATCCAAGGATTTTAGTTTCTAAAGAAGAAGGTTTCAATAGTGACTTACTTATTAATTATTTAGAAGATATTAATTCCTGCATAGAGTCTTTTGATGAAGAACAAATTATAGATATTTTTCAAAAGTTAATACCAGACTTTAACTATCAAAAATAAATCATCCATAATTTAATAATAATCTTATACAAATAATTAATTTAATATATAAATGATAATTATTCACAGAAAGGTCTGACATGCAGGACGATTATGAAGTAGACGTTGTAACAATTTTTGAACAAATGTTTAAAAATTGGATTTTGTTTTTATTAGTAGTATTTTTATCAGTTTCCTCAGGAATGTATTACTACTATTCAACACCTGAAGTATATAAGGCAAGAACAAAAGTAATAAATAATCTTGAATTTCAAAATCCTTCACTAGATCTTTTAATTAATAAAGATGATGTATATAACTTGTTCACTTATGAAGTAACAAAATATAATACAATAAACGAAGCATTATCAAAAAATAATATGAATAGTTCATTGGTCAGAACTGTTATTCTTAAAGATGCTTTTCTAACCGTATCATATAATGATAAAGCAAAAATCAGATCTTTTTTTGAGGACCTTTTCATTTTGGCTGAATTAAATTCTTTAGAAGCAATTAAATCATCTATCGATGAACAGGCGACTATATATAAAGCTCAGATAGATTATCTAGGATCAGACGTATTAAATAATACCGATGGTAATGAAGAAGATAAAAAAAAGAATATAATATTAAACGAAATTCAAGTTAAACAAGTAGCTGCAAGTGAAACGCAAAAAAAATTAAGCAAATATCAACCTTTAATTCAAGGAGGTTCAATGTTTGCATTTTATGATGTTAATGACATTAGATTCTCATCTGAAAAATGGCCCTTTAAATATTATTTAGCAGCGTCATTAATTGTTGCATTCATTGTTCAATTGTTGATTTCTACTTTTCTTGCAATTAGAAAATTTAAATACAATAAATCAAATTAATTCATCAATATGTGGAAAGTGCGTAATTCTGAAATTCACGGATCTGGAATTTTTGCAACTAAAAATATTAGAAAAAACACACTTATCATCGAATATATAGGTGAAAAAATAACAAAAAAAGAGGGAGATAAAAGATCATCTAATTTGATTAAGAGGTCAATGAAATCACCGGATCTTGGTTCAGTTTACATTTTTGAGTTAAACAGCAAATACGATATTGATGGTTCACCACTTTACAATAAAGCAAGATATATTAATCACTCTTGTGACCCAAACTGTGAGGTGGAAATTATCAAAAATAAAATATGGATTAAATCAATTAAAAAAATTAATAAAGGAGAAGAGCTTTCTTATGATTATGGCTATACCTTTGATAAAAATGACTATCGAGACCATATATGTAAATGTCATTCAAAAAAATGCATAGGTTATATAATATCTTCTGATGATTGGGATAAGTTTTTGAAGCATATAAAAAAATTAATAAAAAGTGGAAAAAAATCTTAGAGAAATAATAAAAAAGAATCTTCAAAAAATTAAGAAGACAAGGGTCTTATGTTTAGGAGATTTAGTTATTGATAGGTATATTTATGGGTCAGTTCATAGAATTTCGCCTGAGGCACCAATACCTATTCTGTCTTATGAAAAAGAAGCTTACGGCTTAGGCGGTGTAGGGAATGTTGCTAAGAATATCCTTAGTTTGGGTGCCAATGTTACGATGATATATATAGGTGATAATAAAAAGAAAGACATCAAAAAAATTAATCAGTTACAAAAGTATAAAAAAAATTTAAAGAGCATATCAATAAAGAACAAAGGGTATTTTGTGCCTAAAAAAATTAGGTTCGTAGATAAAAAGAAACATTTACTGAGACTTGATCACGAATTAAATAATTTTAAGTTAAGTCATCAGGCAAATTCAAAAATCTTAGATATATTTGAGAAAGAAATTAAAAAATGTGATATTGTATTACTCTCAGATTATGGTAAAGGATTTTTTGGAAAAATTTTATTTAGTAATTTAATTAAAAAAACTAAAAAAAATAATAAAATAATTATAATTGATCCAAAACAAAAGAATTTCAATTTATATAAAGGTGCCGATATCGTTACCCCAAACTTACACGAATTATCTATAGCTTCAAATAATTTTAATTTAAGTCAAAATGAGAAAAATATAATTAATGCTGCAAGAAAAATAATTAAAAAAAATAAGATTTCAGAAATTCTCGTTACCAGATCTGAGAAAGGGATGACCTTAGTTACAGATCAAAATCATAAAAATTTTAATGCTACCACAAAAAAGGCAGAAGATGTAACCGGTGCAGGAGATACTGTTGTTGCTTCTCTTGCGTTAATGAAAGCTATTGGGATAGATACAGAAAAATCAGTTAAAATCGCAAACTATGCAGCTGGAAAAGTTGTTCAAAAAATTGAAGCCGCCTCTTTGACGCTCAATGAATTAATAAATTAATGGTAAATAAAACTTACTCATTAAAAGAACTTAAAAAGAAAATAATGTTATTAAAAAAAGATGGCCTATGTATAGGACTTGCAAATGGCTGTTTTGATTTATTGCATATGGGACATTTAAAGTTATTAGACGAGTCAAAACAAACATGCGATTTTCTTATTATTGCTTTGAATTCTGATAAATCAGTAAAGTTATTAAAGGGAGATAGTAGACCAATTGATAATCAAAATATAAGGATAAAAAAATTATTAAATACTGATTTTGTTGACGCTATTATTTTATTTGATGAAAATACTCCCCTTAAAATTATTCAAGAATTATTGCCAGATATATTAATTAAAGGTAGTGATTACGAAAAAAAGGCAATAGTAGGTGCTGATACTGTTATAAAAAATGGTGGAAGTATAAAAATAATAAAACTATTAAGTGGTTACAGTACTACAAAAATAATTAATCAGAGATTATCAAAGCAATGAGTTTAAACTAATGAGTCCTGCTGTTTTTTTTGATAGAGACGGAGTTTTAAATATTGATAAAGGATACGTTTATAAAATTGAGGACTTTAAATGGATAGATGGCGCGATACAAACAATTAAGTATTTTAAAAACAAGGGGTATTTAATTTTGGTAGCAACAAATCAGTCGGGTATATCTAGAGGCTACTATTCTTCCCAGGATGTTAAAAAGTTGCATAGTTTTATAAATTCAGAATTAAATAAAAACGACACTAACATCGATGAGTTTTACTACTCCCCATATCATCCAGAATACCATTCTAAATTTCCAGAATTATCAAATTTAAGGAAACCTAACACTGGTATGTTAGAAATGGCACATGATCAATGGAACTTCGATAAGACAAAAAGTTTACTCATAGGTGATAGCGAGAGCGATATGCTATGTGCAAAAAAATTTGGAATAAAAGGATATTTATTTAATGAAGATAATTTATTAAGTTTTGTGAAAAAAAATAACTTATGATTTATTTATTTTTTTAAATGTATGATGAAAACCTTTACTTTCATATTTTTCTATTTGTAATTGTCTTGTTAATGATCGTTTCTTTTGTTCTTTTGTTCTTTCTTTGTAACAATAAGAGCACTGTACACCTTTAATGTAGTTTTTTGATCTCATATCATTTTTTGTGATTGGTCTTCTGCATCCATAGCATTGCATATAATTTCCTTCAATAAGTTGATTATTGACTGCAACTCTCTCGTCAAAAACAAAACATTCTCCATACCATAATGATTTTCTCTTTCTTTTACTTGTATAATTTAAATAATTGAGAACCCCCCCTTTTAATTGATACACACGTTTGAAACCTTTTTTTTGTAAAAACACTGCAGCTTTTTCACATCTAATACCACCGGTACAATATAATGCTAATTTATCTGTCTTATTAATTTTAAGCTGTTCAAATTTTTTTGGAAATTCTCTGAATGAACTTGTCTGTGGATTAATCGAATTATAAAATCTGCCAATACCAATTTCATAATTATTTCTTGTATCAATTAGTTTTACGTTTTTTTGATTTATTAGTTTATTCCAATTTGATGGGTCAACATGGTTATTGTGTATTTTATTAACGTTTATTTTACCTTTATCAAAACCAATAATTTCATCTTTAAGTCTAACTTTTATTCTATTGAAAGGTAAATAATCAGAATCGTTTATATTAATATTTATTTTTCTAATTTTTAGAATTTTTTTTATATAATTTATTGTTAGATTCATATCTTTAAAACTTCCTGAAATTGAGCCATTAATACCCTCTTTTGAAATTAAAATTGTTCCTCTTACAAGTCTTTCTCTCAAAAAAATTTCAATATATTTCTTAATAGAACCTATTTTTTGTATACTAACAAATCTATAAAAAGTTATTACTTTAAAGTTATCTTTATTCTTTTTACTCATCTTCTTAATAATTATAATTTAAATTTAACAAAAATACATTGTTGTATATTTTTATGATGATATAAATTTAAATAATTTTTTAAATAATAAATTTCTTTTCTCAGTAAATATGTCAAAAAAAAAGAAAGCCTTAATAACCGGTATTTCTGGACAAGATGGCGCATATTTGGCAAGACTACTTATCAAAAAGGGATATAACGTTATTGGTGGCATACGCTATGATACTCGTCTTAAACCTTGGCGCCTTGAAGAATTAGGAGTTCATAATAAAATTAAACTTATACCTTTTGAGTTGCTAGATGAAAAAAAAATAAATCAAGTAATTAAAAAAGAAAAGTTTAATGAAATTTACAATCTTGCTGCACAATCTTTTGTCGATAAATCATTTTTAAATCCTGTTTATACTAATAATGTAAATGCGCTCGGAGTAATGAGAATACTTGAGTCAATTCGTAATTTTTCAAAAAAAACAAAATTTTATCAAGCATCAAGCTCTGAAATGTTTGGTAATGTAAAGTCAAAATATTTTGATGAAAAAACAAGCTTTCAACCAATTAGCCCCTATGCTGTGTCAAAACTTAATGCTCACTGGATGATAAATCTTTACAGAGATGCCTATGGCCTATTTTGTTGTTCAGGCATTCTCTTTAATCATGAGTCACCTCTTCGAAGTGATGAGTATGTATCAAAAAAAATCATTTCTGAGCTTATTAAAATAAAACACAAAAAGTCAAAAAATCTCATATTAGGAAATATATATGCTGAAAGAGATTGGGGGTACGCAGATGATTATGTTGAAGCAATGTGGAAAATGCTTCAACAAAAAAAACCTGAGGATTATGTAATATCTTCTGGTATGATAAATTCAGTAAAAACATTCATAAATAAAGCGTCTAATTATTTAGGTTTTGACCTAAAATGGACTGGAAGTGGATTAAATGAAAAGGGAATTGATAGTGCAACTGATAGAGTAATAATTAAAATAGATAAAAAATTCTTCAGACCAATTGATATTCAATATAAACATGGAAAATCAGATAAAGCAAAAAAGAATTTAAATTGGAAACCCAAAACAAATTTTGATAATTTGGTAAAGTTAATTTGTGACGCAGAATTAAAAAAATACAAATAGACTAATTTTTATCTTTCAGTTTGTATGTTATATTTTTTAAGTAATTCATAAGCTCTGATCGATTTTTTATTGACTTGATATTTTCATAGTTAATTATTCTTCCAGAGTAAATATTTATTTTTTTACCAAGCTTTTTTTTTGTCTCATGAATATAAGTAGAATATTTGAGTGTTTGATTATTTATTTTAGATGCAAATAAATGAAATAGTAAACCGTTTTTTCCTTCAAAATAAATAGGTAATATATCTGATTTTGTTTGATGTATTAATTTTGCTGGAAAAAGTTTCCAATCATCATCTTGTGCCTCAGAAAGAATATTTTTTGCTGTTGAAACACTGCCAGATGGAAATACAATTAATACTCCCTTATCATTGTATAAATGTTTCTTTGCTTGCTTAGCAATTTCAATATTATTTTTTATAGTTTTGTTCTTATTATTACTGAAATCAACTGGAAGAATATAGTTTGACAATTGTGGTAAAAATTGGAGGGTCTCATGCGTCATTATTTTAAAGTCAGTTCTATAATCTGAAATTAATGAACATAGAATTAATCCATCAATAATGCCAAAAGGATGATTTGCAATGACCATAAGAGGTCCCGTTGAAGGAACTTTTAGAGGATATGATGATTTATTATTTATTTTAATATCCATGAGTTTTAAAATATCTCTCCAAAAGTAAACTGGGTCACCGGCATTTTCTGAATAATCTCTATATAACTTTTCCAGTTTTCTTTTGCCCGTTACATTTTCAATTGTTTTGATAATTAGCCTTTGGGCAAAATTATGCTCTAATTTAGAGGCGTAAGAAAAATTTAACTTATTCATATTAATACTCTACGGGTATTGGATCTAAACTTCTCCAAAAATACCATGTTGCAACTGATCTATAAGGTTTCCATTTTAAAGACATCTTTATAGCACGGTCTTTTGAAATTGGGTATTGTATGTTGTAGCAATTACAAATTCCTTTTATTAACCCTAAGTCATCTACAGGAAAAACATCTGGTCTACAAAGATTAAAGATTAGAAACATCTCTGCAGTCCACTTACCTATACCTTTAATTTTTGTTAGTTCCTGAATTATTTTTTCATCTGAATAAGTTGACCAATTATTATATTTAATATCTTTATTAATAAACGCATTAGATAATGATTTTAAATATGTAATTTTTTGTCTTGAAAGCCCACAAGATTTTAAACTCATAAAGTGCATATTTATAATTCGTTCTGGATTTACCTTTATTGCTTTATTTTCAAATCTGTCCCATACTGCTTGAGCAGCCTTAACAGAAATTTGTTGACCAATAATTGATCTTGCCAGCGTATAAAAGGGATCAGATTTCGAAAAAAGAAAATCTTTTGGATAATTTCTAATTATTTTACCTAGCTTTTTGTCTTTTTTAATTAGATCTTTTTTTGCTTTTTCCCAAAAAAATGGTTTTTTCATATTTCATTATTGAATTTATATTGACATATATATTGTAAATTGTTTTATTTGCCATTCAATTTAACAAATGGAGATAAAATATGGCCGATGTTGCTAGTTTATTAGCTGAATTTCAAAAAGGTATTGAAGGCAAAGATACTGGACTTGGAGCAACAGTTAAATTCGATTTTGAAGGTGCTGGATGTATTTTTCTTGATGGTAAATCAAACCCAAATACTGTTTCTGATGAAGATAAGGATGCTGATTGTACTTTATCTATGTCTCTTGAAACATTTGAGCAAATGAGATCAGGTGAAGTTGATGGAACATCTGCATTCATGCAAGGAAAATTAAAAGTATCAGGTGATATGTCGATTGCAATGAAATTACAGTCCGTAATGGACGCACTTGCATAAGCCTTCTAATTAACTTTTTAAAAAACCCAGTTATTTAAAGCTGGGTTTTTTTTTGGTTAATATTTTTTTGCAGCTGTTGAATAATTTTTTATTATTGCACGCGATTATTCTTCCACCGTCAAATATTTCGTTACCTTCCCATGTGTGAATTGTTCCACCAGCATTCTTTATTATCGGCTCTAGTGCTCTTATATCCCAAGGTTTAAGTCCACTTTCAACAACAATGTCAACATGACCATCAGCAAGTAAACAGTAACTATAACAATCCCCACCAAGTCTTACTGATTTTGATTTCTTATTTAGACGTTCAAAAGCAAGCTGATCCTTTTTATTGGCAAATAGATAAGGTGAAGTCGTATTTAAAATTGATTCAGATAACTTATTATTACTTCTTACTTTCAAGATTGATTTTTTATTATTTTTGATTTTATACGCAACTTTTGAGTATCCAATATACCTTTCGTCAAGTGCGGGTATGTCTGCAATACCTAAAATAATTTTTCTATTTTTTGAGAGTGAAATAAGTGTTCCCCATAAAGGTACCCCTTGAATAAAAGACTTAGTGCCATCAATCGGATCAATACACCATTCGTAATCTCCTTTTTTTATAAAACTTTCCTCTTCCCCATAAACTGAATGATCAGGGTACTTGCTTAAAATTAGACGATTTAATTTTTTTTGGACTTTTAAATCTGCTTCAGTAACTGGATCAAAAATATTTTTACTTTTATTAATAATTTCAATTTTTTTTTTAAAGTAATGTAAGGTTATATGTCTAGCTATATCAGCTAATTTATCTGAAAAAGTTAGAAATTCTTTTATATTATTTGGCACTTGTAGTTTCCTTTTATAAATAAGATTTAAAAAATTGTTTTAGAATTTTTATTGACAGACTCATAATCATTACATTAGTGTAAAAAAATTCAAATTATTTAAAAAAATAAAATCACTTTATCATATGAATAATTTATTCATGATACAAAAATTATTATCATTATTTTTCTTTTTTTTAATAAGCCCTGCTAATGCTGATTTTAATATAGAATCTATTATAATCGGAGATAGGCAGCCAATTCTTCAGCCTATAAACGAATATAACCCAAACATTAATTCATATCCCGATCCATTTAATGCTGATGAAATATTATTTACAATTGATAAAAATAATTATCTTGATTATGCTGACAAATTACTGACCCCTGGTCAGATCGAAATGTTTGAAATGTACTCTGATACATTTAAAATGAATGTTTATCCTTCTCGAAGAAGTTGTGCTGTTCCGCGAGAAGTTACCCAACTAACTAATCAAAATGCAAAACTTATCGATGAAGGAGAGGGAGTTTTAGGGGTTGTAGGAAGTATCCCTTTTCCTAACCCAACAGAGGCGCTTCATCACGTATGGAATCATATTTTAAGATATCGTGGAGTTAATATTTATGGCTCATCGCCTTTCTATATCGTTAATCCAGATACTTCGATTACTTATGGGGCAGGGGAAGCTATAGCGATTAACTATTGGAATCCCTTTGTTAAAAATGAAAAAGGATTACAAGGAATGTTAATGTCTAAAGTTACTCATCCGCCTAGATTGGCAGATGCTTCTCTACTAGTTATTGAATCTCTCAATGCATTAAAGACCCCACGCAGAGCGTGGGTCTATAATCCTGGAACACGTCGCGTTAGAAGAGCACCAGACATTGCATACGACTATAAGCCTAGCTCAAATCAGGGAATTACAACAACAGATCAGTTTGACGGCTTTAATGGGGCTAAAGATCGATATAACTGGTCTTTGATTGGAACACAAAAAAGACTGATGCCTTATAATGCATATAAATTACATGAAACAGAAATAGATAAACTTTTAACGCCTCATCACATAAATCAAGAATTTCTAAGATATGAACTAGTTAACGTTAATGTTGTTCAAGCAGATCTTAAAGAAGATATGAGACACATTTTACCTCATAGAATAATGTATTTTGATCAAGATAGTCACAATATGCTTGTGGAAGAGACCTTTGATGAAGAAAAAGAGATTATGGCGTACAGAGAGTTTCCAATTATGAATTATTATGATCAACCTATGTGCCTATCAGTTCACTCAGCAACCTATGATTTTGCTTCAAGACGATATCAGCTGTCAAGTGTTCGCTCAATTGATGTCCCCAAGATACAATGGAGATTAGAAGAGCCACATGATGAAACAAAATTTACACCTGAAGGTCTCAAAAGATTTGCCAGATAGCATTTTAAAAAGTATATAACTTTAATAGATTTACAGCTTTTGGGCACGTAGCTCAGTGGTAGAGCATCACGTTGACATCGTGGGGGTTGTTGGTTCGATCCCAACCGTGCCCACCATAAATCTCAATTATTTGTTGTTTTTTATTACTTAATTATATAAAAGTACGCAATATTATGAAAAAGCCAAATAAAATCAGAGAAGCGAGACTCAATAAAATGAGATCTAGAAAAAACAACGTTCGTAAAGAAAAAGTAAGACTTAAAAAAATTGAAGAAGCAAATGCACCACAACCGGAGCCTCAACAATGAAAGTAAGAAGTTCCTTGAAAAATCTTAAGACAAGAGACCGTAATAATAAGCTAATAAAAAGAAAAGGTCGCCTATATGTTATTAATAAAAGAAATCCACGAATGAAAGCTCGCCAAGGCTAGTAATATTTGTCGTCAAAAAAAAATAAAAGAATTCTTTTTATTGCAGATCATGCATCAAATTATATACCTAGTTCATTAAAAAATTTAGGTCTTAAAAAAAATCTAATAGACTCACATATCGCGTATGATGTAGGTGTAAAGGAATTATGCATTAATTTATCCAATCTTTTTAATTCAAAATATATTATAGGAGAATACTCAAGACTTATTATTGATTTAAATAGAGACATTTCAGATCCAACATTAATTCCAGAAATTGTTGATAGAAAAATAATAACGAAAAATTTGAGTCTAAGTAACTATGATAAGAAAAAAAGAATTTCAGAGATCTACAATAAATATCATTACAAAATTAAATCAGCTATAAAACATAATAATATAAAGGCATTAATTTCTCTTCATTCATTTAATCCAGTATTCAAAAAGCGAAAACGAAATATTCATTTTGGTATTTTATCAAATCAAGACAGAAGACTGAGTGATTGTATAATTACAGAAATGAAAAGAAGGAAATTAAAAGTCGGTGACAATGAGCCATACAATGGAAAATTAATTGGTGATACGATGTATAAACACGGTCTTAAAAATAATTTACATCATACTTTAATTGAGGTCAGAAACGATTTACTTTCTTCCTCAACTAAGATACACAGAGTATCGGTACTATTTAAGCATGTAATTAATAATTCAATTAATAGGATTTAAAGACAAAATGAGTAATGTAGCTCCAAATTGGTTTGAAAAAGCAATAGCTAATAAGCCAGAAGTACTGTCTGTGAAAATAAAAGGGACAAAAATTTCCTATAATGCTTGGGGCGATAAATCAAAACCGGGCTTAATTTTTATTCATGGTGGCATGGCACATGCTGAGTGGTGGAGTTTTATCGCTCCCTACTTTGCAAAAACACATAGAGTTATAGCTATGAATCTAGGTGGGATGGGTGATAGTGAATGGAAGAAAAAATATTCAGTTGAGTCTTGGGGTGCAGAAATAGTTGGTGTATGTAAAAAAGAAAAATTAAAAAAACCTATTTTTATAGGACATAGCCTTGGCGGCATGTGCGGTGTGTATGCTGCTTCATTAATGAAAAAAAAATTGTATGGTTTAGTCATTGTAGACACAGCTATAATGCCTCCTACTGATAATCCTCCTAAATTCGATTTAAAAGTTAGAGCCAACAATGTTTATAAAAAAATGTCAGATATTATTGAACGTTTTAGATTAGTTCCATCTCAGAGTGACGCTCTTGAATATGCGATGAATTTCATAGCAGAAAAATCTATTAAAAAAGTCAGAGGTGGATGGACATGGAAATTTGACCCAAGTTATATGAATATTTTTACAAGCGAAAATTTTGCAGAAAGGCAAGCAGTTTTGAGAAAAACACTAAAGGGCCTTAAATGTAGAGTTGCAGTATTTAGGGGTGAGAAATCATCTATCTTTCCAGGTTTTAGTGCAAAATATATGAATGAATTGATGGATAAGAAATCACCGATAATTAACATACCAGAAGCTCATCACCATATTATGGTAGATCAACCTTTAGCGCTTGTTTCAGCTTTAAGATCATTAATTATTGATTGGGATCATTCAAAACCATCTAAAGCACTGTAAATTATATATAAATCAATCATCTCTAATCCAATATTAACTAAAAAAAACACTGTTAAATTCGATATTTAGAAATATATTAACTGCTTATCATGGATATATCAGAGCAGAAAAAAACATATAGTTTCTTTGGCAAACTCATTTTATGGGGATCTGTTGGCGTTGTTGTTGTACTGGTTTTGATGGCAATTTTTTTAATTTAAATTTTAAACTTATGCGCGCTTATATTTTAAAAGAAAGTGAGTCAGAATTACGTGTGTCAGCCTCACCTGATAGTGTAAAAAAGATGGTTGAGTTGGGTATTTCTGTGAATATACAAACTACTGCGGGTCAAAATTCAAATTTTTCTGATGACAGTTATAAAGCAAACGGGGCCGAGATTTTTAATAATACTTCCGAAATTTCAAATGCTGATATTATAATAAAAGTGAACAAACCAACCGACGATGAGATTTCATCAATGAAAGAAGGCTCCTTGTTCATAGGTTCTCTGGATCCTTATAATAGTAGGGAGACGCTTAATAAACTAAGGGATAAGGGTGTAACATCATTTGCAATGGAATTAATGCCAAGAATAACAAGAGCTCAATCTATGGATATACTCTCTTCACAATCAAACTTAGCTGGGTATAAGGCCGTGATAGATGCTACCTATTTATTTAACAAAGCAATGCCAATGATGATGACGGCTGCTGGCACAATCGCACCAGCAAAAGTTATGGTATTTGGTGCTGGTGTTGCTGGTTTACAAGCTATTGCCACTGCAAAGAGACTTGGAGCAATCGTTTCCGCAACTGACGTAAGAATGGCAGCAAAAGAACAAGTCGAGAGTTTAGGTGGTAAATTTGTTATGGTTGAGGATGATGAGACTCAGGATGCAGAAACATCCGGTGGTTATGCAAAAGAAATGAGTGATGAATTTAAAGCTAAGCAGGCAAAGCTTATTTCAGATACCTTAGCAGCTCAAGATATTGCAATATGTACAGCACTTATTCCTGGAAAGAAAGCTCCACTACTTATTTCAGAGGAACAGGTTAGATCAATGAAACCTGGATCAATAATAATTGATCTTGCAGCCGAAAGCGGTGGGAATTGCGAGTGCTCTGTAGCTGGTGAGACTAAGGAGGTTGGAGGCGTGTACGTAGTTGGTTCAAAAGATATAACTTCAACAATTTCTGAAGATGCTTCAGCACTATTTTCAAAAAATATACTTAATTTTTTAACATTATTAATCGACAGCGAATCCAAGTCTATAAGTATTGATTGGGATGATGAGATTATTCAAGGAATACTTGTAACAAAAAATAATGAAATCGTACATAAGGAGCTTAGCTAATGGAAGCAATTGATCCAAATATATTTAGACTAACCATTTTTGTGTTATCAATTTTTGTGGGTTACTATGTAGTTTGGAGTGTGACACCCGCCTTACATACTCCTTTAATGGCTGTTACTAATGCGATTTCGTCAGTAATAATTGTTGGCGGTTTATTTGCTCTTGTCTCAAGCACTGATCAGACATTTCTAGGAATTTTATCTAAAAGTTTTGGATTTATAGCGGTTTTGCTAGCCGCGGTAAATATATTTGGTGGATTCTTAGTAACACAAAGAATGTTAGCAATGTATAAAAAGAAACCGAAAAATCAGGATAAAAAATAATGCACAATCTTGTAGCAGTTGCTTACGTTATATCAGGAATATTCTTTATCATTGCTTTAAGAGGCCTATCTTCACCAGAAAGTTCTAGAAGAGGGAATATTTTTGGCATGCTTGGTATGCTAATTGCTGTGCTCGCTACATTATTCTCTGTTAATTTTTTTACGTCCAATATTCAAACTGTAGGATTAGTACTAATTGCAATAGTTATTGGTGGATTAATTGGTTCAGTGATCGCTAGGAAAATTGCAATGACTGCGATGCCGCAACTCGTTGCTGCTTTTCACAGCTTGGTAGGACTTGCAGCAGTTTTCGTTGCCTTAGCGGCGTTTTATGCACCCGAGGCTTTTAACATTGGGACTTTTGGAAAAATTAAAACTTTAAGTTTAGTAGAAATGTCTCTTGGTGCTGTGATTGGTGCTATTACTTTTTCTGGCTCAGTAATTGCATTTGGTAAATTGCAAGGCATTATGTCAGGCTCACCAATTGTATTTAAGGGTCAACATCTTGTAAATTTGTTAATTGGTTTGATCATAATCGGAGGTATTGTTTATTTTTGTTTTAATCAGGATCAAAATGTTTATTTAGCAATTATCGCACTCTCATTTCTGATTGGATTTTTAATTATTATTCCTATTGGTGGGGCTGATATGCCTGTTGTTGTATCAATGTTAAACTCTTATTCTGGATGGGCTGCAGCTGGAATTGGTTTTACTCTTGGAAACACTGCACTGATCATCACTGGTGCATTAGTTGGATCATCTGGGGCAATTTTATCTTATATAATGTGCGCTGCTATGAACAGATCATTTATCAGTGTTATTCTAGGTGGATTTGGAGCAGAGGACGCTGCGGTGTCTAAAGATGTGGAGCAAAGACCTGTCAAAGAAGGTAGCGCTGATGATGCTGCATTTATTATGAAGAATGCAGGTTCAGTTATTATTGTTCCTGGATATGGAATGGCGGTAGCACAAGCTCAGCATGCACTTAAAGAAATGACAGATGCGCTAAAATCAAATGGTGTAAAGGTTACATTTGCAATTCATCCTGTTGCGGGAAGAATGCCAGGACACATGAATGTATTGTTAGCTGAAGCAAATGTTCCTTATGATGAGGTTTTTGAACTTGAGGATATTAATTCTGAATTCTCTCAAGCTGATGTTGCTTTTGTTATTGGAGCGAATGATGTAACGAACCCTATAGCAAAAACAGATCCTGCATCACCAATTTATGGAATGCCTATTCTTGATGTAGAAAAAGCCAATACAGTTCTGTTTGTCAAAAGAGGACGAGGTCTCGGCTATGCAGGTATTGATAATGAATTATTCTATCGTGACAATACTATGATGTTATTTTCGGATGCAAAAAAAATGGTTGAAGGTATTGTTAAAGCTTTATAAAGATTTAGCTATAAATCTTTCTTCTAGCCATTTTACGTGACCGACGAATGTTTTCAGCCTTCTCTCTTAATTTTTTTTGACTAGGTTTTTCAAAGTAAGTTCTCATCTTCATTTCTTTAAAAATGCCTTCTCTTTGCATCTTTTTTTTGAGAATACGAAGGGCTCCCTCCACATTATTATCTTTTACGCTTACTTCGACTATTGTTCTGCCCTCCTTAAGAGCAAGTTAAAATTTGAGGGTTTTTAGCACTTGGATACAAGCTTGTCCACATAAAAGAAAAAGATTTAATCTACATTACAAAATTAATATGGCCCATTTTACGGCCTTGTATAATTGCTTTTTTACCATAGTCGTATGCCTTCTTCTTTTTAAAAACCTTATAACTTTTCAATTTACTTATTTGTTTGGTTCTTTTGATCTCATTGCCAATAAGATTTCTCATAAGACCTTTTTTAATAATTTTTGGGGTTTTAATTTTATCCTTTGTGATTGCTTTAATATGCAACTCGAATTGACTCATATTCGCATTATCAAGTGTTATATGGCCTGAATTGTGAACTCTTGGTGCAATTTCGTTCACATAGATATTATTTTCATCATCTAAAAAGAATTCTATTGTGAGTAAGCCAATATAATTAAGCTTATTTAAAATCTTTTTTGATATTCTTATTAGCTGTTTATTTATTTTTTCATCTATTTGTGATGGAGATATTGTTTCAAACAAAATATGGTTTTTGTGAATATTCTCAAATGGTGGATAAAAACATATATTTTTTTTTATGTTTCTTGAGCAAATGACAGATAGTTCTCTATCAAACTTTATTACCTTCTCAATTACGCACGACTGGTAATCAAGCTTTTTCCATTTATTTTTTAAATCAGAAAAATTTTTTACTTTGTATTGACCTTTTCCGTCATATCCAAATCTGCAGGTTTTTAATATAACTGGAAAATTTATTTTATCTTTAAACTTATTTAAATTTGTTTTCTTATTAATAAAAAAAAGCCCAGCATGTTTAATTTTATTCTTTGAAAAAAATAATTTTTCTTTTTTCCTATCTTGGCTTATTTCTAAAGCCGAAATCGGTGGGTATATTTTTATTTGTTTATTGATTTGTTTTAATGTTTTTATAGCAACATTTTCAAACTCATAAGTTAGCAAATCTACATTTTTTCTAAATTCATTTAACTTTTTATGATCATTAAAAGAACCATAAATAATTTTATCAGCATATTTTTTTGCAGGGGCATCATCAGTATCAGAATAGATATGTGTAACAAGCCCAATTTTTTGACAAGCTTGAGCTAAAAACATGCCAAGTTGACCCCCACCGATTATGCCTACAGTGGAAACTTCAGCTTTCATTATTTAGGTATATTTTTTACTGACTTAGTTTGTTTTGATCTCCATGAAGCGTATTTCTTTTTCAATTTTGTATTATTGTTGCTTAAAATTGATACCGCAAGTAATGCTGCATTTTTTGCTCCTGCTTCTCCAACAGCAAGTGTTCCCACTGGAACGCCTGCTGGCATTTGAGCGATCGATAGCAAACTATCTAAGCCTTTTAGTTTTTTTGATTCAATTGGAACACCTAGTACAGGAATATTTGAAATAGAGGCTGTCATTCCAGGCAAATGAGCTGCTCCACCAGCGCCTGCAATTATTATTTCTATCCCTCTTTGTTCTGCTCTTTCAGCATATTCAAACATTCTTTTAGGCGTTCTATGGGCAGAAATAATTTTTACTTCGTGTTTTATATTAAATAATTTTAAAATTTTTGAAGCATGCTTCATTGTGGGCCAATCAGATTGGCTGCCCATAATGATGCTTACCAGTGAAGGATTTTTCATTTTAATATTTATTATCCATCGACAGCAGAAGTTTCTGACTCATTTATGTCTGAAACTTTTTCATCTGCTTCTTGCAGTCTCAATCTCTCTTCTTTTTCTTTTTTCTTTTGAGCTCTTTTCATTGATCTTTCAGCTTTTGCTAAAGCCTCATCTAATTCAACTTGCCTACAAATTCCAAGTCCAATTGGATCTTGTGGACGGATATTTGCCATGTTCCAATGAGTTCTTTTTCTAATAGCATCAATTGTATTTTTTGTGCTGCCAACTAGTCTTGCAACCTGTGAATCCTTTAGTTCGGGGTGATTTCTTATCAACCAATAAACTGCGTCTGGCCTATCTTGTCTTTTTGAAAGAGGAGTATATTTTTTTTTCTTTTTTGATTGCTCAGTCTTTTCAGAGATTTCATTTTCAATAATCTTCAGAGACTCATCTTCATTATCCGCACATCTATCGATTTCATCTTTTGTTAATTGACCGCTGGTTATAGGATTTAATCCCTTAATTCCCACACCGACTTCACCATCAGCTATACCTTTAATTTCCAATTCATGCATTCCACAGAAATCACCTATCTGCCTGAATGACAAAGAAGTGTTATCAACAAGCCATATTGCAGTGGCTTTTGGCATTAATGGTAATTTTGCTGTTTTCATAATGATTATAGAGTGCCTCTTATAAGTTAATTTTAGAGTTTTTCAAAGGATATCCTAAAATTTAAGCAGCAATTTGCCAATATTCTTATTATTTTCCATGTATTGATGTGCTTTTTGAACATTCTCATAATCAAATTTTTGGTCAATATGCAATTTAATATTGCCATTTTCAATTAATGGCCAAATATGTTTCTTAAGATTATCGGCAATGAGTTTCTTTTCATCATTACTTCTTATTCTTAACGTTGAGCCAGAAACTGTTAATCGCTTCAACATAATTGGCAGTAGGTTTACTTCTACCTTAGATCCCTTTAGGTATGCGATATTTAGAAGCCTTCCAAGTCTATTTAGGACATTAATATTTTTTTGAAAATAATCCCCACCTACCATGTCTAGTATTACATCAACTCCTTTATATTCATTTTTAATTATGCTTTCAAAATCATCAAGATTGTAATTAATTACTCTTTCTAAGCCCAAATCCTTCAAATATTTATATTTTTCGTCTGATCCTACGGTTGCTATGCATTTAATTTGCATGGCTAATGCAATAGAAATAGCAGTCAAACCTATACCACTAGCACCACCATGAATTAATAATGTCTCACCTTGTTTTAGCTTTGCTTGATCAAATAGATTTGTCCAAACTGTAAAAAATGTTTCGGGAATTGTGCAAGCGTCAATAATTGAAATGCCTTTAGGTATAGGAAGAATTGTTGATGTATGACATTTTACAAATTCTGCGTAACCTCCGCCAGGGACAAGTGCACAGACTTTTGTGTTGAGCAAATTTTTATTTACATCTTCACCAACATCAACAATTTCCCCTGAAACTTCTAAGCCCAAAATTTCTGATGCACCGGGCGGTGGTGGGTAACCACCTGATCGTTGAAGAATGTCTGGTCGATTTATACCAGCCGCGTGAACTTTTATCAAAACTTCATGTTTTTCTATTTGAGGTATCTCAACATCATTAGTTACTCCTAAAACCTCTGGTCCACCAAATTCTTTGTGTAATATTGCTTTCATATTAATCTTAGGAGCCACCATTTAAAGTGACTCCTAATTCTTTTTAGTTAATTTTTGAATTAATTTCAATTTTTCTAGATTTTTGATGTTCTGGTATTTCTCTTTCAAGAAAAATGTGAAGTAACCCATTTTCGTAATTTGCATCAGTAACTTTTATGGTATCAGCTAATCTAAATTTTCTTTCAAAATTTCTACCTGCTATACCTCTGTGCAAAAATTCGATTTCCTCATTAGAGTCATTAGTTGATCCCTTTATAACCAACTCATTTTCCTGTACAGATATATCTAAATCTGATTTTGAAAAACCAGCTACAGCTACTGTTATAGTGTAATTATTGCCTGATTTAACAATATTATATGGTGGATAAGATCCACTGGACTCGTTTAAATTAAAAACCGAGTCAAATATATTATCAAATGCATCGAAACCAACACTAGAGCGTAGTAATGGTGATAAGTCAAATGTAGTCATAATTTAATCCTCCTTAAGCGATTAAAGATTTGCTTACTCTTTAAGAGCTAAGCTTTGTTTGCTGACGCAGAATGCCATCAACAACATATATGTTGTGACTAATGATAAATTTTCAATACTAGAAATTTGAATTATGTCTTGAGGTTACTGAACCTTTTTTTGAAACGACTAACTTGGCCTTTATCCTGAATTTTTTGCTGTCCACCAGTCCAAGCTGGGTGGGAA
>CACMWW010000003.1 GCA_902617525.1 uncultured Pelagibacteraceae bacterium | reverse complement strand
TTAGCTTTTTCTGATGCGGTTTCTTTTTTATCGATTACTTCAAATAAATAATCTAAATGAACGGTTTCATCATCTCCGTATAAATTTTTCTTACCTCGCCTCTTAAGTCCCTCAAATGAGATATTCAAAAGTTTCCCTGCTAATTCCCAACCAGTTTTGTTCTTATATAAGGAATTGAGTCCATTTGATAAAACATGACTCCTAAATTCAATTAAATCGTCATATTTAAATTCACTAATCATTTTGAAAGTTTCTTCTAATGCATCTTCTTGATATAAAATGCCTGTCCAAAAAGCTGGTAAAGCGCAGAGTGTATTATAACTTCCTGCATCAGCGCCTCTCATCTCAATAAAAGTTTTTAGCCTTACTTCAGTAAAGATAGTAGAGATATGATTTATCCAATCTTCAATTAAAATATCATCAGGCGCAAATTGATTATTTTTTCCATCCAAAAGATCTTGGAATGTATACTCTGTACAATTGTGGTAATTATTATTTCTAATGATTGAATATACAGGAACCTGCAAGGCATAATCAACGTATTCCTCAAAGCTCAAAGTTTTTTCAGTCAAAAACTTTGGAATACCAGTTCTGTTTGGATCAGTTTTTGTCCAAACATATCCTCTGTAAGTTTCAAAACCAGAAAGCTTTGAATTTTTAAATGGTGAGTTTGAAAATAAGCCTGTCACAATTGGCTGAATAAATGCAGATACATTAATTTTTCTTTGCATATCACTTTCTGATATATAATCGAAATTAGCCTGAACTGTTGCTGATTGATACATCATTTCCAGACCTAATTCAGAAATTGATTTCATATAAGGAGTCATAATCTCTGAATATCTTTTCTTTGGAACCATTGGCACATCTTTTAACTCACCAATTGGGAAGAAGCCCAGTCCTAAAAAACCAATTTTATATTTTTCTTCTAGTTTTTTTGTGAAAGCGAGGTGATTATTTATTTCCTTACAGGTTTCGTGGATCGTTTTTAAAGGTGCTCCTGATAATTCAAATTGACCGCCGGGTTCAAGAGTTATACTTGCCCTATCTTTATTGAGTGCAATAATATTTTTGTTCTCTATTACCGGTCTCCAACCATCCTGAATAAAGTCTTCAAAAATTGAGTTAATACTTACATCGCCGCTATAGGGAACTAAACTTAGATCACTTTTGTGGTAAATAAATTTTTCATGCTCCGTACCTATTTTAATTTCAGAGGTACTCTTAATACCGTTTTCAAAATATTTTATTAGATCACTCTTGCTAAGCATTATAAATTTTATCCATAATAATTGAAGTAGCGGTAATTGCAGCAGTTTCTGATTTTAAAATATTTGGTCCAAGTGTAACGCCAATAGATTTTTCCTTTGATTTCAAACTTTCATACTCTTTAGCTGAAAAATCTCCTTCAGGTCCTATGATTATACCAACAGTCTCGTTTTTGGTCAGTTTTATATTTTTTATATTTTCCTTATTGTTATCGAGCGAGCAATATAAATAATCTGTTAGAGAGTTGTCATTAATCATTGAAGCAAATGATATAGGTTTATTAATTTCTGGTATTTTATTTCGATTAGACTGCTCACACGCTTCAATAGCAATTAGATTCAGTCTTTCAAAATTGATATTCTTCATATTAGTTCTATCCATAATTACTGGTTGAAAAATTGAAATTCCAATTTCTGAGCACTTTTGTATCATGATTTCTAAAGGTGTTCGCTTTATTGGGGAAAAAAATAGAGTTATATTATGATTTTCACTTTTGATTTTTTCATGATCAATTATTTCTAATTCACATGTTTTTTTTGTAACATCAATGACTCTAGTCAAAAAAAGTAGTTCACGGTTGAAAACAGAAACATAATCATTTTTTTTTGTTCTCAGGACACTTTTCAAATAGTGTATCTGGTCAGCATCAAGAACGATTTGATCATTCGAATTTATTTTTTTATCTACAAAAATTCTGTTTTTAATTTTTTTCATATATATATTGGTTATATCATTATTTATTTTATAAAGATAAGTTGAAAAAATATTCACAATTATTGCGTCTAGACCAGCCTGTTGGTTTTTTTCTACTAATGCTGCCGTGTTTTTGGGGCGTACTTGCTGCCTCAAATTCCTACCAACACTTATGGAGCAATATTTACTTATTTTTTATATTTGCAATCGGATCAATTGTTATGAGATCGGCTGGATGTATTATTAATGATTATTTTGATAAAGATCTAGACAAACATGTATCAAGAACATCTAAAAGACCACTCGCTAGTGGTACAATTTCTTCTTTTGAAGCTTTCATAATTTTTTCAATACTTAATTTAATTGGTCTCACCATATTGCTATCTCTAAATTTGCTCGCCATTATTATTGGTTTAATTTCTTTTGTATTGTTTATTTTTTATCCTTTAATGAAAAGAATAACACATTGGCCGCAGCTTTTCTTAGGAATCACATTCAATATTGGCTGTTTGATCGGATATGCCACTGTTGAAAATCAATTAAATACTCAAATTATGTTATTGTATCTTGCTGGTATTTTTTGGACTTTGGGCTATGACACAATATACGCACACCAGGATCGAGAGGATGACTTAAATATCGGAATAAAATCTACTGCAATTTTGTTTGGTGATAATACGAAGCAGTGGATTATCATTTTCTATAGTTTGATGGCATTGTGTTTGATTTTATTCGGACTATTGCATGATCAGAATATCTACTTTTTTATTTCACTGATCTTTGTTGTTGCTCATTTGTTTTACCAAATAAAAAGACTAGATGTAGATAATAAAAGCGAATGTTTAAGAATTTTTAAAAGTAATCAATACTTAGGATTGATAGTTGCTCTAACTCTATTTATAGGTATTTTATAATTATGAATTTTGAAGATACAGCTCAAAATATAATAGATTTAACTCTCAAAGCAGGAGCATCTGATTGTGACGTTGTACTTGCTAAGTCTCATGGTAAGTCAATTAGTTGTAGATTTCAGAAAATAGAGGATCTAGATGAGTCTAACGAAAAAACAATCGGTATTAGAGCTTTAGTTGACCAACGCCAGGCTTTTGTTTCATCTTCGGACATTGAGACTGATAATGTTGATAAACTTGTTACAAAATGTGTTGAAATGGCAAAATTAGCACCAATTGATGACACTGCTGTACTTGGAGATAGTTCCATGTTTGAACATGATGCACCAGATCTGGATTTATTCGAGAAAGAAGAAGTAAATACCGAAACATTAATTGAAGCTGTTAAAGAGTGTGAAGATGCTGCTTTGTCAGTCAAAGGAATTACAAATTCTGAAGGCGCTGGTGCTTCTTCTTCTAAAGGAGAGTTCTTTCTTGCAACAAGTAATGGCTTCCAAGGGGGATATCAATCATCAAGCAGTTCTGTATCTTGTTCAGTTCTTGCAGGGCAGGGCCAAGACATGGAAAGGGATTACGAATATGCCGTGAAAAGACATATAAGTGATCTACCAAGTGCAAAGGAGATTGGTTTAACGGCTGCAAAAAAGACTCTCAAGAGACTTAATGCAAAAAAAATCAGTTCAACGAAATTGCCTGTTGTTTTTGACAAAAGAATTAGTAATGATCTACTTGGTTATCTAGCAAGTTCAATATCGGGAACGTCAATTGCTAGAGGTACAAGTTTTTTAAAAGATAGTTTGGGAAAACAAATATTTAATAAAGATGTAACAATTATTGATGACCCTGCAATTAATAGGGGGCTTGGATCTAAGCCATTTGATGGTGAAGGTGTAAAAGTTGAGAAAAGAGAATTAGTTTCAAACGGTAAACTCAATACCTGGATTTTAAATACATCAACTGCAAAAAAATTAGGGCTTAAGACTACTGGAAATGCATCAAGATCAGTTGGTTCTCCCCCTGGTGTATCTACATCTAATTTATATATGACAAATGGTTTAAAAAGTTATGATGATATTTTGTCATCAATTAATTATGGATTTTATGCGACTGAATTAATCGGTATGGGAGTAAATTTAGTCACTGGTGATTATAGCATGGGGGCAAGTGGGATGCTCATTGAAAAAGGTGAGATCACACACGCAGTAAGTGAAGTAACTATCGCCTCAAATTTAAAAGAAATTTTCATGAATTTATCAGCCGCAAACGATCTAGAGTTTAAATACCGTACCAATGCTCCAACAGTACTTATTGAGAGTATGACCCTAGCAGGAAAGTAAGAATTTAAGCCATTTATCAATATTTAGATTTAAATTTTTGATAATAGTATTATGAATACCTCTTCATGACTGGAACGCAAATACTTAAGAGGTTATTTAGGGATAGCATCAAACCGTATTCATTAAGGTTGTTTAGTTCGCTTTTTTTTATGGTTATCATTGCACTTTGTACAGGTGCGACAGCTTGGTTACTTGATCCTGCAATTGATAAAATCTTTTTAGATAAAGACGAGTCCATGCTGCTGTTAATCCCAATTGCAATTATTTTAACTTTATTAATCAAAAGTATTGCCACATTTATTCAAATTGTTCTGCTAAATGGAGTTGCACAAAATGTAATTGCAGATACGCAAATCAAATTATTTAAAAAAATAATTAATGCTGATCTTGCATGGTTGCACAAAGTTCATTCAGCTAGGATTATTTCTAATTTCTTGTATGATGTTACTTTACTTCAAGACTCTGTAAGCAGTAGTTTAGCTAATGGCGTAAAAGATGTTTTAACTTTAATTTGTTTGCTTGGCGTCATGTATTATCAAGATTGGCAACTCGCAACTATTTCAATTATTGCATTTCCACTGGTTGGCATTCTTACAAGACGCTTGGGTAAAAGAATTAAAAAGGCTTCAACTGAGAGTCAAGAAGAGACTGGCACATTAGCATCAATATTATCTGAAAACTTAGATGGCACTCGAATTGTTAAAGCTTACCAACAAGAAGATGAGGAAATTGAAAAGCTCAGTAAATCAGTATTTAGAAGAATGACAAAAATATTAAAAGGCGCTAATGCTCGAGGTGCAGCTTCTCCTTTTGCTGAGTTTTTGGCAGGTTTTGGAATTGCTGGAGCATTATATTATGCTGGTTTGAGAGGACTGCAAGGTGAACTAGCGCTAAATGAATTTGTGTCTTTCCTCGGTGCAATGATGCTGGCGTTCCAACCTCTAAGACGTATCGCTCAAATAAATGCAACCTTACAAGAGGGTTTTGCGGCAGCAATAAGAGTATTTGGTCTACTTGATCAGAAAAGTCTTATTAATGAAGCACAAAATGCTCCTAATTTATCAATTGGTAAATCAGATATAACTTTTGAGAACGTTACATTATCTTATGAAGGACAAATAAATTCAGCCTTGAAGGGCATAAACCTACGAATACCTCATGGTAAAACTACTGCTTTAGTTGGTCCAAGCGGTTCGGGTAAATCCTCTATATTAAACTTGATACCAAGATTTTATGATCCGGATAAAGGTAATGTTAAAATAGATAATCAAGATATAAAGGAATTAACAATCTCATCAGTAAGATCCTCATTAGCTTTAGTAAGCCAGGAGCCAGTTCTTTTTGACATGTCAATATATGACAATATCTTATATGGAAAACCCGAGGCCTCTAGAGAAGAAGTTATTGATGCAGCGAAAGCTGCGGCGGCACATGAATTTATATCAGAACTTCCAAAGCAATATGAAACTATAGTCGGAGAAAAAGGCTATAGTCTCTCGGGTGGTCAAAAACAAAGAATATCAATTGCCAGAGCCTTTCTTAAAAATGCACCAATTCTTTTACTTGATGAAGCAACATCAAGTCTGGACACAGAGTCTGAACATCTTGTTCAAAATGCTATAAGTGTTCTAATGAAAGATAGAACAACTCTTGTAATCGCCCATAGACTCAGCACCATTATAAATTCAGATCAAATTATTGTTTTGGACTCAGGTAGTGTTGCAGAAATAGGCACCCATGAAGAATTATTAAAAAAGAATGGAGTTTATAAAAAACTCTATGAACGTGAATTTTAAAACTAATGATTAAATACATTGCTGGATTTAAACTGACTCAAAAACTAATATCCCTACTTGGATCAATGTATGTATTATTTGTATATAAAACATCCACAATAGATTTAAAGAATCGAAAAAATATTGAGTCATTATTTAAAAAAAATGAGTCATTTATTTATGCATTTTGGCATGATCAGCTTTTAATGTGCCCTCTTACGTGGCAAAGTGAATTTGAAATAAAAGTATTAATCTCTAAACATAGAGACGGCGATATAATTGCTAAACTCATATCAAACCTTGGATTTAAAGCTATTAGAGGTTCAACTCATAAAGTTGGAAAAACTAAGAATAAAGGAGGGCTTTTATCTGCACGCCAAATGATAAAATCATTAAAAAAAGGCATCTCAATTGGTATTTCACCTGACGGGCCAAAAGGACCACGTCACAAGGTTAGTGACGGCATCTTGAGTATCTCTCGACTAAGCAATGCGTCAATTCTTCCTGTAGGAATAGGTTTTAAAAAAAAATGGGTACTAAATACTTGGGATAAATTTATTATACCAAAGCCATTTAACCAAATAACAATTATTTGGGGCGAACCACTTCCAGCTTTAAAAAATGAAAAAAGTATTAATCAGATTAAGAGTAAATTAGAGAGTACAATGTATAATTTAACAAAAAGAGCGAATAGAAATAATAAATAATGCTACCTTATTACATTTATAAGTTAATTACCAAATTCATAAGACCACTTATAGCTTTTTATATTCTTATTAGAATTTCAAAAGGCAAAGAGGACAGATCACGAATAGCAGAAAGATATGGAACAAGTGATGTTGAGAGAAAAAAAGGTAAAGTTATATGGTTCCATGCTGCTAGTATTGGTGAGAGCTTATCAATATTACCATTATTAAGTAAATTAAACTCTGATAAATCAATTGATCAAATAATTCTTACGACAGGCACTCTTACTTCAGCAAATATTCTCAAAAGTAAATTATCGAAAAAAATTATTCATCAATATATTCCATTTGATATTCCATCTTATGTAAATAAATTTCTTAATCACTGGAACCCATCTCTAGCTGTATTTGTCGAGTCAGAGATATGGCCTAACTTTTTAACTGAGTTAAAAAAAAGAAATATTAATTCTTTAATTGTTAACGGAAGAATGACTATTAAAAGTTTTAAGAGATGGTCAATGCTAAGTGGACTGTCAAAAAGACTTTTTTCTAATTTTTCTGCATGCTGTACACAAAATAGTGATAGTGCTTTTTTTTATGAAAAATTAGGCATTAAAAATACCATCAATACAGGAAATCTTAAATTTGCTTATAAACCTGATGAGATAATATCGGATGAATTAAAAAAACTAAGATCCCTCACAAAAAAACGTAAAATATTTCTTGCGGCTAGTACACATCCTGGAGAGGAAGAAATAATTAAAAATATTACACTTAATTTAAAAAAAACGGTTAAAGGTCTTCTGACAATTATTGTGCCAAGACACGTAACTAGAAGATCGTTTTTTTCTTCATCTAAAGGACTTGGCTTATCAATCAGATCAAAGAATCAAAAAATCAATGATCGAACGTATTTATATCTTGCTGATACTATTGGAGAATTAAACATATTTTACAGTTTAGCAAACATCGTTTTTATTGGCGGTAGTTTAGTGCCACATGGAGGACAAAATCCCATAGAAGCTGCTTATTTAGGTAAAAAAATATACCATGGCAAAAATATTGATAATTTCATAGATGTTTACGACGTTCTTAATCAATTAAAATTTACTCAACAGGTAGAAAATGAACGCCAGCTAGAACATTACGTTAAAGAGGCATTAGCTGAACCAAAATCTATAAATAAGGACATTAATATAAATAGACTAAAAAAAGAGGGTGATGATACAGTAAGTAAAGTACTGAAAGTTATTTACCAATATTTATAATTGAACATGGAAAAAATAATATTGAATATATGGTATTCCAACAAGATTTTTTATAGGTTGGTCTCGTACATACTTTTTCCAATATCTTTATTATACATTTTAATTTTTTATTTATTCAGAATATTTAAAACTGAGCTCAAAATTGATATTCCAATTTTATGTGTTGGTAATATAAACGTAGGTGGCACTGGAAAGACCTCAACTCTTTTAGAGATTATTAAGTATCTCAAAAATAAAGAAAAAAATATTTGTGTATTATTAAAAGGATATGGTGGTAAAAATTATACATTTAAAAAAGTATCACCAAATGACTCTGCAACTTTGGTGGGCGACGAGGCAATGCTTTTTTCAAATCATGTGCCCACTTATATTTCAACAAATCGAATGTTAGCTGTACATAAAATTTTAAATGATATCAGCCCTGATTTTATTTTACTTGATGACGGTTTCCAAGATAAGTCTCTTTTTAAAGATAAAAATATTTTGATGGTTAATGGGGAGCGTGGTTTTGGAAATAGGCTATGTTTACCGGCCGGACCATTAAGAGAATTGATCAAGCCCGCATTGAAAAGAGCTCAATTTTTAATCATTGTTGGTGATGATAAAACAAAAATAAAAAGTATGTATAATGATATAAAAATTGATACTCTCACCGCTTCTATTGAACCATTATATATCGACAAAAATAAAAAATATTTGGCTTTTAGTGGTATTGGTAACAATCAAAGCTTCTTTGATACCCTCATCAATAATAACTGTACTGTACCTAAAACAGTTGAATTTCCTGATCATCATTTTTTTACAGAAGTTGAACTAAACCATCTAAAAAAAATGGCTTCAGATAATAACCTTTACCTCATTACTACTGAAAAAGATTTTGTAAGAATTCCTGAAGAAAAAAGAAAAGGAATTGAATGTTTCAAAGTGAAGATAAAATTATCCAACATGGACGAATTCATGCGCAAACTGGTTAATTGATACATATGAAGATTTTTATAAAAAAGTATATTAGATATCCATCTGAATTTATTCTATTTGCTATATTCTATTTTATATTCAAATTACTACCTCTTTCTGTAGCAAGAAAACTAGGTGTAAGCATAACAACAAGCTTAGGCCCCCTATTTTCTATCAACAAATTAGTTAAAAAAAATTTAAGAATTGCTTTTAAGGATCAAGATGAAAAATGGATTAAATCAACCGCAGAAAAAGTATGGGAAAATTTGGGGTATACGGTTGCTGAATATTCACATCTCAAAAAAATATTAAAAGATAAAATTAATGTAATTGAAAATGATCATTATAGAGAAGCCTTCTCAGGTAGCGAGAGATCAATCATCATATCAGCTCATAATTCAAATTGGGAAATACCAGGAATGTCGATAAGAAAGACAATGCTTCAAACATCTGCGATTGTTAGAGAACCTAACAATCCTTTAATAAATTATGTTTTAAAGAATCTTAGAGATAAATATAGCCTTAGATGTTTGAGTAAAGATAGAATAGGCACAAAACAATTACTTAATAATTTTAAAAATGGTGAGTCAATTGCTCTCTTAGCTGACCTTCAATTATCGTCAGGTATTAATCTTAATTTCTTTGGAAAGAAGATGAAGTTTTCTTCTCTACCCGCTCAACTGGCCCTAAAATCTAGGTGTAAAATATTTTTAGGATGGCCAATAAGAAAGAGTGATGGAAAATATGAATTTGAAATTCACCAATCAATACATGCCAGTGATTATGAAGATACTTCAGATAACGTTGAGAAAATATCAGAGATAATTATTGCTTATTATGAAAGTATGATTAAGAAATACCCAGAACAATATTTCTGGTTCCATAATAGGTGGAAATTGGACTGATTTTTGTTTAATTTTCTAATAATAATTGAGGATCAACGTAAGTATTAAAAACCATCACACCCCAATGTAGATGTGGTCCGGTTGACCTGCCTGTTGATCCTACTTTGCCTATTATATCTTTTTTGCTAACTTTTTGGCTCACTGCAACATTTACGGAAGACAAATGGGCATAAATAGATTTTACTCCATGACCATGATCAATGATTATTGTGCCTCCGGTATAATATAAATCGCTCTCAGCATGAATGACTATTCCTTCATTACAAGACATTACTGGTGTTCCTTCATCAGCAGCAATATCAATACCCTTATGTGGGCTTTTTGCTTTACCATTAAGAATTCTCTGGCTGCCAAAAACTCCACTGATAATTCCATTAGTAGGTTGAATAAATTCTTCCTTAAAATATGTCAAATCCATGTCTAATTTCTTCGCTTCTTTTATTACTTCATTTTCAGAAATAATTCGCTTTATGATATCATCATCAAGAGGTGTAACCATCTGTTCAGGTAGACCATCAATTCTTTGAATATCATAATCTTTTTTTTCGATAGATATTTGGTGGATTAAGAAGATTCCATCATTGTTGCTGTACGTAACATTTATTGGCTCTATCTGCTCTCGAGATATTGGGAAAACATAGTATCCATCATGACTGATTTTAATCGGCTCTCCATCAACAAAGATTTCATTTGCTTCATTGTTTTGACCTATAACAAGACTTCCTTGTGGAAAACTTTTAGAAAGTTCAGATGAAAACGCACATACGTTGAAATAAAATAAGAGAAGAAAAACTCTATTTATTAAGATCATTAAGTTCTTTATATCTGTTTAATGCCACTTCAGGTGATGCATAGACTTCTTGAAGCTCTACGTTCCAATATTTAAGATTTTCAAGTGTGATCTTTTCTCCAGTTATTGAACATTCCACAAAATCACCAGGTGTCTTAACTTGGAAATGACCATGATTAAGAACAATTTCAGCTTTTGTACCAACATTATTCATCTTTAATTTCCTTCACTTCAGCAGAAATTTTTGCAAAGCTTGTTTCAATAATTATATCTGTATCGTATTCCATATCTTTTTTTGACTTTATAACTTTATTTTTTAAGTTTTTTGTAACAGAATAACCTCGATTTAAGACTGACTTATAGCTCATACTTTCTAATAACTTTTCATTATAATTAATTTGATTGCGCATATTTTCTAAAAATAAGTTTGTAGAGCTATTTAATTTATCAAATTTTGAAATCAGTTTTTGTTGAAAATTATTTACTTGTTCCTCTAAAATACGATAGTTTAGCGACTGAGTAATTTCTTTAAATTCTGATAACAGGCTTTTTATAAATAATTTTAAAGAGACTGGCAACTTATCACTTATATTTTTAAATGAACTTAATTTATTTTCTAAATTACTATTAATTGAGTCACGAAGGTCTTTTTGAAAGTCTTTTAAATTGATTAAAAGCTCATCTTTATTAGGTGTGCACAACTCTGCTGCTGCGGTTGGAGTTGGCGCTCTGAGATCAGATACAAAATCAATAAGTGTTGTATCTGTTTCATGTCCAACAGCTGATAAAACAGGTATTTCACTGGCGAATACTGCTCTTACAACAATTTCCTCATTAAATGCCCAGAGATCTTCTATGCTCCCCCCACCTCGGGCAACAATAATTAAGTCTGGAACTTTTAATTCGCTATCTTCAAGAGAATTGTTAAATCCATTTAAAGCATCTGCTATTAAATGTGCTGCATCATCACCTTGTACAGGAACTGGCCAAAGAATAACATCGCACGGAAACCTATCTTCAAGTCTATGAATAATATCTTTTATAACTGCTCCTGTGGGTGAAGTAACAATACCAATTGTTTCGGGATATAATGGAAGAGGCTTTTTGTGGTCTTGATCAAAAATACCTTCTGACATTAATTTTTTCTTTCTTTGTTCAAGCAATGCCATTAGTGCACCCTCTCCCGCTGGTACAATTGAATCTATAATAATAGAATAGTCCGATCGTCCAGGGTATCTATCAGAATAACCAGTTGTAAGTCTCCCAGAGCAAATTACTTCAAGGCCTTCATCTGGCATAAAGCTTAGTTTTGCAACAGTGCTTCTCCATACAATCGCTTTTATAATTGCATTTTCATCTTTAAGGTTAAGATATACATGGCCAGATGCTGGCTTGCTTAAACCAGATACTTCTCCACGAACTTTCACATAGCCAAAGTTGTCCTCAAGGGTCTCTTTAATTGAGGCTGAAATTTCAGTAACTGTATATTCTTTGATGTTGTCTCTTACCATTTAATTTAAATATTAATGTGCTAATATAACAAGAAAATCAAAAATATACTTTATGAAAATTTTAGTGATTGGCAGTGGGGCTCGTGAGCATGCGTTATGTTATTTAATATCTAAGAGCTCTCTGGTTTCATCTATTTATGCAATACCTGGAAACTACGGAATAAGTCAACTTGCTGAATGCGAACAAATTGATCAAACAGATTTTGAGAAAATATACAACTTCTGTAAAAGTAAAATGATAGAATTAGTCATTGTCGGCCCTGAAGTGCCATTGGTTGCAGGGATTGTTGATTTTTTTAAAGAGACAGAAATAAAAATTTTTGGACCTGATAAGTATGCATCGCAGTTAGAAGGGTCTAAAGGCTTTATGAAAGATCTTTGTAAACAAAATGGAATACCAACAGCTGATTATGCTCGATTTAATAATAAAGAAGAAGCTATAAACTATTTAAATGCTCAGCCTTTACCTATTGTAATTAAAGCTGATGGTCTTGCAGCTGGGAAAGGCGTTACTGTTGCTGACACAAAGAAAATGGCAGAACAAGCAATAAATGACATTTTTGATGAGAAGTTTGGGGCAAATATGGATGTAGTTATTGAAGAATTTATGGATGGTGAAGAAGCGAGTTATTTTGTTTGTTGTGATGGTGAAGATTTTGTTTCATTAGAAAGTGCCCAAGATCATAAAAGAATAGGTGAAAATGACACAGGGCCTAATACTGGAGGAATGGGGGCATATTCACCTGCGCCTATTTTTACACCTAAAATAAAAGAACAAGTAGACAGGGAAATTATTACACCCACTCTAAATGCCCTAAAAAAAAATGGACATCCTTATAAAGGTATTCTCTATGCTGGATTAATGATTAAAGATGGTTATGCCCGATTGGTTGAATATAATATTAGATTTGGCGATCCAGAGTGTCAGGTATTAATGCTTAGAATGAAAAATGATTTAATTAAATTAGTTCTTAATTGCTTGGAAGGCAGTCTAAGTAATACTAAATTGGAATGGGAAGATGATAATAGTGCTACAGTGGTTGTGGCGGCAAAAGGTTATCCAGGCGACTATAAAAAAAATACAAAAATTATTGGCTATGAAAATTTTGAGAGTAATGATCTATTTCAAGTATTCCACGCAGGAACAAAACATGATGGAAATAACCTTCTAGCTAACGGAGGTAGAGTTCTTTCCGTAACAGCAAAAAATAAAAATCTAAGAGATGCTCTTAATATGATTTATGCCTACATCGGTCAGCTGGATTGGCCGGATGGTTATTACAGAAGAGATATAGGAAAAAAGGCAATTAAATGACTACTCGTGACAAAATATTTTCTGGCACTAAGGAGGTTGATGAAAAGTTAGTTTTTAATAGTGACAATCTCAATGATTACTTAAAAAAAATAATTGGAAGTGAGTTTGATATTGTAAGTATAAAGCAATTTAAAGGAGGGCAATCCAATCCTACTTATTTGATTGAGGATAAAACAAAAAACTATGTGTTAAGGCGTAAACCTCCTGGTAAATTACTAAAATCTGCACATGCGGTGGACAGAGAATATAAAGTCATTACTGCACTTGGCAAGACTGATGTACCGGTTCCTGAAACTTATTGTTTTTGTGAAGATGAAAACGTCATTGGAACACAATTTTTTTTAATGGATCATGTTGATGGAAACATATATTGGGAACTTTTATTGCCAGAATCAGATAATGACCAACGCCGTGAAATTTACCTATCCATGAATGATACGATTGCAAAACTTCATAACGTTGATTTTCAAAAAATTGGGCTAAGTGATTATGGAAAACACGAAAATTACATGGCAAGACAAATTCATCGTTGGACCAAGCAGTATAAAGATTCTGAAACACAAAAAATCAATGAAATAGATAATTTAATAGAATGGTTGCCAATAAATATTCCTGAAGATAATGAAACTACAATTGTACATGGAGACTTTCGTCTTGATAATATGATATTTGATAAACAAAATAATAAAGTTATAGCTATACTGGATTGGGAGCTATCTACACTCGGCAATCCTATAGCAGATTTTACTTATCACATGATGTCATGGCGACTGCCTGCTGCAGCGAAGGGTCTTGGAATGATGGGATCAAACTTAGAAGAGCTTAATATTCCCTCTGAACATGAGTACGCTGAAATGTATTACAAAAAAACAGGCAGAAGTAAAATTGAAAACTGGGATTTTTATATGGCATATAACATTTTCCGCCTGGCTGGAATTGCGCAAGGAATTGTTGGTAGAGTTAGAGATGGGACAGCCTCAAGTTCGGAGGCTAAAAACTATGAGAGCTTTGTTCCAATATTAGGAAAATTAGGCTGGAATATTGTGGAAGAGGCAGCAAAATAATTAATATGACAGAGCTGGATATAAATTTTGTAAGAGAACAATTCCCTGTTTTTCAAAACCCTAAAACTTCAAACTTTGCATTTTTTGAGAACGCTGGTGGTACATATGTGCCAAAACAGGTTATCGAAAAGTTAAATGATTTTATGACGACTAAAAAAGTACAGCCTTATGGCGACTTCGGTCCATCGATTGAAGCAGGTAACGAAATGGATAATAGTATAAGCAAAATTGCTGAACTTCTAAATATCAATAATGATGAATTTATGATTGGACCATCTACAACTATGAATATGTTTTTACTATCTAATGCTGTGAGATCGTGGCTTAACGATGGGGATGAAATCATAGTCACAAATCAAGATCATGAAGCAAATATTGGTGCATGGAGAAAATTATCAGAACACGGTATCAAAATAAATGAATGGAAGTTTAACCCTGACTCTGCTGAACTAGAATTGGATGAATTAAAAAATCTCATAACAGAAAAAACAAAATTTATCTGTGTCTGTCATACATCTAATGTTGTTGCTTCAATTAATAATCTAAAAGATATCATTACATTGGCGCATCAGAATAATATCAAAGTTGTTGGAGACGGTGTAGCTTACATGGCACATGATATTGCCGATTTAAAAGATCTCGATATAGATTTCTATGGTTTTAGCCTATACAAAACTTATGGACCACATTTAGCACTATTATATGGTAAGAGAGATTTATTACTTGAAACAAAAAATCTTAATCATGAATTCTTGGAAGGAAGCGTTCCATATACACTTAATCCAGGTGGTCCTAATCATGAGGAACTTGGATGTTTATCAGGTATAACTGACTACTACGAAACTTTATATGATCATCATTTTGGCGAAAATAATTTAGATCTTCATCGCAAAGGTAAAAAAGTTTTTGAATTGGTATCCAAACATGAAGAGGTATTAATGAAAGAACTGATTGAATTCCTCAAAACAAAAAAAAATATAAAGATGATTGGCAAACAAACACATGCTAGATGTGATCGTATGCCAACTGTATCATTCACTGTTAAAGATAAAAGCTCATTGTTTGTAGCCCAGGAGGCTGGAAGAAATAATATTGGCATTAGAAACGGTGAATTTTATGCCTGGAGATGTTTGCAGGGTTTGGGCATTGAGCCAAATGATGGGGTGGTTAGAGTCTCTATGGTTCATTACAATAGCATAGAAGAGGTAAGAAAATTAATAGGGTTTTTGGATAAAACTATTTAGAATTTTTTATATTTTTTTCTCTCTCTTTCCTCTGTCTTATTGACTCTTTCATCGAAATATCTTCCAGATTGTGGTACTCATCCCAATAGCGATCAAATTCGTGTGACTTAACGTATCTTCCGTAATTATCTTTCTGGTAGGTTTTCTTCTTTTTTATCAAAATTATAAGTATTTTTTTAATTCATTTCTTGCAATAGAAAGTCTATGCACTTCGTCTGGCCCATCCGCTAATCGCAGAGTTCTCATTCCTGCGTAAGCTTGTGCTAGGTGTGGGTCTGTTGTTACTCCAGCTCCTCCAAACGCTTGAATTGCGTCATCAATAATTTTTAATGCCATATTTGGTGCAGCTACTTTAATCATGGCTATTTCATTTTTTGCAACTTTGTTTCCTACTTCATCCATCATAGTTGCAGCCTTTAATGTTAGTAGTCTAGTCATCTCAATATTAATTCTAGCATCAGCAATTCTCTCTTGCCAAACAGAGTGCCTTACCACTTCTTTGCCAAAAGCCTTTCTGCTCATTAGTCTTTTACACATTGCTTCAAGTGCAACTTCAGCAAGGCCAATAGTTCTCATACAATGGTGAATTCGTCCAGGTCCCAACCTACCCTGTGCAATTTCAAATCCTCTGCCTTCGCCTAAAAGCATATTTTCTGGAGGAACTTTGACGTCTTTAAATTCAACCTCAGCATGTCCATGAGGGGCGTCGTCAAAACCAAAAACAGGCAAATGTCTCTTTATTTTGATACCCGGTGTGTCCTTATCAACCAGTATCATGGATTGTTGCTTATGTCTGTCAGGATTATCTGGGTCTGTTTTTCCCATGAAGATAAAAAATTGGCACCTTGGATCCATTGCACCAGAAGTCCACCATTTTGTTCCATTAAGGACATATTGATTTCCTTCTTTTTTTATTTCACTTTCAATATTTGTTGCGTCTGATGAAGCCACTGCAGGCTCTGTCATGGCAAAAGCAGAGCGTATCTCACCTTCTAATAATGGCTTTAAGTACTTTTCTTTTTGTTCATCTGTTCCATATCGAACTAAAACTTCCATATTACCGGTATCAGGAGCAGAACAATTGAAAACTTCTGCAGACCACATTGCTCTCCCCATGATTTCACACATTGGCGCATACTCTGCGTTTGTAAGGCCATGCCCATAGTCACTTTCAGGTAAAAATAAATTCCAAAGGTCTTCTTTTTTTGCTTCCTTTTTAAGATCTTCAATCACCGGCACCACCTGCCATCTGTCAGCTCCAAAATTTTCAATCTGACTATGATATGTTTCGTTGTTTGGATAAACGTGCTTATCCATAAAATTATTCAATCTATCCGTAGTTTCTTTTGCTTTTGGCGATATGTTCATTATCTTTTACCTTTAAAAAAATTATTTATTAAGTTTTCACAGTCAGTTTTTGAAATATTATCATAAATTTCTGGCAAATGATTGCAATTTTTTGATATAAAAAAATTTAAGTTACCATTTATCGAACCATATTTTAAATCATCTGCACCATAATACAACCTCTTAAGCTTAGCTTTTGATATAGCGCTAGCACACATAATACATGGCTCTAAAGTCACGTAAATATTACAATCGACCAATCTATCAGAGTTAATCATTTCACACGCCTCTTTTATAGCGTTTAGTTCAGCATGACCTACCGGGTCTTTTCTGCTAACCACTGAATTATGGGACCGGGCTAAAACTTTATCTTCCTTGTTAATGATAACGCATCCAATTGGTATTTCTCCAATTTTTAAGCCTTTTTTTGCCTCCTCAATTGCCATTGCCATGAATTTATTTTGTGTCATAAATATTTAATTAATATAAGCAATTCTAATTCATGCCTACTTTGAGACAACAAAAATTAGTAAGAATTAATAAATTATTAGCACAGTCAACTAACTTTTCGAGAAGAGAAATAGATAAACTCATCGATGAGCAAAGAGTTGTTGTTAATAACGAATTGGTGACAAAACAAGGAGTTCAAATAAGTATCAACAGTATTGTAAAAATAGACAATAAACCTATTAACCTAAAATCTGAACAGCAATTAAATGATATATATATTTTCAACAAACCAAGAGGATGCTTGGTAACAAAATCAGATCCAAAAAATCGCAAAACTATTTATGAATATATACCTAAACAAAATCATAATTTAATATCAATTGGACGACTTGATTACAATTCAGAGGGGCTATTACTATTGACTAACAGCGGTAGCTTCAAAAGAAAGATGGAATTACCCAAAAATAATTTTGAAAGGGTTTATAAGGTAAAAATACAAGGCTTTATTGATAATAAATTTATTAATACCTTATTAAGGGGTTATACGTATAAAAAAGTTAAATATAAACCTATAAAAGCATCATTCATTAGTAAAACAAATACTTACTCATGGATAAAAATGACACTTACTGAAGGTAAAAATAAAGAAATTAGAAATATTTTTGATTCTTTGAATATTACAGTCACAAGATTAATTAGAATAACTTATGGGGAATTTAAACTTGGAAGTTTGAAAAAAGGGGAAATAAAAAAAGTTACTTAAAATGAGAATTATTAGCGGAGAAAGAAAAGGTCATTCATTATTTAGCTTTAAAAGTAAAGATGTAAGACCACTTTCAGACAAAAATAGGGAAACCATTTTTAATCTTTTAACGCATGGAAAAGAATTGGTAAAAATTAACTTTAGTCTTGAAGAAGCAAAAGTAATTGATCTTTTCGCAGGCACTGGTTCATTTAGCTTTGAAGCTTTGTCACGCGGTGCTAAACACGCAACCATGGTAGAGAACAATCAACAAATGGTAGATATAATTTATAAAAGCGCAAACAAGCTGGGGTATTTAGAAAAGATAGCTGTTATATCTGAAAATGCTTGTTCATTTGAAGAGTATTCTGAAGCTACAAAGTTCAATCTTGCTTATATAGATCCACCGTATGGGAAAAATCTTGGACTCAGAGCAATTAAAAATATTATTAAAAAAAACTTATTAGAAAAAGACAGTATAATCATCTTAGAAGAAGAAAAAAAATCTAAACACATCGAACTCTCAGAAATAATACTTTTACGTGAAAAAGAATTAGGTATTTCTAAATTTAGTTTTTTTAAATTAATTTAAATAACCCTTTTGAATATCAACTGCATCTTGAGTAAAGGGGTCAACTTCTAATAATTCAGCAAGATAGATAACCCTTAACATTTCTGTTCCAAAGAAATGGCCAATCTTACTCATATCTTTATCTTTAAAAATATGTTTATTAGTATTCTCATTTATCTTTGATAACGATTTACTCATGGCATCAAGATGATTTGAAAGTGTGATATTAATCATATTCATTTTTGAGTATTCCATACCCATAATTTCAAAAAAAATATTTTTGGGTCCATCTAGATATAATTGTAAAAGACTGTGCTGGTCTTTTGGCATTTCAGATACTACAGGTAAAACACCTTTGGCCTTTTTACCCAATGACTCCGCATATAATTGTTTTCGCCAATTACCAATTTCAATAAGCTCATCACCATAAATCAAATAAGCAAATATATTCTTTCCATTTTTTATTCTTTTAAAATCTTCCTCAGCTATATTCTTTATTTGGTCTTTATCTTCTAATGCTTTTCTTCCTCCATTTAAAAACTCAGTGAACAGATCATTATTAAAGTAAAAACTGGGGATAAGGCTATTATTACTAAAAATTGAAAATCTGCCTCCAATTTCGTTGCTTAGTTCAATAGTTTTTATTGATTTTTGTATAGACAAGTCTCTTAGTGGAGAAGACACATTTTCTGTAAACGAATAGAAATTTTTTGAAAAATCAATATTCCCATCTAGTTTTTTGATCATGTATTCAAATATGGTTAACGTTTCAGATGTTTGTCCTGATTTTGATACGAAAATGAAACCAGTCTCATCTAGTTGAGTATTGTCTAACAATTCATTAATCTTAACAGTATTTAAATGATCAACATATTGAACACGTTTTTCATTTAAAAAATGATTAATTGCTTTTGATCCCTGAGAAGAGCCACCTATACCGACTACTAAAATTTTATTAAAGCTTTGATCCAGTATCCCTAACGATTCGGAATATGAGTTTTCAAGCTTATCAAAATCAAGAAATGGATAATTCATCATTGCACTTCCTGACCTGCTGTTACGGTTGCTTGATCTATTTGCCTTTCAAACTCTCTCAATCTTTTATAAACACTTGCGAGTTCAATAATTGTTGGCCAGGCTTTAAGAAGATATTGCATTGACCCCTCAACTCTACCAAATGCCCTGATTATTTGCTGCATTACACCAAGAGTAACTACCCCGGCAACAATTGCAGGGGCTAAAAATACATAAGCTGATAAAACATTTGCCTGTAAAAATGCAATACGACCAATATCGAAATATAGATATCTTATATAACTTAAAAAATGAATTTGCCTTACATCATCAAATAATTCCTCAAGGGTTTTTGGTCTTACTGTTTCATCATCTTCAGCAATTACTAACATTTTTCTGTATGCCGCTTCTTGTTTTTGTAAATCGTATTCAATACCAACAAGCCTTAAAATTAAACCAAGTCCAATTAAAAATAATGTTCCTCCTATAGACCATAATAATGCACCAACGACTAGACCATACTCCCATTCACCAAAGAAAAATATTGGAATTCCAATACTCAAGCCAAACAGTATTGGCATAAATTCTACCAGGATCATTAAAGCTTCAATCAAACTTGTACCAAGAGACTCCATAATTCTTGAAAACTTTATGGTATCCTCTTGAACTCTTTGTGACGCGCCCTCAATCTTACGCGCCTTATCATAGACAGAGTGATACCACTCAACCATGGCAGTTCTCCATCTAAATAAAAAGTGATTAGTAAAATAACTTACAAGGACTGCAACAGCTACATACATTCCCGCTAGTGTTATAAAGGATAATAAACTTGCCCAATATTCTTCAATTGTAATGGCGTTAGGAGCAGACAATGCTTCCTGTATCATATCGTAAAACTCACCAAACCATTCATTAATTTTTACATCAATTTGAACCTGAATCCACAGAGATGATAAGATAATAGCTGAACCGATGTATGCCCATAAAAACCATTTTGGATCTCTAAAAAACTTAAACATTTATAGAATAATTAATTTGAATATGAGTTAAGTAAGTCATCCACCCTGTTAAGAAGATCATTCAAATCTTCGTTTTCATCAAAACTAGGAGCATCATCATACATTGTTTCATCAATTATTTCTGGTTTAAGCTGATCTTCTTCAGGAAGTGTTGTAATTTCATCTGTGTTTGATATTCCTTCCAAAAACTCTTCCTCGCTTAAACCAATATTATCAGTTGTATCTAAAATGCTATCGTCATTTGTTACAACGTCTAATTCATTACCTTCAACAACTGAATCTTCAATTACCTCATTAATAGGATCCTCAGGTAAAGTTGAATTATTTATATTTTGATCCTCGTTTCCAAAATTATTATCAATAAATTCGTCTAAGGATGATGTATCAGCATTACTAGGCACGCTGGTGGATGAGTCTTGTGTAATGATATCTTGAATATCTTCGGCTGACTCGCCTGTAGGCGCGGCCTCCTCTACTTCCTCTTCACCAACAACTGGTGGGGTTAGTTCAAAATCAGGAGGTATCTCTAGTGCTTTTTGCTTTAATGATGTGTAATCTCTGACTGTATTATTAGTACAAGCAGCAAAAATTAATAAAAAAAATATAATTAAATAGTTACGTATCATTTTTAACGGTTTTATCATTTTCTTTTTTTGAGAACAACTCAAGTAAAATAATCAAAATACAGCCAAGCGTGATACTTATATCAGCTATATTGAATACATACCAATGATAATTGTTATAATGTAAATCTATAAAGTCTAATACGGCAGAATATTGATATCTGTCGAGCAAGTTACCCAACGCTCCTCCTATAATTAAACTAAATCCATAATAATAAATTTTTTTATTAATACTTATTGCATAAAAAAATACTGCTAAAGCAATTATCGCCATAACAAACATATAAATATAATTAACCATCGAAATTTCATTTTGAAATATTCCAAATGCAAAGCCCTTATTCCATATCAAGTGAAAATTAAGATATTTATTTATTGATGTTAAATATTGTGAACTGAGATTTGATACATCAATGTTATAAACATTGATTATATAAAACTTTGATAGTTGATCAGCTGCAAAAATAACTAGTATTAAAAATATAAATCTTCCAATGGTTTGTATCATTTACTAAGCACTTCTTGACATCTATCGCAAACGTTACCTTTTAAATTAGAAAAATATTTCCAACAGCGCTCACATTTTTCACCATCGGTTTTACTTACATGCACTCCGATGTTTTTATCTAGTTCAGATATAAAGCTGTCACTTGAGGGCTTTTCATTTACAATTTTTAATTCACTAATAATTGAAATATTTTCTAATACTTTTTTGTCAATCTTTTCGATTTCATCTTTAGATATGTAAAGTTTAACAGAGGCTTCAAGGCTGGATCCAAGAACTTTTTCTTTTCTCTTCACTTCGATTGCTCCGTTAATGACCTTTCTTAATTTTTTATACACTGCCCATTTAGTTGATAAATTTTTATTTATTAAAGTATCATTTAATTTTGGAAAATCTTTTTCATGTATACTGTTTTCAAATCCAAATCGACTTTGCCAGGCTTCTTCAGTGGTAAAACAGAGTATTGGTGCAAGCAAACTTAATAAATCGTGAAATAAAATATCTAGAACAGTGCGAGTAGATTTTCTTACTTTGTTATTTTTTGAGTCACAATAAAGAGTATCTTTTCTTACATCAAAATAGAAAGATGATAAGTCGTTCGTACAAAAATTAAATATCGCAGAAAAAACTTTTTGATACTCAAATATTTTATAGTTTGAGATAACTTCTTTTTTTAAACTCTCTAATTCTGATAAAATATATAAATCTAATTCATCAAGTTCATCCACAGATACTTTCTCGTCTTGATCAAAATCTGATAAATTACCTAAAATAAAACGAAGTGTATTGCGAAGTCTTCTATAGCTATCAATGTTGCTTTTTATGATTTCAGGCCCGATCTTTAAATCCTCAGAGTAATCACTGCTTGCTACCCAGAGCCTTAGTATGTCAGCGCCTGATTTTTCAATGACCTCTGCTGGCGAGACAGTATTGGATGATGATTTACTCATCTTTAGGCCATCTTCATGAAGTATAAATCCATGAGTTAAAACGGACTCATAAGGCGCAACTCCTCTTGTACCACAAGATTCTAAAAGTGATGAATGAAACCAACCTCTGTGTTGATCTGTTCCTTCAAGATAAATAGATGCTGGCCAGATTTGATCATTTTTTCCATCTAAAACAAATGCATGTGTACAGCCTGAGTCAAACCATACATCTAAAATATCATTAACTTTTTTATATTCTTCTGGATTATAATTTGAACCTAATAATTCTTCTTTTGAATATTTAAACCACGCATCTGACCCTTCTTTTTCATAAAGTTTAATAATTTTTTTATTTATTTCTTTATCAACCAGGGGCTTTCCTGTTTTAATATTGTAAAAGATAGATAAAGGTACGCCCCATGCCCGTTGTCTTGACACTACCCAATCAGGTCTTTCTTCAATCATTGAATAAATTCTATTTTTTCCCTGTTTTGGATACCATTTAACCTTTTCAATTTCGTTCAACGCTTTTTCTCTCAATTGATTTTTTTCCATACTGATGAACCATTGTGGAGTATTTCTAAAGATGACAGGAGCTTTTGATCTCCATGAATGAGGGTAGCTATGACGCAAGGAACCCTTGCCTGCTAAATTTTCATGCTTTTTTAGTTCAATGATAACTGCTACGTTTGCATCAGCATCTGATCCATCTTCATTAAAAATCTTTTTACCATTAAATAATGGTACGTGGGGAAAGTATTCACCATTTTCATCTACCGTATCAGGAACTTCGATACCCTTTGTAATACCCAAATTATAGTCATCAGCTCCATGGCCAGGTGCTATGTGAACAAAACCCGTGCCTTGCTCCAAAGTAACAAAATCAGCATCGAAAATTCTTACCTCAAAATCATAACCAGATTTTTTAAAAGGATGATTACAAATAATTTTGTCTAAGTTTTTTACTTCTGATATTTTTTTTAATTCTCTAATTTTGCATTGAACTTTTACATTATCTAAAAGTTCATCTGCAATTATAATTTTGTCTCCAACTTGTAAAGTACTGTGTTCTTCTAAACTTACTACTTCAAAAACTGAATACGTTATTGATTTACCGTAAGCAATTGCTCTGTTTCCTGGAATTGTCCATGGAGTTGTAGTCCATATAATTACGGATGCATCTTGACAATTTGTATCTGAACTCTCTTTTACTGGGAACTTTACGCAAATAGTTGTTGATTTATGTTCTTTATATTCAATCTCAGCTTCAGCTAATGCAGTCTTTTCAACAGTTGACCACATAACAGGCTTTGACCCACGATATAAACTTTCGTTCTCAAGAAACTTAAAAAATTCTCTTACAATTATGGACTCTGCCTCATATGACATTGTAGTATAGGGAGAATACCAATCTCCATTTATTCCTAAGCGAATAAATTCTTCTCTTTGTATATCAATCCATTTTTCTGCAAATTCTCTGCATTCTTTTCTAAACTTTATAATATCGACATCATCTTTATTCTTTCCCTGTTCTCTATATTGCTCTTCTATTTTCCACTCAATTGGCAAGCCATGACAATCCCAGCCAGGAATGTAAGAACTATCATTTCCAAGCATTTGCTGTGATCTTACAACAAAGTCTTTTAGTATTTTATTCAGGGCGTGCCCCATGTGTAAATGACCATTGGCGTAAGGGGGGCCGTCATGTAATACGAATTTTTTTCTACTTTTTGATTTTTCCCTTAATTTTTCATAAATATTATCCTTTGACCAGCCATCTAGAATTTTTGGCTCTTGCTCGGGTAGGCCAGCACGCATCGCAAAGGATGTCTTTGGTAAAAATAGAGTTTCACTAAAATCTATTCTATCATTTTTAGTGTTCATTTTGCTTAATTTAGAATTTTTTGTGCTTTAGATATATCTGATTTTAGTTGTTTTTTTAAGGCCTCTACTCCTGAAAATTTCTTTTCATGCCTTATAAATTCAACAAAGTCGACTTTTAGCAAAGAATTATAAATATTCAATTTAAATCTAAATAGATGAACTTCCAAAATTTCAGAATTCTTATGAAATGTTGGTCTGATACCAAAATTCGCAATTCCTTTAAGAGTTCTTTTCTTTGAATTTTTAAGGAATGAAGCTTCAATAGCATATACTCCATATTTTGGTGCCACGTATTCACTTATATTTAGATTAGCAGTTGGAACGCCAATTTTTCGGCCTCGTTGATCTCCTTTTATAACTTTTGACGTTATACTAAAATTATTTCCCAAAAAATTTTTTGCCAATTTTACATTGCCACTTGAAATAAGTTTCCTAATATTTGTAGACGAATATATTTTCATCTTTGTTTTATTAAAAAGATGATTTGGTGTTTTTAATAATTTCACTGGGTTTACGTAAAATTGATTTTCTTTTCCAAAATTCAGAAGAAACTTATAGTCGCCTGATCGTTTATTGCCAAATTTAAAATTTTTACCTACTAAAATATATTTCATTGATATTCCTCTAAGTAATATTTTTTTACAAAAGTCATTAGGTGTCATAGAGGATATTCTTTTATTAAATTTTATTATTATTGCATAATCGATACCGTAAGATTTTAAGATTTCGAGACGTTCGTTTAACTCTGTTAATAAGAAACTTTTAATATTTTTGTTAAAAAATTTCCGTGGATGCGGATCAAAAAGTAACACACCTATTTTTGTTTTTTGTTTATTTGCAATTTTTTTTGCCGAATTAATTATTGATTGGTGCCCTTTATGAACTCCATCAAGATTTCCAATAATTAATACAGAATTCTTTGTATAATTTAATGTTATTCTATTTAAACTTTTAAAAACTTTCATTTTTTAATTAATTTAAAAATTCAGTATATATTAAAGTTTCGCAAGTTTCAGGTAAATTAGCTTTTGATATTCTCACTAAATCGTCATCATTTACAATTTCAGTTTTATGAATACCATTTTTTATAAATAAAAAATCTAAATCCGATTTGTGTGCCCCTAAGCAATCTGTTTTAAGGCTATCGCCTATAGCTAATATTTCTTTTTTAATTGTTGTATCTTTGGACAATAAATCATTCATTACAAAATCATATATTTCTGGATAAGGTTTTCCGTAGTAAGTTACTTTACCTCCTAGTTTTTCGTAATATTTTCCAAGAGCACCTGCACAATATATGCGTGCCTGACCTCGGTAGACTATTTCATCTGGATTAACACATACTATTTCTAAATTTTGTTTAAGAAAATCCTCAAAAATATTTTTATAGTCCTCTGGGCGTTCATCGTTGTCATTATATAAGCCTGTGCAGACAACAAATTCTGAGGACTCTATGTCATTAGTTTTTTGAATATTAATATTTTCTAACAAGTCATAATCTTTTTCTGGTCCCAAATGGTAATATGATTGGCCATGAACTTTAGAATTTATGTACTGTGTACCTGTATCGCCTGAAGTATAAATTTTTTTAAATAATTCAGGATTTAGATTAAGTTTATTTATTAATCCATTTCTTACTACTGCCTCTGGTCTCGGAGCATTAGAAATCAAATAAACATCAATATTATTTTCTTTCATTACCTCAAGATAGGATTTTGCATCAGAGAATACTTCAACACCATTATGAATAACGCCCCAAAGATCACAAAGTATGACTCTATAAGAAAGTGAAAATTCAGTAGCGCTTACGATTTTTTTAATTTCCATAATTATATTGAAATTATCCTATAAATTTATAATCTTCTTATAAATTATTATGATATTTAATTAAATGACACTTTTTAACTTAAAAGATAAAAATGCTATAATCACAGGATCTTCGAGAGGAATAGGCAAAGCTATAGCCTACAGAATGGCAGAGCATGGTGCAAAAGTCATTATCACAAGTCGAAAGCTTGATGCATGTGAAGCAGTCGCTAAAGAGATAAATGATACATTTGGAGAGGGACATGCAACGGCAATTTCATGTAATATTTCAGACAAAGAGCAATTAAAAAATCTTTACAAAAAATCGTTAGACTTCTGTGGCAATATTTCCACTCTTGTATGTAATGCTGCAATCAACCCATATTTTGGACCATCAAATAATATACCTGACGAGGCGTTTGAAAAAATAATGAAGTCAAACGTGCAAAGTAATTTTTGGCTCTGTAATGAGGTGCTCCCAGATATGATCAAAATGAAAAATGGTTCAATTATAATTATTTCCTCGATCGCAGGTTTACGCGGCAACAGCATGTTGGGTGCTTATGCTATATCAAAAGCTGCGGACTCCCAGTTGGCAAGAAATATATCAGTGGAATATGGAAGAGATAATATTCGTGCAAATTGTATCTCACCTGGTTTAATAAAAACTGATTTTGCCAGAGCTTTATGGGAGAATGAGAGTATTTTAAAATCTATGACTGCCAAAGCAGCCTTAAAAAGGATAGGAATGCCTGACGAAATTGCAGGCGCTGCAGTATATTTGGCTTCTGAAGCTGGATCTTTTATGACTGGTCAAAACATCGTAATTGATGGTGGTGAATCAGAACAATAGCAAATTACTGAAAATACCTGTTTTTTAGCCAATTCCAATAAAATCGAAATATTTTCCACCCCTTGACACACTTGCCCTAGATCACTATATGCCTAGGTAATTAAGCTTTGTGCAAACATATTTAGGAGATTAAGACATGAATTTTAGACCTTTACACGATCGTGTACTTGTTAGAAGACTGGATACTGAAGAGAAAACAGCAGGCGGTATTATCATACCAGATACTGCTCAGGAAAAACCTCAAGAAGGCCAAATTGTAGCCGTCGGAAATGGAACTAAAAGTGAAGATGGTAAAGTAACACCGCTTGATCTAAAGGTTGGCGATATCGTTCTTTTTGGTAAGTGGTCTGGAACAGAAGTAAAGGTTGATGGTGAAGAACTCTGTATTATGAAAGAGTCAGACATCATGGGTGTTATAGATACAAAATCTAAATCAAAAAAGAAAAAATAAATATTAACTAAGGAGAAAAAAAATGGCGGGTAAAGATATTCATTTTGGCACAGAGGCTAGAAATAAAATGCTCAAAGGTGTCAATGTATTAGCAGATGCAGTGGCTGTTACTTTAGGCCCAAAAGGTAGAAACGTGGTTATGGACAAATCTTTTGGTGCACCGAAAAGTACAAAGGACGGTGTTTCTGTTGCTAAAGAAGTTGAGCTCAAAGACAAGTTTGAAAATATGGGTGCTCAAATGGTACGAGAAGCTGCAAGTAAAACCAATGATGTTGCAGGTGATGGTACGACAACTGCAACCGTACTTACAAGAGCAATTGTCACTGAAGGTTTAAAATTTGTTGCCGCTGGTATGAATCCTATGGATTTAAGAAGAGGTGTTGACTCTGCAATTGAAGCTGCAAGCGATGCAATTAAAGACTCTTCTAAAAAAGTTAAAACAAGCGCGGAAGTTGCTCAGGTTGGCTCTATTTCAGCAAATGGCGAAGCAGAGGTCGGAGACATGATTGCTAAAGCAATGGACAAAGTTGGTAACGAAGGCGTCATTACTGTTGAAGAAGCTAAAGGTTTAGAAACTGAATTAGATGTCGTTGAAGGTATGCAGTTTGATAGAGGTTATCTATCTCCATACTTTGTAACTAATGCGGAAAAAATGACTGCTGATTTAGAAAATGCGTATATTCTTTTGCATGAGAAAAAACTAACAAATTTACAGCCAATGCTTCCTCTTCTAGAAGCTGTAGTGCAAGCAGGAAGACCACTTTTAATTATTGCAGAGGATGTAGAAGGCGAAGCTTTAGCTACATTAGTTGTTAATAAATTAAGAGGTGGCTTGAAGATTGCTGCTGTTAAAGCACCTGGTTTCGGTGATAGAAGAAAAGCAATGATGGAAGACATTTCAATTTTAACTGGCGGTCAAGTCATCTCTGAAGACCTTGGAATTAAATTAGAAAATGTAACTGTTAATGACCTTGGCACTGCAAAAAGAATTAGCATTGACAAGGAAAATACAACAATTGTTAACGGTGCTGGTACAAAAGCTGACATTCAAGGCAGATGTTCTCAGATCAGAAAACAAATTGAAGAGACTACTTCTGATTATGACAGAGAAAAACTTCAAGAGCGTCTAGCTAAACTTGCTGGCGGTGTAGCTGTCATCAAAGTTGGCGGTGCGACTGAGGTTGAAGTTAAAGAGAGAAAAGACAGAGTTGACGATGCATTAAATGCAACCAGAGCTGCTGTTGAAGAAGGTATCGTAGCCGGTGGTGGACTTGCATTGATAAAAGCTGCAAGTGCTCTTGATAAAGTTAAAACAGCAAATGCCGACCAAAAAGCAGGCGTTGATATTGTGCGTCGTGCTTTAGAAACACCAATTAGAACTATTGCAAATAACGCTGGTGTTGATGGTTCGGTAATTGTTGGAAAAATTAAGGAAGGTAAATCTGCTTCAGAAGGTTATGATGCGCAAACCGATAAGTTTGTAGACATGTTTAAAGCAGGAATTATCGACCCTACTAAAGTTGTAAGAACTAGCTTACAAAATGCAGCATCGATAGCTGGTGTTTTAATCACTACCGAAGCAATGGTAGCTGATGCACCTGAAGACAAAGCTGCAGCGGCTCCTGCAATGCCTGACATGGGTGGAATGGGTGGCATGGGTGGCATGATGTAAGTTGAGCTCATTAAAGCTAATCTAAAAAAACCCGGCCTAGCCGGGTTTTTTTATGAAATCCTATCTATTAAATAATTGAGTGTATTTTCTAAATTTTTATTCCACTCAGCTACATTTGAAGTAAAAATGTTTGCAGACGACTCTAGTATAAGTCCATCATCAAGTACTCTTAGATTATTAGCTCTTAATGTTTCTCCTGATGATGTGATGTCAGTAATTATTTCTGCAAAGCCATTGAATGGAGCGCTCTCGGTTGATCCATCACTTTCTACAGTCCTATAATCTACAACCCCACAATTTGAAAAATATTCATTTGTTAAATTCTTATACTTTGTTGCAACTCTTAGTCTTTTAGAGAATTTGGTTCTGTGCAAATGGCAGATTTCTTCTAAGTCGGCCATTGTCATTACGTCAATCCATATTTCTGGTATAGCAACAACTAAATTTGCTTTACCAAAATTTAACTTAAGTTTTTTTGAAACCTTCTGGTTATAATTAGTTATTTTTTCTTGTACTAAATCGTCACCAGTTAAACCAACATGAATGGATCCTTCATCAAGTCGATTTGTAATTTCTTTAGCACTTAAGAAATAAACAATTGCATTATCAAGACCCTCTATTGCTGCAATATACTCTCTATCATTTTCAAGATTACTAAAAATTATTTTTTTTTCTTCAAACAAAGACTCCATGTCTGTTCTCAATCTACCTTTACTTGGCAATGCAATCCGAAGTTTATTTTGTATATTCATTCCTAAATCAGCTTAATTATATTGTTATTATTAGTTGCAAATCCTACTGCTGATAAGTTCGATTTAGAGCCTAAATCTATAAGCAATTTATCATACCGCCCTCCACTAATTAATTCACTTTGATTATCAGGGTTATAAATTTCAAACATCATGCCGTCATAGAATTCAATTGAATGACCAAAGTCATTATCAAAATAATATTTTTCTATATTACTTTTTTCTGATACAGCATTCACAAAATTCTCCATTTCCTCTACTTCACTCTCAAATGAAGAAACATTATTTGATTTAGTAAATTCGCGAAGTAGTGATGGAAATTCCGAAAGGTTACAACTTAATTTTAAAAAATTATTAATTAAATCAACAATTTTTTTTCCATCTTTCTGACTTATTACATTTAGGCTTTTTAATTGAAATCGATCAACAATTTCCTCAACAGTTCGAGCACCTAAACCTCGAACATTTTGTTCATTAATTAAATCTGTCAAGCCTTTGTCAGATACGTCATATATATTAAATTTCTCTTGAAGCATGCTATGCTTTTTTTCATTATCATACCCTACACCTTCACCTAATCTATCAAGTAAACTCCCGAAATATTTTCTTCTAAAAAAATGTCTTACTAATCTCTGTTTCCATCTAATTGGCAGCTCTAATTTGTTGATAAACTGATTAAATAATTTAATGCTACCAATTTTAATTTTATAGTTATCAATATTTAATTGACACATTGTATCTTCAGCTGTCTTTAAAATGTACGCATCCATTTCATGTATATTATTTAAATTTTTTTCAGAAAAAATGATCTCAATACCTGACTGATTTAATTCAATGGAATTATTTGATAACTCATTGGATGATCTGAATACAGGACCGCTGTAACATAACTTTGACTCACTGGATTTACTATTACTTGCAATAAAATTTTGACATGTTGGTACAGTCATGTCTGGTCTCAAACATTTTTCTTTTCCTGAAGTATCAGTAAACGAATACATCTTTCTTCTAATTTCTTCACCTGAAGTTTCAAAAAATATATCCGCATCAAACAGCAATGGAAGTTCAATATAATTAAAACCAGAATTAATAAAATAATTCTTTAGATTGATATTTAATTCTTGAAGTGACATTTTATTTTAATTCAAAATTTCATTTAATGCTGTCATCAGGTCAGAGCGATTAATTGTTTGTTGTCCAGCTTTTGCCTCTTTCCATTTGTCTCTATCGACAATATCTTTTGAAACCTCTTTACCTTTATTTAAATCCTTAATTGATATTTCACCCTTTTTTAATTCTTCATCACCAGCAATGATCACAATATCTGCACCTTTGCGATCGCAATACTTTAATTGCTTTCCAAGGTTTTTAGATCCAAATGATATTTCACATGCAATACCTTCATTTCTTATTTCTTTGGCCATTGAAATATAATCCGGCATATTTTGATTATCTAAATTTGCAATTACCACTAATGGATTTTTCTTATTATCTAAAAGGTCTAATTGATTTAACGCCACAATTAATCTATCAACACCTATAGATATACCAGTAGCTGGAACATCCTCTTTCCCAAATCTTGAAATAAGTCTGTCATATCTTCCACCGCCAGCAACTGATCCAAATACAATTTTTTCACCTTTCTCATTTTTAATATCAACAAGAAGCTCTGCTTCAAAAATCATTCCAGTGTAATAGTCGAGACCTCGAACAACTGATGAGTCAAAACGAATTGGATAATCTGGGAAATTTTTTATATAGGAGTTGAATTCTTCCATCTGGGCGTTTGATTGGTTTGAATTGGTTATAAAAGAAATAATTTTATCAGCATCTGTCTCGCTTAAGCCCACGCCCTCCATAAAGTCACCAGATACATCTTTTCTTCCTTTTTGAAGCAACTCACTAACGCCCTCTATACCTAATCGATCTTTTTTATCTACTGCTCTAAGAATTTTTGGCAAATCGTCCTCTTTAACATCTAAGTTCGAAAAAAGTTCTGTCCAAATTTCCCTATTTGAAAACTTTATTTCAAATTGTGAAGTATTTAGGCCAAGGTTAATTAAAATATCACATACCATTACACACAGCTCTGCATCAATTAGTGTTGAATCAACTCCCACCACGTCAGCATCAAACTGAAAAAATTCTCTGTATCTACCTGGTCCTGGTTTTTCATTTCTCCAAACTAGTCCTGATTGATAACGTTTAAATGGCTTAACGAGGTCTTGATAATTTTGAGCTACGTATCTTGCTAAGGGGGCCGTTAAGTCATATCTCAGTGATAGCCATTTCTCATCATCGTCTTGAAATGAAAATACACCTCCACTAGGCCTGTCTACATCAGGAAGAAACTTGCCAATGCTCTCAGTATATTCAATTGTGGATGTATCTAATTCAATAAATCCATACTTTAGACATTCCTTCTCTATTATCTTAGAAACTTTTTTTCTAAGATTTAAAATTTCAATGTCACTGTCTTTAAAACCCTTCGGCAAAATTGCCTTTGGATTATTTTTAATTTTACTCATTTTACTCCCACCGTAAGTAAGATACTACAAAGTGTGTTTATTTAATATAAAAAGGGGTTATTGCCCGCTGATTGTTTTTTTCAGCGAACTTAGATATGATAGTAATGATGTTTAAATTTAAACATGTAGCTGAAATGCCTTATTTATTAATAAAAGTCAAATAATTTTAAATTTTTCTTAAAGTTTATAATAATTGCACTATTTTTATCGAAAGTAGTTATGGAAAATGATAGCAAATTAACAGTCGCGTATGCCGCCTTAGGTCACTTACTAATGCATATGTTTGCTGCATTCTATTTTGTTATAGTTCTAGCAATTGAAGACGACTGGAAGCTTAGCTACGATGAATTACTAAATCTTTGGTTTTTAGGATCTTTACTTGTGGGTTTGGGAGCCCTTCCTGCTGGATGGATCAGTGACAGATGGAGTCGTTCTGGAATGATTGCAATTATGTTCGTTGGCTTGGGAATTAGTTCATTATTATGTGGCTTGAGCGGAAATAAAGTTTCTTTATTTATCAGTTTATCATTGCTTGGATTGTTTTGCGCTATCTATCACCCCGCTGGAATTTCATGGGTTGTTAACACTTCAAAGGAAACTGGTAAAGCGCTTGGCTTTAATAATATTTTTGGGGGAGTAGGTATTGGATTAGGTGCCTTTTTTGCGGGTGTATTAATTGAACAATTTAATTGGCAAGCTGCCTTTATGCTACCCGGATTGATCTCATTAGTAGTTGGACTAAGTCTAACCTATCATCTTAAATCAGGAAAAATATCATTAAAGAATATATCTTCAGAGCAGTTTAAAGATAATCCTGAAAAAAATCAGATGCTAAAAATTGCAATTATTATGCTGTTAAGTATTACATGTTTGAGCTTTGTTTATCAAATTCTTCAGACAAGTCTTCCAAAGGCAATTGATATCAGACTTACTGATAGTCTTGATTTATCTACTTCAGATATCGGCTACATAGTTGCCGCGATATATATTGTAAGTGGTTTAATGAATTATGTTGGAGGTATTTTAACAGATAAATATTCTGAAAAGCTGATTTATTCAATTGGAATAGTTGGCCAAGGACTCCTCTTGCTCTTAATTGTTAGTCTTTCAAATTACTGGTTAATTGCAATAAGTCTTGCAATCGTTGCTTTTAATTCAAGTATACTGCCTGCAGAAAATTTATTACTTGCAAAATTTTCACCTGAAAAATATCAAAGCCTAGTCTACGGCATTAAATTTATTGTATCATTTACAGTTGGTCCTATTGCACTGATCATGATTTCGAGAAGCTATGATTTAACGGGTGAATTTGGTGTACTCTACTTAGCTTTTGGGTTTGTGATGATAATTATGTTTCTGATTGTATTAACTCTACCTGTAAAAAAAGTAATTACTGGTACAGCTGGGTAGATTCGAACTACCGACCTCCTGAACCACAACCAGGCGCTCTAACCAACTGAGCTACAGCTGCATAAGTGGTGGCTCGAGGTGGAATTGAACCACCGACACAAGGATTTTCAGTCCTTTGCTCTACCAACTGAGCTATCGAGCCATTTAATTAGTGATCCTAGTCTTTTATTCTATAACATTAATTCGTGCAAAGAAAATATTCTGAATACAGTTAATCCAGAAAAACCTTTAATCTACTGATTAATTGGTCAACATTATCAAATGAATTCATCTCATGGGAATTAATTATTAATTTAAATTCATCCTTCTCATTAATAAAAACACATGGTAGCTCTGTTTTCTCATCAAAGAAATCAAGTTCTTTTAGATGATCAATATAGTAAAATCGGCTATGTGCATTTATATTATTAAGAAATTCTTTCCACTTTATTTCTTTACCTAAATTATTGTATGTAATTGAGCATAAGTTGCAGTCATAAGTTTTTGGCGATATTATTTTATGCGCCCAATCTATAAAGGCATTTCCGATACCACTTTTTGCATTATAAATAAAAATTAATTCAATCATTTATATCCAGCTGAAATAAGGAGATTTTTGACTTCAAATAAGGGTAAACCGACTACATTTGAGTAAGATCCATTTAGGGATTTGATAAAAGACTCTGCCATCCCTTGAATTTTATATGACCCTGCAACACCTTGCCAGTCATTAGTTTTCATATAATCTTCTATATCTTGACCGCTTAATACTTTAAAACTAACAACTGTCGTAACAGTTTTTTTAAATATTCTATTTTCTAGATTTCTTATACAAATGGAAGTGCTGACTCTATGTCTTTTTCCCGATAGTCGAAGTAAGTTTTTATAAGCAATATTTTCGTCATCTGTTTTGTCTATGAGTTTTCTACCAGTATAGGCAATCGTATCAGCAGTTAAAATTACTGAGTCTTTATACTTATTTTGAAAATGTTTTAGTTTTTCATGTGCTATACGTTTACAATATTGAAGAGGTAGCTCATTACTTTTAATGGACTCATCTATATTTGGGGAAACTATCTCACTTGGATTAATATTAAGTTTTGCCAATAACTCAAGTCTACGTGGAGATGCGCTGCCTAGAATTAGCTTCAAAATAATCTCAAACTACTTATATCGAAATATTATTCTGCCTTTGGTTAGATCGTAAGGTGTAACCTGAACAAGAACCTCATCCCCGGCAAGTACTCTGATTCTATTTTTTCTCATTCTTCCTGCTGTATGTGCTAATACTTCATGGCCATTTTCTAACTCTACTTTGAACATTGCATTGGGAAGTAAATCTGTAACCTTACCCTTGAACTCTAGTATTTCTTCTTTTGACATAAATTATTTTTTTGTAAGCCTATATTCTATTGATCTTGAATGCCCGTCAAGACCTTCATTATCTGCGATTTTAATAGCACTATCTCCAACTTGTTCAATACCTTCTTTTGAAAATTCAACAAGTGATATTTTTTTGAGAAAATCAAAAACAGATAGTCCAGAAGAAAATTTAGCACTTCTAGAAGTGGGAAGTACATGGCTTGGACCTGCTAAATAGTCTCCAAGTGCCTCAGGTGTGTTACGGCCCATAAAAACTGCTCCAGCATTTTTTATTCTTTTAAGAATATCTTCCGGGTTATCAACTAATAATTCCAAGTGTTCTGGTGCTAATTTATTAGATAATAAAACAGCTTCTTCAAGATTTTGAGTGATAATTATCTTTCCATTATTTTCCCAGCTTGAAGCCGCTATATCCTTTCGAGGAAGGGAATCTATCTGGTTCTCTACTTCTTTATTTACAGCATCTCCTAGTTTCTGATCGGTTGTTAAAAGTATACTTTGTGCGCTTTGGTCATGTTCAGCTTGAGCAATGAGGTCGGCTGCAACAATTTTTGGATCATTTTTTTCATCGGCAATAATGACTACCTCTGATGGGCCGGCAAACATATCGATGCCTATGAAACCTGAAACTTGTCTTTTTGCTTCAGCAACATAAATATTGCCTGGTCCAACAATTTTATTAACAGATTTTATGGTCTTGGTTCCATATGCCAGAGCAGCAACAGCCTGGGCACCTCCTATACAGTATATTTTTTTTATTCCACAAATTTTTGCGGCATATAATACTGAAGAACTTATAGCGGTATTAGTCATTGGTGTAACCATGGTGATATCTTCAACACCGGCTACAACCGCTGGTATTGTGTTCATAATTACTGTACTTGGATAACTTGCAGTACCACCTGGGACATAAATACCCACTGACTCAACTGGACGCCAAATATACCCTAACTTTGAGTTAAGATTGTCTTCATAAACTAAATCATTTGGTAATTGCTTTTCATGATAAGTGCGAACACGATCCATTGATACTTTAAGCGCATCACAAAGATCACTCGGCACGTCACGTGATTGCCTTTCAATTTCATCTTCTTCAAGCAGTAAGTTGTTAATATCAAGGCTATTTTTATCAAATTGATGAGTATATTTCAAAAGTGCTTCATCTCCGTTTTTTCTAATATCGTCAATGATCGCTGCCACAGTCTGAGTAACGTCCGAGTCACTTGATCTGTTCATTGTGAGAAGATTATTAAAATCATTCTCAAAATTTTGATCTACAGAATTAATTATTTTTGTCATTCTCTATTTTTTCAATATTCCAGGGTTCACCCTGATCTTCTAACTTGCATCTTATTATTTCAGTTTCGAGCTTTATAATTGCATCATTTTTGAAAAGCAATTCAATTTCTATATTTTTAGAATTGTTAGGATAATAATTAAAAGTTACGAGTTCTAGTGTCTTATTTTTGTTCAATTGATCTATATTTTTTGAGTAAACCGATAAAACATCTTCAAAGCTTAGTACTGCTTTTATTCTTTGATCTACTTTATTTACTATTTTTTCCTCCCACATAAATCTAGTAATCATAAGAAAAAATGACCTAATTGATGGCAAATATTTGATATCGTTTACTTCAATAAGTCCGTCTTGAAGTATGGTTGAGATAATTTTTAGCTCGTCAGTATCAATTGCATTAAGATTCATTTATCCTAATTTATTCTCCGAATATCTGCACCACAAGCTTGCAATTTTTTCTCTATTTTCTCATAACCTCGATCAAGATGATAAATTCGGTTCAATGTTGTTTCCCCTTTAGCAACTAATCCAGCTAAAATTAAACTTACCGAGGCCCGTAAATCAGTTGCCATGACTTGAGCTGAGTTAAACCCTTTGCATGGATTAATAACTGCTGTTTTCCCTTTGGTTTCAATATTAGCGCCCATACGGTTTAGTTCTGGAACATGCATGAATCTGTTTTCAAAAATGTTTTCAGTTATTTGTGATTTAGATTTTCCAAGAGATAATAAAACCATCATTTGTGCTTGTACATCAGTTGGGAACCCTGGGTATTCCATTGTATTAATATCAATACCATCAGAGATCTCGGATTGATTAACAATAATGCTATTCTCACCCATTGAGTAATTAATAGATAGCTCATTCAATAATTCCAATACATTGCTGATATGCTCAAGGTTCAGATTTGTAATCTTGAGATCGTTACCAATTATAGTTCCCCCAATTATATATGTGATTGCTTCTATGCGATCAGGGATAATTGAGTGGACAGCACCTTGGAGTTGGTCAACGCCTTGAATGTGAACATTTCTGTTTTCTCCTAATTCGATTTTAGCGCCCATCTTATTAAGACAGTCAATAAGATCCATAACCTCAGGCTCAACTGCGATATTTCTAATTTCACTTTCTCCTCGAGCAAGCGATGCAGCCATAATTATGTTTTCAGTAGCTCCTACTGATACTTTTGAAAAATTAATTTTATTTCCTTTTAAGCCATCAGGGGCGCTGCATTTTATATATCCTCCATCTAATTCAAATGTTGCGCCAAGTTTCGTCAATGCATCTATGTGCAGATCTACTGGTCGAGCACCTATTGAGCACCCCCCTGGAAGAGATACACTTGCGTGCCTTTTGCGTGCAAGTAATGGTCCAAGAACTAATATACTAGCCCTCATCTTTCTAACTAAATCGTACTCCGCTATTGCACTTTCAGAGTCTGAATAACAAAGTGTAAGACGATTTGTTTTAGCATCTTTTTTTGTAACATTGACACCAAGCGATGATAAAACTAATGACATTGTATTTACATCAACTAAATCTGGTACGTTTTCGAGTTCTAAATTTTCATCAGTAAGAATACTTGCGGCCATTATTGGAAGAGATGCATTTTTTGATCCACTAACAGGAACAGAACCTTGGAGAAGGTTTCCTCCATTTATCAATATTTTTTGCATGAACGATTTAAAGCTTAGGTAAAGTAACCCCTTTTTGCATCATATATTTACCTTTACGATCTTTATATGAAACTTCTGGTGGCGCTTCTCCCTTATAGAATAAAAACTGGCACGCTCCCTCATTAGCATAAATTTTTGCAGGTAATGGAGTTGTGTTAGAAAATTCTAAAGTTACGTGACCCTCCCACTCTGGCTCGAGTGGAGTAACATTTACGATAATACCACATCTCGCATAAGTTGATTTTCCCAAACAAATTACAAGAACATCGCGAGGAATTCTAAAATACTCAACGGTTCTTGCTAATGCAAATGAGTTAGGTGGAATTATGCATTCTTTACCAGGCCGATCTACAAACCCTTTATCATCAAAGTTTTTTGGATCAACTAAAGCAGAGTCTACATTGGTGAAAATCTTAAATTCTTCTGAAACCCTTGCATCGTAACCATATGATGAAAGGCCAAAAGAAATTGTACCTTCTTTTTTTTGTCCATCAACGAACGGTTCAATCATTCCTTCTTCCAAGGCTTTTTTCTTTATCCAGTTATCCGACATGATTGTCATATTAATCTTCTTTCTTTTGCCTTCTTTGAAACTCTTTTCTTTTTCTTAAATTTTGCCTTAGTGCCTCAGCAAGCCTTTCTGTGCTGTCGAGCTTTTTATCCTTTTGCTCTTCCTTCGAGGAATTGTTTGATTTCATCTTTATTTAACCCTGCTTTTTTTAATTCTTTGATGAGCTTTTCTTCTTCTTTTTTATCCGTGTTATCAGAAAACTTAGCCTCACGTTTCTGCTGCTTGGCCATCGCTCTCTCCCCACGTTTTGATTTATAATCGTGATGAATACCCATAATTAACTCCATGAATTGCGCTACTTTATACAATATTTAATGGATTCTCTAGTAAAAACAAGGGACGCTCATTCCCAGTTATCTGCTACTCTTTTATGAATAAATCGCTTGAGAAATCTGAAAACTTTTCTGAGCCACTTTCTGTAACACGTAATGAGTGACTTGCCTCTACTCCCCAATCGCCAAATTGCATAACAGCAATCATATGAAATGTAACATTTGGTTGTAAGATAGTTGGATCACCTTTTGATATGTTTATCGTGTGCTCACCCCAATCAGGTGGATAACCAATTCCAATGGAGTATCCAGTCCGAGATTCCTTTTTGATATCGTATTTATCTAATACTGCCCAAAATTTTTGTGCAACGTCATCTGCTGTATTGCCTGGCTTTATGGCTGATATACCCTCATTTAGCGCCTCGTTAGTTGCATTTATGGCGTCAATTTTTTTTTGTTCTGCTTTTCCAAGCAGAACTGTTCTTGCAAGTGGTGCATGATACCTTTTATAAACACCGGCAATTTCAATTATTGTTGCTTCGCCTTTAACAAATCTTTCCTGCGTAGCCGTTAGATGTGAGGCAGAAGTCCCAGCTCCAGTTGGAAGTAAAGTTGCTATACTTGAATATTCTCCTCCATACTCTGGAGTTCCATAAAACATTGCTTTTTGTATCTCTCCAACTGCATCGCATTGTCTAACACCTGGATTGATAACATCAATTGCAGTTTGCATTGATTTATCAGTAATTAAAGCGGCGTTTTTCATTAGATCAATTTCTGCATCTGATTTCACAAATCGTACCCAATTCACAAGGCGCTCACAATCTTTCAGCGTGGCATCAGGAAGCCCGTCTAATAATTTTTTATAACAAAATGCCGTGAAATAATGACTGTCCATTTCAAGTCCAATTGAAAGTTTGTCCCAATTTTTATTTTTAATTATTTCAATCAAATAATCATAAGGATGATTTGGCCATGTATGTATATATTTTTCAGCGTAAACAATTATATTTTCTTGTGACCAGCAGTTTTGAAGGAATGCCCCTCCAGCATCTTGATCACGTACGAAAAGTAAAGGTTCTTCTAAGTCTATATGTATAATTACACATTGAGCATAATAAAAAGACCATGCATCATAACCGGTAAGGTAATTTATGTTTGCTGTATCTTGAGAGACTAATAAATCAATACCCTTTTCTTGCATTGATTTTTTTACTTTATTTAGTCTTTCAATATACTCACTTTTAGAAAATATCATTAATCATTAAGTCTTTCTTCAACAAGTTTAGACCAAAATGATGAACCAATGACAAGAAGCTTGTCGTTAAAATCATAATTTGAAGAATGTAAAGATTGTCCATGAGTTCCTTCTGTTCCATTTCCAATTAAAATATAGCATCCAGGCTTAACCATTAGCATCTGGGCAAAATCCTCAGAAAATAATTTTGGATCACAATTTCCATCTACTTTATCCTCTCCAAATAGGTCAGCTGCAACCTTACTTGCAAAAGCTGCTTGATCTCTAGAATTAATTGTCATGTTTGTTCTTGTGAGGTAATTAAAATCATAATCGACACCATGTGCTTTCGCCGTTCCATCTACAATATCTTTCATGCTGCGTTCAATAATTTGATTGGCTTCTGGTGACAACGCACGTGCATCACCTGAAATGATAGAATGACCGGGCAGTATATTTTCATTGCCATCAGACTCAAATTTTGTGACTGAAACAACACCATTCATAGCTGGATTAATTTTTCTCGAAACAATTGATTGAAGAGCTGTTATTATTTGAGTACCTACTGTAATAGTATCAACGCCCATGTGTGGCAAGGCTGAATGACCTCCCTGACCTCTTAATTCAATTTTAAATAAACTTTCGCTTGCAGTGATAGTTCCTGCTCTTGTTGCAAAGGTTCCAAGTTCCATACCGGGCAAATTATGAAAAGCATATACCTCATCCATTGGGAACGTTTCAAACAGCCCATCATCTATCATTGCTTGAGCTCCCTGAGTTTTTTCTTCATCAGGTTGAAAAATAAAATAAACAGTTCCGTTAAAATTTTTTGTATTACTTAGATATTTAGCTGCACCTAGAGCCATTGCTGTATGACCATCGTGACCACACGCATGCATTTTACCTTCGTGATTGGACTTATACGTGCAGTCATTTTCCTCTGTTACCGGTAATGCATCCATATCTGCACGAATACCAATACTTTTATTACTGTTTCCATTTTTGAGAACAGCAACAATTCCGGTCTTACCTATGCCTTCATGTACTTCCAGTCCAAAACTCTTTAAAATATCTGCAACTTTTGATGAGGTTATATCTAAGTCAAAATTTAGCTCAGGATGCGCATGAAAATCATGACGCCACTCAAGCATTTCCTTCTCATAATTTTGTGTAACTGAATTCATTTGGAATAATTTATAGTTTTTTTCTAAGCCAGCTGTGAAACCTTTTAATTTCATACTCTTCAGGCATTAATGTTCCATTTTTTCTTGTTGGATTATGTATGCCTTTTTGATTCAGTTCGCAAGCTTCTGCATCTTGTTTCATGACTAATACAGCAAAATCAACAACATTTTTCATTGAATATTTTTTATCTTTAAGAGTTTCTTTTCTAAATACCCACTCTGCCGTAACTTCTGTAAGTTCCTCTGATAAAGGAAGAATACGAACCATTCTTATATGGTCAGTAAATATTGCTAAAAACATAGAAGGCCAAGTAGTCATGTAAATGTAACCAGGAAAATCGGTTTGATTTTCCAAGTACTCTACTCGATGACCTTGTGCGCTTCCATTCATTGACCAAGTTTCAGTACCTTTTTTCATTCCACCTTTGTACTTTGGATCATCATGATGAGTAAAACGTTTCCAGTTTGGATCATCTTTAATATCTACTAACCTTCTTCCATAAATAGGGACTAGGTCAGATAGTTCAGGATGAAGGTTGGGACAATGTAAGCATTCACTATAATTTTCCCAAAATATTTTCCAATTACACTTTATTTTTTTCTTCCAGGTATGGCCAATTTGGTAGTCACTGACATTCAATTGAGAAAAAGCATCACTGTAATCTGGAAATACTTTTTTTGCATTCCATTTAGCGTTTTTATTCATGTTAATAAAAACTAACCCATTCCAAACTTTAATTTTTACTTTTGTTAGACAATTTTCATCTTTTCTAAAATTTTTAGGATCAATAATAGATGTAGTTCGTAATAAATTTCCATTACTGGCGTTATATGACCATTGATGATATGGGCAAATCAATAAATTTGATTTTAGTTTGCCACTTTTTTCTTTTTTTAAAATTGAACCTCGATGACTACATGAATTATAAAAAGCATTTATTTCTCCTTCTTTATCACGAACAATAAGTATATTAAATTTGCTAATTTCAACTGTGTGAAAAGATAAAGGTTTTGAAATAGTATCCACGTGGCAAACATATAACCACTCTTTAGACAAAACTTTTGAAATCTCTCTATCAAATTGCTTTTGATTGAAATACCAATTTAAAGGTAGAGATTTTTCAGTTTTTTTTAAAATATATCCTTCTGACATGCTTGTAAAAATTTTATACCCTTATATTGTCTATGACTAGATATTATGAGAAAAATTCATTGGATTATTCTACTCAGTACATTAGGTTTTTTGATTTTAATTGGTTCTCTTTATTTATACAACTTATACAATGTACCTGTCTTATCAAAGGAAGATATTCAAAAACTATCCGAAGAGGCAAAAGAGCAAAGAGAGAATATTACTAAGCAAACCGTTTTTGAACCATTTGAGTTTAAAAAGCCAAGTAAAAATAAAAATGTATACTTTGGTGATCTTCATGTTCACTCCAGTTTATCATTCGACTCATATATTTTTGGAAATCGTTACGGCCTAGAAGAGACTTATAATTTTGCAAAAGGTGAACCAATGCAGAATATGTTTGGCGAAACAATGCAAATTTCAAGACCACTTGACTTTGCAGCTGTTACTGATCACGCCGAAACATTTGGCCTTCAAGAAAGTTGTGCTGACCCAGAAATTACTGATGAGTCACGACTTACATGTGAAAGACTCGAGTCTCCTAGCTATCGTTTTTTTATTGGTCTGCGTGATACTTCTGTTGCGCGACCACCGGTCAGTATCATGTCCGAAGCAATAGGAGATAAGGAAAAAGAAAAGCGTTTTGTAAGATCAACATGGGATAAAATTATAAAAGCTGCAGATCTTCATTATGAGCCTGGAAAATTTACAACTTTCGTTGCATACGAATATTCACCTACATTACCTGATGGTGGATATAATCACAGGAACGTCATATTTAAAAATAATACAGTTCCAGAAAAAGCTTATTCGCTGTTTGATGCACATACTGCCATTGATTTGTGGAAAAAATTGATAGAAAACTGCAATCATCCATGTGAATTTATGACAATACCGCACAACGGTAATAGATCATGGGGATATGCGTTTGCAAATCACACCATAGACAATGATAAATATACAATTGATGATTGGAAACTTAGAAATGATAACGAACCGTTAGTTGAAATTTTTCAAGATAAAGGAAGTTCTGAGTGCAGTACATTTTTTGGAAGCACAGATGAAGAATGCGATATTGAGCAGTTTTATCCAAAGTGTAAAAAAGAAAATGATACTCTTTGTATTCAGGAAACTTCTATGGCGCGCGATGGTCTAAAAATTGGACTGACCCTCGAAGATAAAATAGGCTTTAATCCACTTGATTTTGGTATGATTGGTAGTTCTGACTCACATAATTCAAATCCTGGGGATACTGAGGAATGGGATTACAGAGGTCGCACTAGTTTTGTTGGACCATCTAAAGTGAGAGTGAAGGATGGTTTACTTTTAACTCAACTAGTAAATAATCCGGGCGGACTAGCCGCAATTTGGGCTGAGGAAAATAATAGAGATACATTGTTTGAGGCAATGCAAAAAAAAGAAGTATATGCGACCAGTGGTACGAGAATTAAATTAAGATTTTTTCTAAATTTCAATGGTACCGAAGAATTACTAAACTCATTAGACCCAATAGCTGAGTCTTATAAAAATGGTCATCCAATGGGAAGTACAGTAATGAATGGTTCGATGCAGCAACCTAAATTTTATATCACTGCTGAGAGAGACACGTTGAGTGCACCTTTAGACAAAATTCAAATTATCAAAGGGTGGTCTGAGAATGGAAAAATAAATGAAGTTGTTTACGACGTGATTTGTAGTGATGATAGAGATATAAATAATAGAAACAACAAATGTAAGGAAACTAAAGCAAGTGTAAATTTTGAAAATTGTTCTTTCGATGAAAACTATGGATCTGATCGATTAGAAGTAATTTGGACTGATACTGAGTATACACCTGATCAAAATACATTTTATTATGCAAGAGCTATCGAAAATCCTACATGTCGTTGGTCAACTTATGATAGTATTAGAATTGATGAAAAACCTGCTAAAAATTATCCAAAAATTACGCGTGAGATGGCATGGTCTTCACCTATTTGGATAAAAAATAAATAAGTGAATGTTACCAAAAGATCTCATCAATAAATACAGAGACTGGAAAGAAAGCTCTTTCGCGCAAGAAAAAGATCACTTTGAAAGACTTGCAAAAGAAGGTCAGTCACCTAAATACATGATCATATCGTGCGTAGACTCAAGGGTTGATCCGAATGCTATATTCAAATCAAAAGCTGGTGAAATGCTAGTTCATAGAAATATTGCTAATATAGTGCCACCCTATAGTCAATTAACGGAACATAGCGGAACAATTGCAGCTATCGAATTTGGTGTAACGGCATTAAATATTAAAAATATTATTATAATTGGGCACTCAGGATGTGGAGGTATAAAGAATGGGTATCATATGTGTCATGAAAATAATTTTGATGATAACTCATCAATTTCTAATTGGCTTAAGTTACTAAAACCAGTATACGATAACATTTCAGGCGAAGGAAACGATGAGAAAGTTAAGTACATGGAGAAAGAAAGCATTATCGTATCATTAGAGAACTTAAGTAAATATCCCTTTATAAATACTGAAGTAAAGTCAGGTGAAATTATGCTTTATGGGGTTTGGAATGATATTGGATCTGGATCTATAGAGACGTATGATTTTGAGAAAAAAAAGTTTGATTTAATTTAATCTAATTTAATTTAAGAACTTCTGAAGAATATACAGAATTTAAATACTCCGGATGATCAAGTTTCATTAATATTGAAGGACCATTTAGAGCAGAATCAGGTGTGCGATGAAGTATACCATTGCTACCACCGGTAAATATTGCAATGTTCCATTTATCAATGAAATGTAATTTACTTTTATCTCTAACGATCTTTTCATTTGGTTCACCTGCCTCATAGGCTAGACGGTCAGCATCCTGATTTTGTATCCATTCTGTACCTTGTCCAGCATAAGTGACCAAAAGACGTCTTGGTACGTTATCAACATGATAACGTCTACACTCTCGTTTTGTCCCAAGCCAAAAGCAAAGTGTATCAGTTTTTTCAATCTGTAAGAATATTCTGCAAACGGTTTCCATATCTGCAAGCCAATAATTATAAAACTCAGTTGAACTTAACTGGTTAGGAATTATTTCCTGGACCAAATTTTTTAAATCTTCTTTCAAATTAATTGAACTAAGAGTGCCCTCAATTCCAAAGTCATTTTTCATTAATTTTTGAAAGAAAGAACCTGCACCCTCAGGTTGTTCACGCTCCAATATACCTAATTTATAGTCAGTATCCTTGAATTCTTTTAAAGATTCTAGATTGTCAGCTTTAAATAAGCTCATGAAAAATATTTTGTAGAATTAGCAATTTTCAAATGAAGATGCCATGTCACCTATTAGATCAAAATAAAGATCTTTTCCTGGCTCCAATTCAGCTCCTAATGGATCTAAAACGGCAGACTTTATACCAGTATCACTTGCAATTGTTTCTGCAATACTTGGGTTAAATTGAGGCTCTGAAAATAAACAATTAACACTCTCATGCTCAATAACTTCTCTTATTTCTGCAAGTTGCTTCGCACCAGGCAACACCTCAGGATTTACAGTAAGAGCACCAATTACTTCAATACCAAATCTCTGCTCAAAATATTGAAAGGCATCATGAAACACAATGTATGTTGCATCACTATTTATTTTTGATCTTGTATTGTCTATTAACTGGTCAAGGTCATTAATAGCATTCGCAGCATTGGATGAATAAATTGATTTATTGGCAGGATCAATTTCAGATAATTCTTCTGAAGCAATACTTACAATTGTTTTTGCGATTTCTGGATCTAGCCAAAAATGTATATCGTGCTCACCGTGATGGTGACCGTGATCATCATGTCCTTCGTGTTCATCATGATCGTCATGTCCGTCAGCGTGTTCTTCATGATCGTCGTGACCTTCGTGTTCATCGTGTTCATCATGTTCGTCGTGTTCGTCATGTTCGTCATGTTCATCGTGTTCGTCGTGTTCGTCATGATCATCGTGTCCATCAGCATGATCTTCGTGTTCATCATGGTCATCGTGATCATCGTGATGATCATCAAATACATTTTTTTCTCTAAATTTTAGAAGCTCAATCTGATCAGAATCCATGAGTGTTACTCTTTTTGCACTGGCAGCAATTGAGTCAAGAGGTGTTTCCAAGAACGACTCTAAGTCTTCTCCGATCCAAAAAACGATATCTGCTTCTTGTAGCATTGTAGCGTGTGAGGGTTTCAATTGGAATGTGTGAGGAGAAGAGCTTCCGACAACAAGCAGATCAGGACGTCCAACACCATCCATAACATAACTTACAAGTGAATGTATTGGTTTTATTGATGTTACAACTTTTGGTTCAGCCTCAGCAGAAGAAATAAAGGAGAATAAAGATAGAGATGATAGTAATAGGCCAAATTTATGTTGTAATTTCATAGTATAATTGCTTTCATTAATAATTGAGTATAGTGTTATAATATAACAAATTTTTAATAGCAAGTTTTTAATGACCAATAATCCAAACGTCCTTGTAAAAATCTCTAACGCAGGGATTCAGAAGAGCGGCAAATGGCTTGTAAAGGATGTTAATTTAGAAATTCATAGGGGTAAAATAGTTACAATTATTGGTCCCAACGGCTCAGGAAAATCAACAACAGCAAAAATTGTCCTTGGTCTTCATAAAAAAATTGAGGGAAATGTTCAGACGTTCACTAAAAAGATCTCATATGTCCCCCAGAAAGTATCAATTGATTGGACTTTACCCATTAGGGTTTTGGATTTTATGGTTTTAACAGAAGATTTAAAACCTCAAGAGATAAATGATGCTTTGAATTTAACTGGTGTTGATCATTTAATATCGAGAAATCTCAGAGACTTATCTGGCGGTGAATTCCAAAGGGTACTACTTGCTAGAGCTATTGCAAAAAAGCCTGAACTTTTAGTTTTAGATGAACCGGTACAGGGAGTTGATTTTGCTGGTGAAGTAGCTTTGTATGGACTCATTAAGAAGATATCTGAAAAATTAAATTGTGGTATTCTTCTGATTTCTCATGATTTACATGTAGTTATGTCGGCTACTGATTATGTTGTTTGCCTAAATGGTCATGTTTGCTGTTCGGGCACACCTGTAGATGTGGCACGTGATAAACACTACAAAGAATTATTTGGTGAAAAATCATCACAATTATTATCAATATACGAACATGACCACGACCATGTACACACTGCTGATGGAGACATAGTAAAAGAAAATGTTTGATGATTTCTTATTCAGAGCTTTAATAGCAGGAATTGGAATTGCTCTTGTTACTGGTCCACTAGGATGCTTTGTTGTGTGGCGACGTTTATCTTTTTTTGGTGACACGTTAGCTCATTCAGCTTTGTTGGGAGTTTTGTTGTCTGTTGCATTTGATCTAAACATATCACTTACAATTTTTACTGTATCATCTCTAATTGCTCTTCTGTTATTAAGATTACAGAAAACGACTAACTTACCAAGCGATGCTCTGTTAGGTTTGTTATCTCATTCCTCATTAGCAGTGGGAATGGTAATACTGGGATTTTTATCTTTTATTCGATTCGATATTATGGGAGTTCTATTTGGAGATATACTCTCAGTAAATGTAAATGACTTGCTTGCTATTTGGATTGGTGGAGCCATTATTCTTTTAGTTTTATGGTTTATTTGGAAACCGTTGTTTGCCTCAACAGTAAATTATGAGCTCGCTGAAGCCGAGGGCATGAATCCGGAGAGAGTAAATGCAATTTTCACGATTTTGCTAGCCGCACTTATTGCGATTTCAATAAAAATGGTTGGATTATTACTAATTACTGGAATGCTGATTATCCCTACAACAATGGCTCGTAATTTATCTAATAATCCAAAACAGATGGTTATTTTATCAATTATTGGCGGTCTTTTATCAGTGTTTATTGGATTATATACTTCATTTGAAATTAACACGTCTTCGGGACCAACAATAGTTGTAGTTGCGCTAATTTTATTTATCTTATCATTAATAGGAATCAAAAAAAGAAACTATGGATAAGAAGAGTAAATCATTATCAAAAAATCAAAAAATTGTTTTGGACTTCATTCAGAAGAATAAAAAGCCTGTTAAAGCATATTCAATCTTATCTAATGTTCAAAAAAAAGGAATTAATGCACCTCCCCAAGTTTACAGAGCATTAGACAAATTAATTGAAATTGGAAAAATTCATCGAGTTGAGAGTCAAAATTCATTTGTTGCTTGTAAAATTTCAAACTGTGACACACCCCATAAAACTGTTTTTTCTATTTGTAATTCTTGTGAAATTGTCTCTGAAATCAATGATCCAAAACTATTTAAAAATTTAAAAGATTTTAGAGATAAAGATGGAACAGTATTTGATGGATATAATTTAGAGTTTTTTGGAACTTGTAAATCTTGTAAAAATAAACAAATTGAAAATACGAAGCATTAAAATATAAATGTTATAAAATAACATTTTTCTAGACACCTAAATATTTTTTCAATAAGATTTTTAAAAAATTCTCAGGAGATAAAATGAAAAAAAGTATTTATTATTCACTATTAATGTCTGCGATGATGTCAGTTGCAGCCGCAGAAGAAACAAGGCAAGTTGACAAGCATGAACATGGGGTCGGTGAGTTAAATATTGCTGTAGAAGGCAGTGCCATAAATCTAGAGTTTATGATACCTGGCGCAGATATTGTTGGGTTCGAATATGAAGCAAAAAGTGATAGTGATATAGCATTGGTAAATACGGCTCTTTCTAAGTTTCAAGATTTGGAAAACATCTTTACTTTATCTAGCAGTGGCAATTGTAATTTGGTCGATGCTGAAGTTGAAATAAACCAGGGAGATGATCATGAAGATGAGCATGATCATGAAGATGAGCACGATCACGAGGATGAGCACGATCATGATGAACATGAAGAAGAAGCTCACAATGAGTTTGTTGCTCACTATTCATTTACTTGCGGTAACGTAAAAGAAATTGACAGAATAGACTTTCCATATTTTACTACTTTTCCTAACTCTGGAGAGCTTGAAATACAATTTGTATCTGAAGTTGGATCCACGAGTTTTGAAGTGGAAGGAGATAAGCCTTTCATAGACTTAAAAGGAAAAATCTAATTGGATGAAAATATTATTAAAATTGATTCTGTAAGATTTCATTGGTCAAAAAAAAGTAGCTTTAAAATATTTGTCCCCAATTTCGAGATCAATAAAGGTGAAAAGGTTCTTTTGTTGGGAGAGAGTGGCTCAGGCAAGACAACTCTTCTTTCATTAATTTGTGGATTTTTAAATCCTTTAAGTGGGAGCATATCAATTAATGGAAGTACGATAAATAAGCTTTCTTCTAAAACTAAAGATGAACATCGAGTAGATAATATAGGTATTATTTTTCAGCAATTTAATCTGCTCCCATATGCAAATGTTATAGATAACATTGTTCTGCCTCTTTATTTCTCTAAAGTTAGATCTGCTAATGTAACTAATCAAAGAGAGTCGGCCTTAAATCTTTGCAAACAATTGAGATTACCTGATGATATTGATCAATATAAAGCAAGTAGTCTTAGTGTTGGGCAGCAACAAAGAGTAGCCGTGGCAAGAGCATTGATAGGCAATCCCTCCTTAGTTATTGCAGATGAACCCACATCTTCGCTAGATACAGATGCACAACAAATTTTTTTAGACCTAATGTTTGAACAGATTTCGAATAACAAATCAACTTTACTTATGGTATCTCATGATAGATCGCTTGCTGAACGATTTGATCGATTAATAGATATCAATGAAGTGTTAACCCGAGAAGATTAGATATGTTGTTAAAACTTTCATTGAGCTCTCTCTACGCAAGATTAGTAACTGTAGGCATGACCGTTATTGCTATTTCTTTTTCTCTAATGCTTTACATGAGTGTAGAAAAATTAAGAACATCTGCTTACACAAGTTTTACAGATACAATTTCTCAAACAGACTTAATTATTGGTGCAAGAGCAAGCTCAGTTCAATTGATGCTCTACTCTGTATTTAGGATTGGCAATGCTACCAATAACATCACCTGGGAAAGCTACTTGGATGTTGTGAATAAAGAAGAAGTTGATTGGGCAGTACCAATCTCACTTGGTGACAGCCATAAAGGTTTTCGGGTTATGGGAACAAATAAAGACTTCTTTACTCGTTATAAGTATAGAGGTGGTCAATCAATTAATATTGATAAAGGATACTTATTTGAAGATCTTTATGACGTAGTGTTGGGTGCTGGAGTTGCTGAAAAACTAGGATATGACATAGACACGCCGCTAATCGTAGCGCATGGCCTTCAATCATTTTCAGAGCATGACGATCAACCATTCAGAGTATCTGGAATATTAGAAAAAACGGGAACGCCAGTAGACAATACTGTGATTGTGAGTTTGGCCGCAATTGAAGCAATACATGTTGATTGGTCGACTGGAGCAAAAATTCCTGGGCAAGAAACGCCCATTGAAGAAATCCGAAAAATGGATCTTACTCCTAAAAATATTACCGCCGCTCTCATTGGAGTGAAATCAAAATTAACAATCTTTAATCTTCAACGATGGATTAATGAGTATCCTGAGGAAGCAATGACGGCGATTCTTCCTGGTGCAGCGCTGCAGGAACTCTGGCGAGTTGTTGGTGTAGTTGAAAATTTATTATTGGGCATATCAATTGTTGTCATATTTACAACACTGATTGGCATGACAGCTATCATGTTTTCAAGTTTAAGTGAAAGAAGACGAGAAATGGCAATTTGGAGAGCAATGGGTGCATCACCTAGAACAGTTGTTGGGCTGTTGATGCTTGAAGCAATTTTTATATCAGTGCTTAGTATATTGTTAAGTGTTATTTTATTATTCTTCTCATTATCTATCTTACAACCTTGGATCGATTATAATTATGGTATCTTGGTGAATGTTGAAATGTTATCTTTACGAGATATGTATGTTTTTATGACATTTATATTCGCATCTATACTAGTCAGCTTATTGCCTGCAATTAGGGCGTACTGGTTTTCAATCAATGATGGGATGACAATCAAAATCTGATGAATAAATTAAAATATTTAATATTACTTTTATTATTTATCACAACCGCCGCATATGCTGTTCCCAAAGAAATAGACTGGGATGATTTGATTCCATGGACTTCAGTCTTTAGTCCCGGAGAAGTAAAATTCAACAAAAGTTTGGTTGATAAAGAAGTTAAAATACCAGGATATGTTCTTCCTTTAGATACATTTGGACGAGGCGTGAATAGCTTTCTGTTGGTTCCATATATTGGAGCATGCATTCATGTTCCACCTCCAGCACCTAATCAACTGGTTTATGTTGAAGCAGAAAACCCATGGGAAGGTTTAGCGTGGTGGGAACCTGTTTATGTTACTGGAAAAATGAAAATAGAAACCCAAAATATCGAAGACCTTGCGGTTGTCGGCTATGAGATGGCTGCAAGTAATATTGAATATTACCGTGGAGAAACTGGTGTTCATGGGTTTTTTGACTGGTAACAGCGTTTACTCATATCTACTGTTATAGACATCTTGTATTTGTACTGGCCATTCTTGTCTGATGTAAGTGATCAGCTGCCAAACCTCATCTTCACTTAAGCTGTCATTGCCAAGCATCTTTCCCTCATAATTTGGATCGAAACTTGGAAAGCCATATTTAATAACTTGAAATAAATATTCTGGTGAATGGTGCCATGTGTGACCAGTACCATTTAATGGTGGTGCTAGCCGATGTCCATCATCATCAAGAGTGTTTTGCCAACCTTCTTGACCTTGTAAATTAACCCCGTGACAAGAAGCACAATTATTTTGATAAGCGGCTATAGTTTCAGGATGAATTGGCTTTTGAGCTTGAGCAACTTCTTCTTCTATCGTTTGATTGCTAAAGGCCTGATATAGAAAAAAAGCAATGATTAATGCAACTATAATTAGTACAACTGTTCTCATAAAAATGTATTAAGTAAAATAAAAATTCTTTTTAAATTTTCAATTTATTTCTTATACATTTCCTCGTCAGAATACGGAAACCACCAGAAATCTTGTGGCTGACAATCAGGATCAATCATCACCGTTTTAGTATCTCTGAATGTCTCCAATCCCTCCGCACCTAATTGTCGACCCATACCAGAAAGTTTCGTTCCACCAAATGGGCCAGCATCATTATCAAGCAACGGTGCATTTACCCAAACCATTCCTGCCTGAAATTGTTCTGAGGCACGAATTCCCTCTGATAAATCTTTTGTATAAATATTAGCGCCAAGTCCATATCTAGAGTTATTTGCTTTCTCCATAGCCTCTTCAAAACTTGATACTTTACAAATTGGCGCAACCGGACCAAAACTTTCATTGTTAAATATGCTCATTTCATCGTTGCAATCAACGAGCACAGTTGGTGCAACAAACCAGCCTTTATTAAACTGACTTAGTCGCCCACCACCCTCAACAGCTTTTGCGCCTTCATCTAAAGCTTTGTGTAAAATGTTCTCATATCGGTCTCTCTCTTTTGATGAAACAATAGGTCCCATATCAACTTTATCAAGACCATTACCAACTCTAATTTTTTTTGTTTCTTCAATTAATTTTTCAACAAACTCATCATGAATTTTTTCATGAACGAAAAAACGTTCCGCTGAAACACAAATTTGGCCACAATTCATATAAGCTGAAAACGCTGCTGCTCGTGCGGTGATATCCATCGGAGCCGAAGGCATAACAATAAAAGGATCATTTCCTGAATTTTCAATTAATGATCTTTTCATAAGTTCACCGCATTTAGAAGCAATACTTACCCCGACTGGAACGCTTCCTGTAAATGCAACCATATGCGTATCCTTGTGCTCAACTAATGATTTTCCAGCAGCCGCCTCCCCTGTTACAACTTGAAACAATCCATCTGGTAAAGCCTTGAAAGCTTCAGCGAATAATAGTGTAGTTAGAGATGTGTATTGTGAAGGCTTGATAATGACAGCATTCCCCGCAGCCAAAGCAGCGCTTGCTTCCCATGCAAGTAATACCATTGGATAATTAAATGGTAAGATTAAGACGCATGTACCCAAAGGTTGTTTGAGTGTGTAATGAAACTGTCCTTCTACAGCAGAGCCTATAACTTTTCCTGTTTCACCTCTGCCCATCTCTGCATAAAAACGAATATTATGAATGCTCCAATGAACTTCATCCATTGACTCCTTATAGGGTTTTCCCATTTCTCTTGTTAGAGCTTCAGCGAATAGTGGAGCCATTTCACCCATCTTGTTTGCAACCTCATGCAAAACATGACTTCGATCAAGTGGTGATTTTTGATTCCAGGCCTTTTGAGCTTTGTTTGCAATAGATACAACTTCATCAATTTCAGATTGTGAAGTCTCAGGAATTTCTCCAATTTTGTTTTCAGTTGCTGGGTCGATTACATCAATAGATTCCGTTGATTGACTTTTATAAAATTTACCATCCATATAAATTTTGGAACTGATTTCACTGAAACGATCTAAAACTGACATTAATTTTTCCCCCATTTATTCATTAAAATTCTAGATAAAAGATGAATACGAGACAACTAATATTATTGATCTGAAGAAAATTTTTAATCTTTTCGGCACCAGTACAACCGTACCGAAAGGATTTTAGCCACTAATGGAGAAAAACATCAAGCCAAGAAAACCTGTCGCGATCACAAAGCTTGATAAAAGTTTAGGGGTTCTAGAAAGTTTAAGCTTTGTGGTTGAAGGTATAATCACGAGAGTCGATTCACCTTTAAAGGATTGTCTTCTTATGTACTGAGGTTTCATCTTCGACTTTTTCATGTTTGATAAATATGTACCTAAAAAGCAAGGCTTAATTTTGATAAAAATATGTTCAAAACAAGATAGAAGTGTTTATTTTCAAAAATTTGCTGATATAAGAGACCGATGCAAAATGTCGTCTCAGTAAAGAATTTATCTAAAACTTACAGTAATCAATTTCAGGCACTCAATAATATTAATTTAGATATCAAACGGAATGAAATATTTGCACTTCTTGGACCTAATGGTGCAGGTAAAACAACTTTGATTAGTATTATTTGCGGAATAGTAACACCAAGTATTGGGACAGTTGAGGTTGGTAATTACGATATTATTAAAGATTATAGAGAAACTAGGTCACAAATTGGACTTGTACCTCAGGAGCTAACCCTGGAGCAATTTGAAATTGTTTATAACAATGTATCCTATACGAGAGGCTTGTACGGTAAGCCTCCTAATCCTCAGCATATAAAAAAAATACTAAAAGATTTAAGTTTGTGGGATAAAAAAGACTCCAAAATTAATGAGCTGTCTGGTGGAATGAAAAGGCGAGTCTTGATTGCTAAAGCTCTTTCTCATGAACCTTCAGTCTTATTTCTTGATGAGCCAACGGCCGGTGTTGATGTCGAATTAAGAAAAGATATGTGGGAAGTCATTAAGAATTTAAGAAATAAAGGTGTTACAATAATTTTAACAACTCATTATATAGAAGAAGCAGAGGCAATTGCTGACCGGGTAGCAGTTATTAATAAAGGTGAGATGATAGTAGTTGATGAAACTTCAAATTTGATAAAAAGTTTGGGTCAGAAAACACTAACAATTGATTTACATGAAACAGTTAAGACATTACCTGAGTCTTTAAATAATTATAAACTTACGATAGTTAATGAAGGTTTATCAATTGATTACCAATACGATACACAAAGTAAACAAACTGGAATAACTTCTCTCTTGCAAGATATGAAAGAGGCCGGCTTAAAACTTAAAGATTTAAATACAGAGCAAAGTTCACTTGAAAAGATCTTTGTAGAATTGGTAAAGGAAAAATAATGAATTTTTACGCAATCAGAGCAATTTATTTTCATGAAATGGATCGAATGAGAAGAACTCTCTTTCAAAGCGTACTTTCACCTGTGCTCTCGACTTCTCTATATTTCATTGTATTTGGTTCAGTTATTGGGGGCATGATTCCGCAAATTGAAGGTGTTAGTTATGGATCATTCATCGTACCTGGTTTATTAATGCTGACTTTATTAACTCAAAGTATATCAAACTCTTCGTTTGGAATATTTTTTCCAAAATTTACTGGATCGATTTATGAAGTCCTTGCGGCGCCTATTTCCTCTTTAGAAATTATCATAGGATTTGTTGGCGCCAGTGCAACTAAATCACTTATTGTTGGCGTCATTATACTCATTACTGCAACTTTTTTCGTTGAACTCCAAATTCAATACCCCTTATTAATGTTTTTTCTTTTGGTATTAACATGTCTTACATTTAGTCTTTTTGGATTTCTAATAGGACTACTTAGTGAAAACTTTGAACAATTACAAGTTGTGCCACTTATCATCGTGACCCCTTTAGTTTTTTTAGGAGGTAGTCTCTATACTGTAGAAATGCTTCCAGAATTTTGGCAAAACGTAACATATTTTAACCCTGTTTTATATCTTGTGAATGGTATGAGATGGTCCTTTTACGGGGCATCTGATATTAATATTTGGGTCAGTGTTATTTCTTTAGTTGCTTTCTTGAGCATTTGTATTGCTGGCGTGGCAATTGCTATTACAAAAGGTTATGGCACAAAAGAATAGTTTCTATTGAGCCCCTATCGCTTAATAGTAAAGCAGGTCATTGGTAATGATCAGCCGCTGGAGCGTAACCAGCTAGGGGCACCACTAAAATCCACTTTCTCTGATTAATGTTGATGAAACCAAGTTAAATAAGTTTTGAAAAATATTATAGTTTCCACTTTGAATTTTTACATTACCCGCAGTTTGCCACTGAACAGTCTCAACTTCTGTAATTGTAGAAAAATTCAGCTGGTATAAGGCTTCTTCTGGTCGATAAATAACTTTTCCATCTCCCTTAACTTCACGTGAAGCAATTGATCCACCAAAAGTAGATACTAATGATAAGTAAGGAAGTTCTTCTGTCGATGTATTATTTTGTGAAACCAATATAACTTCTGTTTCATCAAATTCATTATTTTTTGGAACGAAATAACCACTTGTATTGCTTTCAAGTTTATCCAAATCATTCTCACTTATAAATGCAACAACTTTAGTGTCATTGAATTGAACAATAGAAAATAATTTTTCTTTTAAATTTACCCACTGTCCATTATTTAAATACTTTAGATCTTTTATTACCCCACTCATTGGTGCATAAATTGAGAGATTTTCATTTTCCTCTCTAAGACTTTTAAGAATTTCAAACTCTACTTTCAATTGGTTTTCTAATACCATGAGGTTGCTCATATCAGCCTCTGATCCAATTCGACGATCCAGTTTTTGCTGTATCATCTTTACGCGCTCAATGGCTTTATCAACTTTATTTGATAAAGACGGACTCATCATTGTAATTAATAAATCACCCTTTTCGACTTGTTGATCTGAGATAACAAAAATCTCTTTTATCTCAGAGGCTTCTGTTGGATAGATATCGACAACTTCACCTCGATCAATCACCGCAGGAAGACTGAGTGAACTTCGCCATGGCACTAACATTGCTGCCAAAAATACTGAGAAAATAAAAATTGATCTCAATGAAGTCCAATTAAAACGCATGTACCTTCTAAGTCCCCACCACTGTTTAATTTCTCTCCAAATTGGTAGTAAAATGAACCAAACAATCTCAATAATGAACAGAATTATGCCAAGAATTTTGAATGTTAAATAATAAACCAATAAAGCAATTCCAATAAATATGAAGAAGCGATATATCCATGTCATCCAAGCGTAAATGATGAAAGTCCACCGTCTTTGACTCATGAGTTGTTCCGGTGGTTGGAATTTAAATCCAAAGATCCATTCTCTAATCTGCCATCGACCTAAAGCAAAAGAGCGTGGTTGAAGATTTTCCGCTTTAAGAAAATCTGAGAGCACATAGTAACCGTCAAATCTCATAAACGGACTGATATTAATAAGAAGTGATGATATCCAGCTTGAGGTCGCAATAAAAAATGAAGCACTTTTGATAACGCCTTCAGGGCTTACAGCCCAAACAAATGTTGCAAGAAGGGCAAGATGCAATTCAGTCAGCATGCCAGCAAAATTAATCAGTAAGCGTTTTCTATGATCAGTTAATTTATATGCATCAGTTGTATCTGTGTACAAGAAGGGAAAAAAAACCAGCATTGCAAGACCAATTGAAGAAACTTTACATTTATAATAAGTGGCAACATATGCGTGCCCAAGTTCGTGCAAGGCTTTTACAAAAACAATCGTTATACCAAACAAAATCAATCCATTAACATTAAAGAAATAAGAAAATGTTGTTAAAAATGTTTCATAGTTTTGGATTGTTAAAAAGATACCAATAATCCCCAGAATATAAATTATAAGTCTGCTGGTTTGCGATCCAAGAAACAATGCAAAAGGTAAACTGTTTTCAAGACCATTTCCTGGTTTGAATAATGGGATTTTAAAGAACAAATAATTATGAATAATTTTTAACAGCCAGTGCTTGTTTAGTTTCTCTTTTTGAACAACCAAAGATTTAACTTCATCACTTGTTTTTTTAATAGTTAAATTATTAAGATTTAGAAAACTGATAAATTCTTCAATTTCTTCTTGTGTAATAGACAAATTACTTTTTTTAATTTTTTCAATAAATTCTGTTGTCTCAATTCCACTTGACCAATTTTTAAGAAGATCAAATGCTTTTTTGTTTATTGAAAAGTATTTATTTCTTAATGAGTCATAAAGAAGCCATGATGCTGAGCCGTCCTCTTTCTTTGGTCCCTCACTAAGTTTCAAATCTTGTCGGATAGACGGTACAATCATTTATATTCCTAAAAACTGTCTGCTGATATTGATTGGAACTCTAAAGATATAATAAAAAAGAGATGTCCGATCTCCGTAAATTTTTGCTGATCCTCGTAATCCAATACGCGGCGGCTCAATATTATCCTCAAGGCTAGCGTGTATTTTATAAGCTAAAATATTCTCGGCTGTTAATTCAGGTTTGTAAGAAGTTCTTAATATTTTTCCTTCAATTGAGCTAAGTGGGCTACTGTCTAAAAAAACCTTAACTCTTGCGGATTTTTCAATAAAAAGTGAGTCTTTTGTCGGCAGGTAAATTAAGAACTCAATATCGTCTGAATTTGCAATAGTTAGTATCTTTTCACCTATATTTACAGGACGACCTTGCCAATCAATAAAGTCTTCAACAACAGCAACGCCCGAAACCTCCGCTTTGATAACAGAATATTTTAATTGTTCCTCAGCATAAGCGACTTGCTTTTTTTTCAACGCAACTTCAGTTGATAGTTCAACGAGTTTTGCTTTTGCCTCATCATTTGTAAATGAGGATTGTTTAGCCCTTAGTAATTCTGCTTCAGCAACTTCTAATTCTTGTAAGTTTATTTCGTATTGAGATTTAAAATTAAGATCATCTAGTTTTACAAGCTCCATGCCAATATCAACAGCATCATTTGTGTTAACTAATACTTTTTTAACTACACCATTCACTGGCGATGTAACAACTGACGGATTTTTAGCAATAACCTCAACTGGAGCTACTGCGGATATATTAATTGGCATTAACATTGCAAGTGCAATCGCTGATAATATTAACCACTTTAACCAACCTGAAAAAATTCTACCAATGAATGATATGATCGATCCTCTTGATAAAAATGAGTCCAATGCATGACTGAATGTTTCAGCAATATGTTGGAGCAGTTCTTTTTCTGTATTTGAAACTTTATTAGATCGTACAATAACTAGAGAACCTAAATCGCCCTTTATTCTTGAAATTAATGGAACAACCATTAACTCGTTTGGAAAATTTACAGGTAAATCTAAATTTGTACCATCTTCTCTTAAATCACTAATTGAAACTTCTGAAAAAACTCCAGGTTCAACTTTCTTTTTATTTATTAATCTTTCAACAAACGTAACTGTCGGCGCTGTTCTATCAACGACTGAAATATCAGAGATCGTTTGGACTTTCTGTCGACCTGTAGCAGACTTTGTGAGAAAAAATAAAAAATTATAATCAACAACACTTCTTAACTCATTTGCACAAACAAATCCGAGTTCGGATAAGTTTTCTGCTGTCCGAAATTTTTTCTCAAGAGTAATTAGTCTTGCTATTTTTATTGAAGTATTATCATTCAAAACGTTGCTGTCCCACTCATGCCTGGCAGTAATGTATCATAATTTTCATCAAATTTTGCAGTAATGTCGATGGTTTGGCTGACGGGATCAATATCAACGCCGATAGTGTGAATTTTGGCACTATATGTTTGCCCATTTTCATCAATGCTGATTTTCATTGGATAACCCTCATCGATCCAAGCCAACCATTTGCTTGAAACAATCAATTTGGCCTCAAGAATTCCAGAGCCTATGATTTCAACCAATGGCTGTTGCCTTTCAATGCTTTCAAACTCGTTTACAAAAACTTTAGAAACTTTACCATCATATGGGGCTTTAATTATACATCGATCTGTATTGAGTTTAGCAATCTGTAATTCAGCTTCTGCACGCTTTACATCGATTTCTGATAACTGAACCTCATATTCTCCTATGGATCTCATCAACGCAAGGTCTTGATTGCTCTTTAGAGTTACTCTTGCACTCTCTAATTGCGCTTCAACAACTTTTCTTTGTTCTTCAAAAAATGAGCAATCAAATTTAATTAAAATATCAGACTCTTTAAATTTAGATCCTTCATCAATTGGGATTGACTCAACTTTTGCAGCAAGTTCACTTGAGAGTGTTGCCTCTTCGGTTGCAGTTACTAAAACACGTGTGGAATATTCTTCTGCTGACAAATTATAAGGCAATAATATGCAGCACGCTGTTACCGCAAATGTTACAATTTTGTTCATAAAGGTATTTATTAACTTACTAGAGATACAATCTTTTCGCCATAGCTATCTGCTGCTTTAGCATGTAGCTTTAATTGTTCATCAAGTGGAATGAAAGAGATTTCATCGTTTGTTGCAGAATTTTCGCCATCTGACTCGTTTTCAGTTATTTCATTAAGATCAATCTCAACTTCAATAATTCTTTCTTTTCCATCTTCGTCTTCAGCAATAATTTTCAGTTCAAGAACTTGAAGGCTTTCAGTTAAGAATGCTGGGGCTGCTGAGCCTGTTCTTCCCTTTGACGGGTCAGCTGCAATTTTTCCAGTTTCAGGATCAATTGTAATCCAATCAGGCAATGCGCCACCACCTTTGAGCTCTGCTTTGTACATTTTCACATTTGACTGATTGTCATCAATTACATCAACTGTGAATTGGCCCGCATTCATTTGAAGACTGCTTAGCTTCATTGTACCTTCAAAATCTGTTTCAGCGTTCAAATTATTATTTGCCGCATTACTTGATGCATTATTGTTCTCTCTAATCAAGTTTACATTTGAATCATTATCAACAACGACCCTTGCCTGATCAACAGCTCCCCTTGTGAAATCTTGGTCGCCTTTAATTTTAGCTTTATCTAAAACAATATTAATATCTCTTGTGTTTCCGTCTTTATCAAGGGCTACCAACTGAACCTCGACCGCTTCAACACCTTCTGGCATATCAGCTGTTGTTTCTCCAGTTTCAGGATTGACCTTAATCCATTCAGGTAAAGCTTCACCGTTAGAAAGCTGACCTGAGTACAATTCAACATTTTTCTGATTATCATCATTTAGTTTAACTCCAACTTTTAGATCAGATTCTGTATCGCCTGAAACTTCGTTTGCAACAGCATCCATCAATCTCAATCCACCGTTAAACTTCAATGGTTTTGAGAGAGAAGCGGTATCAGCAATTGAAACTGTATCAAGTGTGAACCCATCATCGCTGATTGCTGGCGCCTCAGTAATGGTCTCTTGAATAGCTGCTAAAAAATCTTTTTTTGGTTTAATAACAATTGGTTTAGATGGAGGTGTAGGTTCTTCATCAGGTGTCTCTTTTTCAACCATTTCTACTGGTTTAGGATTTACTGTAATTGTAAACGTATGATCAGCATAAAGTCCTTCACCATCGATTGCTCTAATCGTAATTGTATAGGTCCCAGGTGTGTTGATGGTTCCATGGAGCTTATTTTGTTTTAATCTCAGTCCATCTGGCAGACTGGTTTCTGATTCTGTTTCAGGATCAATAATCTTGTATTCTGCGATGTCATAAATACCTGTGTCTGGGTCATCAAAAATTTGCTTGTGTCTAATAATGATTGGCTCGCCAACAACTATATTTGGATCTCGAACAGGATATAATAGTTCAGGTGGATCATTTATACCGGTAACTGTAATTGCGATTTGAGCTGCTACCGATGTATCGGTATCTGTTGCTGTATAAGTAAAATATTCTGTGGCTGTTTCACCTGGATTAAGCCGTCCAGCATTGTTTGCTTTATACTCATAACTACCATCAGAATTAATCGTAAGATCACCGTAAGTTCCAGTTAGTGCTGTGCCAACTGTGCCAGATGTGCCAGTTTTATTTTCTCTACCAGTTCTTATACTATCGACCGTTAAAGTATCTCCATCCGGGTCTGTATCATTTTTAAGCACACCTTTTGCTGCATTTTTTGTAGCTGTAGCGCCTGCATCAACTGCCAATGTATCATCCCTTGGAACCGGTGGATCACTGATACCACTAACTGTTATGGCAATTACTCCGGTATCTGTTCTGCTTCCATCTGTGACGGTATAGTTAAAATAATCAATGGCACTATCGCCCCTTTTCAAACTATTTGCTGCATCCTGATCTGCCGCATAGGTATAGCTACCGTCAGCATTTAATGTCAAGGTACCATAAGTTCCTACAAGCGTAGTTCCAACAGAACTGCTGCCTCCTCTACCCCCGCCTTCAACTTGGCCAGTACGTACTTCTGAAATTGTAAGAGAGTCACTATCCGCATCTGTATCATCTGAGTCAACATCAAACGCTGAACCAGCATCACGCGTTATAGAAGCATCACGTTTAACAGTATCTGTATCATCAACTGCAACAGGATCGTTGTCATTGATACCAGTAACTGTAAAAGTCAATTGAGCAGTTGACGTTTCTGTACCATCACTAACTGTATAAGTAAATGTATCTGTTCCTGTTGCGCCAGTAGCCAATTGATCTGATTTGTCTTGATCTGCAACATAAGTATATGATCCATCCGCATTCACTGTCAGTGTTCCAAACTCACCAGTTAGTGCAACTCCAACCGTACCATCAGTTCCTGTTCCATCTTTTGGACCTGTTCTGATATCGGTTATTGTAAAACTTCCACTGGTATCATCACCATCAACATCTGTATCGTCATGATCTAGTTCCTCTGGGTCACTTACGGTTCGACTAATAGTTGCATCCTCATTGACACTATCCGTATCATCAACAGCAACAATTGCATCGTTAGCTCCATTTATAGTTATTGTAAGAGTTGCAGTCGATGAGTTCTTATCGTCATCATCCTTTACAGTGTATGTAAATACTTCGGTGACACTATCGCCTGCATCCAAGGCTTCTGCTGCAGCCGTATTCGCTATGTATGTATAACTTCCATCAGCCGCTACTGTTAATGTTCCATAAGTACCTAAAACTCCAGCTCCTGCACCGCCGCTAGCACCTGTACCGTTTGACGACACATTAGTAACAGCAAGGCTCTCCGTATCTCCGCCAGTATCGTTTGTTAATACTCCACTTGCCGCATTAACTGATAATGTTTGGTTCTCAGTTGCAGTAGCCGTATCCGCTGAACCGACTGGACCTACACCTGTAACTGTGATGACTAAATTTGCTGTATCGGTTGTTCCCGCTCCATCACTTACAGTATAAGTAAATGTATCGGTTGCAGTTGCGCCATGTGCTAACCCATCAGCACCAGTGGTATTTGCAGCATATGAATAGCTGCCATCAGAATTGAGTGTGAGGGTACCGTATGTTCCTGTTAATGCTTGGCCGACTGTACCCCCGTTGATACCTGAAACAGATAAACTTGAGCTTGCATCTGCATCAGTATCATTAGACAAAACACCGCTTCCAGCATTTACTGATAGTGTAGCATCTTCATTGACAGCGCCTGCATCATTAACACCTACAGGATCATCGTCTACACCTGTCACTGTTATAGTAATTGTCGCTGTGTCCTGCAAGTTTGGAGTGCCATCATCTTGAAGAGTATATGTGAACACATCTGTTACTTGATCCCCAGCATCAAGCGCATCAGCTGCTGCTTGGTTTGCTACGTACGTGTAACTTCCATCAGCAGCTATTGTTAATTGTCCATAAGTACCTGTTACAGCTGAGCCAACAGATCCTCCAGATATAGCCACAACAGAAATATCATCTCCATCTGGATCACTATCATTTGATTCAGCCCCACTGGCTGCATTTACTGTAAGTGTTGCATCTTCATCAACAGCTCCAGTATCGTTATTGGCAACAGGAGCGTTATTTGATCCTGAGTCAATTCCAGTCACAGTAATTGCAAGTTGTCCATTAGAGGTATTGCCAGATTGGTCTCTTACAGTATATGTGAAGTAATCAACTGCAGTCGCACCATCAGATAAGCTCATTGCGCCACTTCGATTGGCAGCGTAAGAATATGAACCGTCAGCATTGATTGTTACTGTTCCATAAGTTGTAGTAAACGATTGCCCAAGTGTTTTAGCGTCACCACTGCCTGATTTTTGACCAGTTCGTATTGCTGTAATGGTTAAGCTACCTGGAACATCATCACCATCATCATCGGTGTCATCGTGATCAAGTTCTTGTGTATCGCTCGTGCTTCTCGAAATTGTGCTACCAGCATTTACTGCATCTGTATCATCAACAGCAGTGATTGCATCAGCTAACCCCGTTACGGTTATGGTTAATGTTGCAGTACTGGCATTTTTATCAGCATCGTCTTTAACGGTGTATGTAAACACATCTGTTGCCGTCTCACTCGGATCAAGTTCATCAGCCGCTGCTTGGTTAGCAACATATGTATAGCTACCATCAGCCGCCATAGTTAAAACACCGTATGTTCCAGTAACAGCTTGTGCAGCATTACCACTATTTCCAGTAACGCCGTGAGAAATGCCAGTTATGGCTAAACTCTCTACGTCGTAACTTGCATTGTCATCATCATTACTGATTACACCAGATGCTTCATTTACTGTTAAAGTGGCATCTTCATTGACTGCACCGGTATCATTAACGGCTTGCGGACCAACTCCGGTTACTGTGATGACTAAATCTGCTGTATCGGTTGTTCCTGCTCCATCACTTACGGTATACGTGAATGTATCGGTTGCCGTGGCGTCAGCAGCGAGACCATCCTCACTTCTACCATTTGCAACATAAGTATAACTACCATCTGAACTCAAAGTCAGAACACCATAGGTTCCATTTAATGATGCACCAACTGTACCGCCCGAAATTGCAGAAACTGATAGACTTGAACTAGCATCTGCATCAGTATCATTTGATAATACTCCGCTTCCCGCGCTAACAGTAAGGGTTTTATCCTCATTGATTGCGCCTGCATCATTGTTACCAACTGGGTCATCGTCTACACCTGTAACTGTAATCGTTAGAGTTGCTGTATCTGAATTAACATCATCATCATCTTTGACTGTATAAGTAAAAATATCTGTGACTTCGTCACCTGCATCGAGTGCTTCTGCTGCTGCTGTGTTAGCAACATAAGTATAACTGCCATCAGCAGCTACTGTGAGCGTACCATATGTTCCAAGAACACCTTGAGCAGCGTTACCACTGTTTCCAGTAGCATTTGAACTGATGTTAGTAACTGCGAGACTTTCTGTGTCGCCACCTGTGTCATTTGCAATTACACCTGCACCAGCATTTGCTGTTAGAGTTGCATTTTCATTTACACTGCCAGTATCATTGCTCGCACTTGGACCTACTCCTGTTACTGTTATTGCAAGCTCAGCAGTATCTGTATCATTTGGACTGCTTGCATGATCTCTTACTGTATAGGTAAAATAATCAATTGCTGATACTCCTGCCGCTAACGCATCTGCTCCGCTTCTGGTTGCGGCATAGCTATAGCTACCATCTGCAGCTACAGTTAATACACCGTAAGTACCATTTAGAGCCTGTCCGATTGTGCCTGCAGTTGTTCCACTGGTTGCAGATTCTCTTCCTGTTCTAATTGCAGTGATTGTAAAGCTACCAGACGCATCATCGGCATCAGGGTCGGTGTCGTCATGATCTAACTCTTGAGAGTCCGAAGTGCTTCGATTAATTGTTGCATCTTCATTCACAGCATCTGTATCATTCACAGCTGTTATCGGATCATTAACTCCAGTAATAGTAATTGTGAGTGTTGCGGTATCTGTATCAGTTCCATCAGATACTGTGTATGTAAATGTATCTGTTACTGTATCGCCTGGATCAAGAGGGTCTGCATCATCTCTATTTGCGATATAAGTGTAGCTGCCATCTGCACTCATAGTTAGCTGACCGTATGTACCATTTAGAGCTGATCCAATGGAGCCGCCTGATATTGCACTTACGGATAGTGTATCACCGTCAGGATCTGTATCATTTGATAAAACACCACTGCCCGCAGTTACTGAAACGCTCGCATCTTCATTTACTGCCCCCGTGTCGTTATTACCAGTAGGTCCATTGTTTTCGATTGGAGCTCTAGTAATGACACGAATAAAGTCACCTTTAAGGCCGTTTTTTGTACCAATTTCAATCGATCTGTTTGAGTTATAAATTCTAAACCAGTCTTTATTCCCCTGCTGTCCTGGCGCATTATCATTTTTATACTCCAAATCCCTCATTCCGATTTTGTCCGAACTTGCTGTTGGATATGAGGCCCCTGATTTTGAAATTCCTGTCATAGCAATCGTGTTGTACGGACTGGTAAAGACACCTAAAATGTCATTCTCAAAAGTCACAACACCTGTTCTTGAACCAGATCGACGGCTATTGCTATCTGTGTCATCATTTGAAAAAAGTAAATATACATGAACTGGTTCACTAGAACTTGGTGTATGTGAACTCTTTGCTCCTGATACGTCAAAATTTAAAGTCCCTGCTCCACCTGTTACATCAGCTCTCTCTTGAGAGATAATAAATCGATCAGAACTTGGATCTTGTTGACCGCCAGAATTATCACCTGACCATCTTGCTCGATAATTTGTAGCACTGTGAATTTCAACTACATCTGCATCAGTTGAAGCTACTCCATTTGCAAGTGAATGAGCATAATTCTCAACATCAATATTTTTAGTCTCAATAATACCTGAATGCTTTTCAAGATCCCAGTCACCACCTTTACCCGTTACATCATCTGATGCCGCTACATCAGCTTCAGTAATTTCAGCAATTTGCTTAATTAAAATCTCGCCACTTTCATCTGCTGCAATATTACAACCGTAGAATAAGATATCACCATCAGCACTGAGGCTTGCGCCAATGTCTTTTAAAGTTTGTTTGTACTCATTTAATGTATCACTGTTTAAAATCGCATCACCAAATGCAATCTGACCAATGCTACCGTGACCAATAACATGAATACCATCAATGTTTTTTTCATCAGCGAGAATATTTTGCATCTCTTTAAAACCATCCACATCACTTTGGATGATGTGCACTTCAGTATTGTCATCAAAACTTTCAATTAAGACTTCGATGTCATCGATTGCACTATCAATAAACACAAATTGTTTTGTGCGTGTGTTTTGATTAATGCTTTCACGATTTACAAATGGAAGTTTTGTATCTTGTTCGGTTTTAAAATTATTTTCTTTTAATCTTTTGTCTAAATCAGTTTTGTTCGCATTTGCTAAGTCATCAATGGTATCAATTGCAGTTGCAACCGCAGCTCCATCGAGCATCATACGTGGTTCGAGTGCCTGAATTAGTTTTTTGGTCATGTTAATTTATATAAATAAAATTTAGTAATTTATTGATAAATATACCTTTTCTGTATACAGCAGTAATGCTACTAAATGTAGCAAGATCGCAAAAAAAACCCAAAATGGGCGGTTATATATACACTGAAATTACTAAAGTTTGGTATTACTTGCGCCGGATACGGTTACCCGTTAAGACAGTATCTTGGTTTTTATAAAAACAAATAAATGGTCAACCCAATAAAAAAATTATTTATAGTTTTCATATGTTTGGCGCTCGTTGCTTGTGCACGATCTCCAAGAGTAATTGATGCAGAGTCATTAAGTGTTTCAGTTGCTGAGGAAATTGCCGAACTTGAAATTGACGAATCTTTAAAAAATATTGATTTACACACTGCAATTGCAATTGCTGTCAGAAACAATCGCGATTTAAGGTTAAGTGTTATGGAGTCTGCTCTATCACAGAGTCAAAGAGACTTGCAAAAATTTGATATGCTTCCTGACATAGCACTCAGTGCTGGTTATTCTGAATTTACGGAACTTCAACCTTCTACTAGTAAAACCGTTGCATCGGATGATAGTGTTGCACCATCAATTGATGGAACCGAAGGATACACTATCTCAAGAGATAAAGGTCAGGCAACAAGAGGTATTGAATTTACTTGGAATGCACTAGACTTTGGACTCTCATACATAAGGGCAGGACAACAGGCGGATAGATATTTAATTGCGAAGGAACTTGAGAGAAAGGCTATTCAAAATATTACTAGAGATATTATCAGGTCATACTGGAAAGCCCAAGCATCAGAAAATCTTCTTGAAAAACTTAACCCACTCCTTAAGAGAGTTGAAGACGCATTGGCAGATTCTCAATACATTGAAGAACTTTTAATCTCGGCCCCAATGGACTCTTTACTTTATCAAAAAGAGTTACTTGACGTACAGAGAACACTTCAAACACAAAAACGTGCTCTCGTAAATTCAAAAAACGAGTTAGCAACATTAATGGGTCTGCTTCCTAGTGAAAAATTCACACTTGCTGAGAATGATACATATTTAACAAACCTTAATATGGATATTCAAGCTATGGAGGAAATAGCACTTCTTTCAAGACCTGAACTTATGGAAAGTCGATATCAAAAAAGAATTACAAGTAAAGATACAAGGGCAGCTATGTTAGCACTTATACCAAGCTTAAAATTTAATGCTGCATATGGTTACACAAATAATGATTACTTGCTAAATCAAGATACAACAGAGTATGGAGCATCAATCGGCGGCAATCTATTTGACATCTTCTCAATTGGAGCAACTAGAAAAGCTTCGAAGGCAAACCAAGAGCTCATTGCCGAAAGACATCTTGCAATAGCCATGACAGTACTCTCTCAGGTTCATTTATCGAATATCAATTATGACCTTGCAATTGAGGAATATGACACAGCGCAAAGATATTTGGATGTGGCACAAAGAATAAGTAAACAAGTCAAAAATGCCCAGAAAGTCTCAAGATTTGGTGAGCTTGAAGTTATTCGAGAAGAAGCAAGTCTTTTAGTTGCAGAGCTAAGAAAAGATTTAGCCTTCTCTGAAATGCAGCACAGTATCGGTCAGATTTATGCATCAATTGGTAAAGACATTTTGCCAGCAGATCATCAAAATCTATCAATCGAGGACTTAGGTAATAGCATAAAAGCCAATCTAGCTGAGTGGGGCGTAACTTATCAGGCAGCAGTTAATATTCCTTTGAATGATCAAAACCCACAACTTCTAGTAATCACAGACCCGATTAATACAAAACAATCTAGTAACAAATTTAAGGTATCTAAAGATACATTTAATATCACTGGGCCAGGAAAATTGAGATACTCAGTGACACAAGAAGATGGCACTGACTTACCTCGATGGCTTGCTTTCCTCACATCAGATTTATCAATAGTTGGTAACCCACCAGAGGATGTATCAGGTATAAAACTTAAAATGACAGTTGCAAATGCCCTAGTATCAGCTGAGGATAACTTTGTTCTAAGATTTGTTGATGAAGAAACTTTCCTCGCAAATGAAAGTCAGAAAGCAAGAGAAGAACTTGCGCGGATGACAAGGTTAAGTAATGAAGATGAAGTATTGCCGGATGAAGAAGTGGAAGCAGTTTCAGTTGAAACTGTTGAAGTTGAAGATCAAATGGAAGTAGAAGAAACAACATCTGAACCAATTGAGGCAGAATATGAGTTTAGTAATGTATCAGCTGAAGAACTAAATGACCTTCTGGACTCGGTTGATCAGTTGCTTGAAGGATCACTTGACCAATTGAATGAAGAACAGGACTCACTAGAGTTTAATAATCAAATCTTTGATGAAACTGCCAGTGCCAATACTGATGACGAAGTTATAACTACAAATGAAACAAGTGCTAATGCAGTTGAAGAAGATAATATTTTGCCAACAAAAAAAATTATTCAAGAAAACGAAAAGCTTTTAGCTGAGAATGAGGAACTTCTCACTGAAAATGAGCAACTGCTTTCTGAAACTGCTGAAGCAAAAGAAGAATTAGCTCAATTAATTGAAGAAAATAAACAAAAAGAGTTAGAAGAAAAAGCTGCTCAAGAAGCACTTGAAGAAAAGTTAGCTAAAGAGGCTGAAGAGGCTTTAGAAAATTTAAATGAACTTGTCGATACAAGTATTGATACTGAAACTAATTCTTTCAGTGCTCAAGCAAGTGAAGTACCAGCTGAAACTGACAATGATCTTTCAGAAAGTTCATCAAATGCAGAGTATGCTTATATTAAGATCGGGTCATATAAACGAGGAAATTCGGCGAATAGCTTAATGAATTACATATATGATTTAATGGGCTTTGATACTCGTTTCCTCAAATATGATATTAATGTTGAAAAATTTGATAAAAATGACTTCTCAGTAGTAATCGGCCCAGTTCCTATGGTTGAGGCTAAATCAATGCTCGAAGAACTTGATACTCAATTAAGTTCTGAGAATAGCTCAATTATTGACGCTGAGCTTACTTGTAATGAAGAAGTCATTCTAATGTGTTCAATTTAACTCGTTAGATCCTCATAAATATTGAAATAAAAGTTCATCATTTCTGTAAAAGTTAATTCTTTAAATTTTAAAAAAATATCTACCTCTCCATTGAGTTTTGGGTAATTAACTCGGTAAATATTTCTCCCCTTTTTTTCAAGATGTTTCAATTCAATTAATTTCTTGCTAGATCGTCTTACAGTTTCACGCGGCATTTTTGCTGCCTCAGAAATTGAAGATAGGTTTGTTGGAAGAAGATGTTCACTCTCATATAAATCTTCAATGGATTTATACTTTAATATACCGTGTCTGTTTTTAAAATATACTGCAGCTGAGAGTATTATACGATCAGCTGGTAAAAGTGATTGATCGCTACCTTCTAATGTAAGAATTCTTACCCAGAAGTGATATAAATGCAATCGTACTCTGTTCCATTTAGACTGTGAAAATTTTTTTGTATTGATTGAAGTTAGAGGCTTTAAATTAAATTTAATGTCAAAATAATCTTCAAGATTTAATATAAAATCATTCAATGAGCGCATTACTGATTTGTAAATATTACTTAATGAATTCGTAAATATATATGCTTGATAAGCGTCAAAATTTACAAGGTATCCATATTTTGAATTCTTGGTTATCAAATCACTTTCTAAAACTGAATTTAGATATCTTCTCATACTTTCTTTTGGAATATTGAAATGATCTGAAAGTGAACTGATAGTAATTTTTTTGCCAATGAATCGATTAAATGATGACTGATAAATTGAATTATTAAGAAAATCCTCTGGATGCATTGCTAATATTTCTTTCCTATGCTCCTTGAATAAATTTTCATCGTGGTATGCGTTTGTAAATGAAAAAAGTATTATAAAAGATAAAATAGCAATAACTTCATCTTGCAGTCTTTGATCTTTTGTAATCCAACCTGTTGGACTATCTTCCCAATCTGACGGCTCATGAATAAATAGATTTTGATGACGAGAAAGTTGAATTAACAATAAGAGTGCAAGTTGGTCATTGTCCAACTTTAAAGTGTACTCAATGACAGAGTCTCGAATTTTTTTTAAATTAGGATCCATTTTTAATTATACCCAATATGGGTTTTTTGCTCAAATATCAATAAACATTTACCTATTGAATAATCATCAATGCTGCGCATAATTCTTTCAATGGTAAAAAGCTTAGAAAAAATCGCAAAGCAGAAGAAAATCAAATATTTCCTAGTCACATTTGTTGATCTTTTTGGAGTGCAAAGGGCAAAACTCGTACCATCTCGAGCTATTGGAGAAATGCAAAAAACGGGTGCTGGCTTTGGAGGGTTTGCAACGCACTTGGATCTTTCATTTTCTGAACCTGATATGTTTGCTTTGCCTGATCCAGATAGCCTCATTCAATTACCTTGGCAGCCTGATGTTGGCTGGTTAGCAAGTGACCTGGTTATGAATGATAAATTTATGGACCAATGTCCTCGCGTGATTTTAAAAAACCAAATTAATAATTTAGATAAGTTAGACCTTACGATGAAGACTGGCGTTGAATGTGAATTTTTTATCTTAAATGAAGATGGCAGTGAAGTCGCTGATACTCGCGATGATGCTTTAAAGCCTTGCTATGATGTGGCCGCTTTAATGAGACGCTTTGATGTGTTAAGTGAAATTTGTGACTCCATGATTAAACTAGGCTGGAACCCTTATCAAAATGACCACGAAGATGCTAATGGTCAGTTTGAAATGAATTGGGATTTTACAGATTGTCTCACAACTGCAGATCGTCACGTATTCTTTAAGTTTATGGTAAAATCAATTGCTGAAAAGCATGGATTGAGGGCGACATTTATGCCCAAGCCATTTACTCAACTGACAGGCAATGGTTGTCATGCACATGTGTCAGTATGGGATAAAAAAAAGAAAAAAAACTTATTTCAGGATTCTTCTGATCAATTAGGTCTATCAAAAATGGGTTATCAATTCATTGGTGGTATAATGAAATCAGTAGACTCTTTTGCTGCATGGTTAAATCCGTGTCTTAACAGTTATGAACGATTAAATGCAAAAACAACAAACTCTGGATCAACTTATTCTCCAACTGCTGTGACATACTCAGGAAATAACCGTACACACATGATACGAATTCCAGATGAAGGACGATTTGAATTTAGAGCTGCAGATGGCGCTGTTAACCCTTACCTGCTTCAATCAGGAATTATAGCAATGGGTCTCGATGGAATGAAAAACAAACGTAGCCCTGGAAAACGCCTTGATATAAATATGTATACACAGGGTCACAAACAAAAAAGGATAAAAAAACTACCTAACAGCCTGGAACAAGCTCTAAAAAAATTCAATAATGATGCTGTTGTTAAGAAGTCAATCGGCGCAAAAGTTGTCTCGAAGTATGTAAAATTGAAGAAACGTGAGTTAAAGGAATTTAGTCAAGTAGGTGAAGAGAACAAGGCAAACTGGATACGTAAAAATATAATTGATTGTTAAATTTATTTTGTACCTAGAACAGTGGCTACCAAGTGAATTCTATCTTCTTCACCACCATTAATAGCTGTGTGATATTTAGTGTTATCAGTTAAATAAATATTTCCATCAGCAGGAATGTGATGTCCAGTATGTTCAATGAACATTCGGGCTCCATAATTGGTTTTGATTGCAATATGAAGTCTTTTTTCAGGATCTCTATGCCAGCTTAAAGTGGTGCGCGGTGGCATTTTAATCACACGACATCTGCCTATTTCAAAAAACTCATTTATTTTTTCATATACATACTTGAAGTAAGTATTGTTTAATTTTGGGTTAAAGAGCGTGTACCTTGTTTCATCAATGTATGGCTCCCTCTCCATTTCTTCAAATGAAGAGTCTGGTTTTGTCCAATATTTACCCCTAATATTACCACCAAACCATTCATCGAGCTCTTTCTCATCATAATTAAGGCAAATAGCATTTGACTTAAGCATGCCAGGCTTTTGTTCTGAATTTTCAAAAGGTCTGATTTTGATTAATTCACTGACAGCTTCATTTAATTTATCAACATCAAATGAAATGTTCTCAAGTCTTTCAATATACTGGTTAATCGGTGTGTACATATTTTTTGTTAGTATCCAGATTCAATATAGTATTTTCTATGATAATTAAAAGATCTACAGAGAATGAACCATGCTTAAATTGTCGCAGTTTTCTCGTCAAAATATAGGAAATTAGGTAAAAATTACAATTTATTTATTTGCATTGAACCCTTGGTAAGAGATAAGTAAGAGTTATAACTCAAAAGCTACATTATGAATTATAGAATCGATAATCTTCAATATTGCAATTGGAATGAAGACATATTTAAGATTAACAGACAGGCAAAATTAGACGCCGTTCATGTCACAATTGCATATCATGAAGACTACGATGAAGTTCAAAAAAATATTGATGAATGGAACACTTATTTTGAAAAATTCAATGAATTAATATTTCACGGCAAGTCATATGAAGATATTGAAAGAGCTAATGAGGAAAATAAGACTGCTATTTTCTTTGGTTTTCAAAACTGTTCGCCTATAGAGGATGATATAAATTTGGTTGAAGCTGTTCACAAAATGGGGACAGTATTTATGCAATTAACTTACAATAATCAGTCTTTACTGGCTACAGGATGCTATGAAGAAAATGACAGCGGCGTTACTAGAATGGGAAAAGAAGTTATTAAAGAAATGAATCGTGTAGGAATCATAGTTGACATGTCACACTCAGCAGAAAAATCTACTTTGGATGCAATTGAAATTTCTGATAGGCCAATTGCTATAACACATGCCAACCCTTCCTTCTGGCATGAGGCAAAAAGAAATAAATCTGAAACACTGCTTAAAGAACTGGGTCAATCAAATGGAATGATTGGACTCTCACTTTATCCCCATCATCTGTCGAACGGCACAAATTGTACTCTTGAGAGTTTTTGTGAAATGGTTGCCCGCACTGCAGACATTATGGGAGCAGAACATATTGGTATTGGATCTGATTTATGCTTAAACCAACCTGACTCAGTTGTAGATTGGATGCGAAACGGAACTTGGACCAAAACAAAAGATTACGGCGAAGGTTCTAAAGATAATGCAGCTTTTCCAAAACAGCCGGAATGGTTCAAAAATGCTACTGGCTTTGACAATATTGAGAATGGATTAAAAAGTGTGGGGTTTAATACAGATGAGACAAATGGCATCTTAGGCAATAATTGGTTTAATTTTTATAAAAATTATATTGGTTAACATATGAGAATAAAAGTTCAGCACAGAGATCCAAACCAAATCATGAAGCTCAGTCGATTAGGTTGTTTCCATCAATCTAAGCTATCATTTTTAAGAAGTTTCATAAGAGAATTTAAAGATTGGGAATTTAAAAATGAACTTTTTGAACTTAATGAAGAGGGTTATGGAACTGCTGTTTATTCTGTTTCAAATAAGGAGCGCACATACTCTCTTGTATGCTTTGCAAACAAATTAGATGACACAGAAAGATCTGATCGAGTGATAGCCACTAAATGGGATGCGGCATTTGTAATTCATGATGGACTTCCTAGTAAAGATGATATTGAAAGACTTCGTGAAAATGTCCCAAAACAAGAAGTGGGAAGATGTTCATTTAAGGAACTTGCTTTATCAAGAGCAAATCGGTCCGTAAGAGTTTTTAACCATGTAATTGATAGTCTATCAAATGGAACGCAGCCTGACAAAAAACTACTTTCTGAAGTAGGTTATTTATATAGAACCACTGCAGTTTATGGATCAGGTAAATTTGGATTAGCAGATCGATATAGAATTAAAGATCGCCCTGAAATAAACGGTCCATTTAGAATTGAAATGATGCTTGTTTATCTGGTTCGTCAGTTTACTTTTGATCAAGTCAATCACATTGCTAATAAAAAGAATCCAAATCAATCTGTTAAACTAGATCTTGAATTAGCCAGACAGCTTGGTATTGGTAATTCAACTGGCCTTGGCATGGCTCCCTTTATTATCAATCACCCAGCTCTACTACATCAATGGATTTATGTGAGAGAAGAAGCTTTAAAGCAAATTAGAGAAATTAAAAATGTATCAAACGATGATATTGGAATGTTTAAAAAATTCTTAGAACTTTCAAAGAAAAATATAAATAATTGGAATACAGATAGCAAATATCAAAATATAAAAATTACTCAATTAAAAGAAGATATTAAAAAATTTGAGAAGAATTATCTCTGCAATATAACTTTTGATGAAGAATATTTTTGGGATGAATTGTATAAGTGGGTTGAGAAGAATTTAACTCATGAGGGCGTAGAATATATTGTTTCTCTCATGATGGAACCATACGATAACATTGTTAATTTACTAGTTCCTGAAATGAGTTCTGACGAAGATCAATATTTTCATATACCTACAAATAAAAGTACAGATCAATTAAAATCATCAATTGAAAAATCTTATCCAGATATAATTAGAATGGACTTCTCAATTGATAAAAGTAATGAAAATTTTTGGTATATTTCAAAAAATAAGGAAGAGCCTCGACTAGCGCGTCGCTTTGATGAGCAGGGATCGGAATTAGAGCAGCCTCTAGCAATTGCTCGAGATATTAAAGAACTTCATGCTAGATTATCACTTTATAAAAATGAAGAATTATCGAAATTTTTAGAAGAAAATAGCGACCTAAGACATGTTGTTAGAAGATGCCACATTGTCGAAGAGTTGCCTTACGCAGAAATTCAAGACAACTCCATTGGTGCAGAGTTGATGCCTATTGATATGCTAAGACTAAAATTATCTTTTTTTGGCGCCCAAAAATTTGATCCTCGATCAGACAAGTGGCTGAGAATTTGCATGTATCAGGGAGCACCTTTGATGCACGAAATAAATAAATCAGATGACACATGGATTTACAATTAATGCAATCATCAAGTGAAATTAATACCATATCAAAGAGAGCCGCAAGAGCGGTTGGTTTTTCATGGGGAGTAGCAGAAGAAGTTGGTAAATGTATAAGTTCAATAGAGATGTTTGGAATTCCTGGAGTAGAAAATTTAAATAATTATTTTAAAACCATCAAAGGTATTGAACCAGAAGGTCCAAAGCAAATTGAAAAAACTAATAAATTGAATGATAAAAGTCTCTGCCCTATCTATACAGGATTAAAATTAATTGATAACTACAAATCTGTAGATGGAATAAAAGCATTAAAATTTATAAACCTGGATTATCCATTGTTACTTTTACCTTTTGTAAATAAACTTTCATATTTAATTGGTAAGAGAATTGAAATTGCTATAGATGATATTAATGTGGAATGCAATCTAAACGCATGTGTACTTGCTGATCATCAAATCAAATCTTTAATTATTAAAAAAGCTAATACAGTAAAAATTAATATTTTAGAAAATGAAGATAGTTTTACCAGCAAAACTTGGGATGAGCTATATGAAATGTCAACAGAGACCTTTGTTGAGGAAACGGAACAATCAAAACAAACTGGGGCTGGGGCCGGTCTTCGAGATAACGATTAATATTTAAAGTTGTATTCCAACGTTCTTCAGCTGCAAGTAGCTTTTAATTGCTTGTTGACCTTTCTCACGGCTGTAACCTGATTGTTTATAACCTCCAAATGGAGTTGCGATACTTCCTGTGAACCAACTGTTCACATAAACTTGACCACCATTTAAACGTGAAGCAGTTTTTGTAGCCATATCAACATCTTTAGTGAATACACCTGCTGCTAAACCATAATCTGTGTCATTTGCAATATGGATTGCTTCTTCATGATCTTCATAATCTAAAACAGATAAGAATGGTCCAAAAATTTCTTCCTGTGCAATTGTCATATCCGGCTTAACATCTGAATAAATTGTGGGTTCAAAGAAGAAACCTTTTCTATCTACTCTGTTGCCACCTGAGACTGCTTTAGCGCCAGCTTGTAAACCTGAACGAGCATAATTTTCTACTTTTTGAAGCTGTTCCTCTGATATTACAGGTGTTAGATCAACACCCTCTTCATCGCCAGGGCCTACTTTTATTGAAGCTGCTAATTTTGATAACTTCTCGAGCACTTCATCCTTGATAGATTTATGGACTATCATTCTCGACATTGCAGAACAAATTTGTCCAGCTTGGCTAAAAATTCCAACCTTGGTTGCATTAACAACTTTATCAATATCCGCATCTGGTAAAACAACAGCAGCAGATTTTCCTCCCAACTCAACAACAGCAGGTACAGCTCTTTCAGCGGCAGCATGTAAAATTGCTTTTCCTGTTTTTACAGATCCAGTAAAAGTTATTTGTGCAACGTCCGGATGGGCAGTAAGAGCAGCTCCAGCTTCACTTCCATAACCTGTGACTATGTTTATTAAGCCTTTTGGAACTTCAGCATTATGGATTGCTTGAGCGAAAAAAGATGTGGTTGCTAAAGGTGTTAGCTCAGCAGGTTTTATAACAGTGGAATTTCCTGCTGCAAACGAACATGCCAAGGAACGAGCAATCATTGCAATAGGAAAATTCCAAGGAACGATATGTCCGGACACACCGTAAGGTTCATAGACCGTATAATCCATGACCTGACTGTTTACAGGAATAGTTTGGCCTTCGATTTTATCTGTTAAGCCACTGTAGTAATCAAAGTAGTTTGCCGCATCAACAAACTCATATTCAGAAGCAGCAAGTAGTTTACCATTTTCAGCGCAAAGTAATGCACCACCTTCTTTACTAACTTTTCTTAACTCTTCAGCAATACGTCGCATTAGTTTTGCTCGTTCCATCGGATTCATATCTACGAGAATTCGAGACTCGTATGATTTTTTAGCAGACTCTACCGCTTGATTAATATCTTCATCTTTTGCGCAAGTTACTTCACCAATGACTTCTTCATTCGCAGGATTAATAACTGGAATAAGGTCTTTGCTTGAGGCATCGGTCCATTCACCGTTAATATAGTGCTGGTATTTTTTCATAAGTTAGAGTCTTTCTTGTTAAATACTGATCTATTTTTGTAATAAGGTCAGCTTTAATTTAGTTCAAAAATTCCTAGATTCCCAACTATTTTTACCTTAGTCTTACCAACATGAATTCAAAAAAGTCTGATTTTGTTAAATTTGAACAAGTCGATAAAAGTTATGATGGAAAAGAGCTTGTTGTTAAAGGTCTTGACTTAGATATTGCAGAAGGTGAGTTTCTTACCTTGCTTGGGCCATCTGGATCTGGCAAAACAACAACTCTCATGATGCTGGCTGGTTTTGAAACTCCAACGAATGGAGAAATATATTTTGATGGACGTCCGATAAACAATATCCCACCTCACAAACGTGGAATAGGAATGGTTTTTCAAAATTATGCTTTGTTTCCGCATTTATCAGTTTATGAAAATTTAGCTTTTCCTCTCAAAGTAAGAAAAGTGGATAAATCAGAAATTGAAGAAAGAATTAATAAAACTTTGAAAATGGTTTCACTAACAGGTTTTGAAAATAGGATGCCTGCACAATTATCTGGTGGTCAGCAACAGAGAGTTGCTGTTGCCCGCGCGCTTGTATTTGATCCAAAACTTGTATTGATGGATGAACCTCTTGGAGCTCTTGATAAAAATTTGCGAGAGAGTATGCAGTATGAATTAAAGCATATTCACGAGTCATTAGGAGTAACTGTTGTTTATGTCACACACGATCAGGGTGAAGCATTGACCATGTCAAACCGCATTGCTGTTTTTAACGACGGTAAGGTTCAACAGCTTTCTGGACCAAATGAATTATATGAAACGCCTGTAAATTCGTTTGTTGCAAGTTTTATTGGAGAAAATAATACTTTCACTGGAACTGTAAAAGAAATTGCATCTGGTTCAGCAAAGATTGAAACTGACTCAGGTGAAACTATTGTTGCTAATCCTATTGCTGTGAGCTCTTCTGGGGAAAAATCCAGAATTTCTCTAAGACCTGAGCGAGTGAGTATTGACCCAAATGAACAACTTGAGAATAAATTCACAAGTGAGATCCGCGAAATTATCTATCATGGAGATCATACCAGGGTGCGTGTAAATCTTCTTGGTAATGATGAATTTATTTTAAAAGTTCCAAACGCGAGCAGTGATTTAAAGCTTAACGTCGGCGATAAATTGGACCTTGGCTGGTCATCTCATGACTGCAGGGCTCTAGATTACTAATCCTTTGATACTACATGTAGATTCAACATTAATTTGTTGAAAAATAATCTTTTTTTTTGTTGCGTTTTTGCTCAAGGCCTTGTGTAATATTTCTTTATATAAAAAAAGGAGACGATTAATCATGTCTAGATTAACTAAACTAATCTCTTTGGCTGCTCTATTGGTGGCTCCATCTATGGCTACAGCCGCGGAAGTAAACGTGGTGTCATGGGGAGGCGCTTATACAGAAAGTCAAAAGCTAGGTTACGGGGACCCATATCAGGAAATGAGTGGCGTTCAAGTAAACTGGATCGACTACAGTGGAGGTTTGAGTGAAATTAAAGCTCAAGTCGAGTCTGGAGCAATTACTTGGGACATTATCGATGTGTATGCACGTGATACTATTATCGGTTGTGACGAAGGATTGTTTGTAGAATTCGATTTCGATAACGACTTCCCTGCTGGTGTTAATGGTATGAAAGCAAGTGACGATTTCTTTGCTCCAATGCCTAGTGATTGTGCTGTGGGTAACATTCTTTATTCATGGAACTACGCTTACAACACTGACAATATAAATTTTGACGGAAACTATCCTGACTCAATGGAAGATTTCTTCAACCCAGATAAATATCCAGGAGTAAGATCTATCTACTCTTCAGCTATGTCAAACTTAGAATTTGCTCTAGTTGCTGATGGTGTTCCTGCATCTGAAGTGTATGACTACATGGAAGACAATGGAATTGATAGAGCTCTTGATAAGCTTACAGACTTATGCACAAACCCTAAAGGTGGATGCATTTTCTGGTCAGCTGGTGCACAACCACCTGAGCAGCTAGTTTCTGGTGAAGCTATCATGGCTACTGGTTGGAATGGACGTCACTTCAATGCCATCGTGAACGAAGGTTCACCAATGAAAATGGTATGGGATGGTCAGATCCTTGACTATGAGTACTTCGTACTTGTTAAAGGTGGACCAAACCAAGAAGAAGCTATGAAAGCTCTTCAGTACTTCACTAGTTCTGAAGGTTTAGCTGGAAGTGCTAAGCACATTGCTTACGCTCCTTTCCGTATCTCATCTCTTGATGTGATCATGGCTGATGAGCCGTGGTTCTATTCTGAGCAAGCAGGTGCTGTTGAGATTATGCCTCACATGCCTACTGCTCCAGCAAATACTGAGAACTACGTTCTTATGAACCCTGAGTGGTACGCTGATAACAACACTGAAATCAACGACGCTTGGGAAGCTTGGAAAGCTAACCTATAAGGTTTAAACTTGGGCAACCTATGGGTTGCCCAAGTACCTCAAATTAAGTATCCTTTTAAATATGACTGCCGAAATAAGAACCTCGGATGGAGAACTTCTATCCGTCAAACTCAAAAAAGTTGAGAGAAGACGCAGAACTACTGCTTTTTTACTGGCTGCACCGCTTCTGTTCTTCATTGTTTTTGCATACGTAATTCCTATTTTTCAGATGTTGGGGCGAAGTATTGATAACGCTGAAATGAACTCATTTCTTACAGAAACACACGAGGTTATGCAAACATGGGATGGCAGTGAAATGCCTGGTGAAGATGTAACATCAACATTTTATTACGAATTAAAGACTGCTGTAGAAAATAAATACCACGGTAAGATTGCAACTCGTTTAAACTATGAGAAAGGTGGCTTTACAAGTCTGATTAAGAAGACGTCACGTAAGCTTAAAAACTTTGATGAAAATGCTAACTTTCTCGACCAATTCATTGATGTACATAAAAAATGGGGTGACATTGAATATTGGCAAGCATTAAAAAGAGGAACTGACGCTTATCATTTTCGAAAATATTTAACGACATTTGATTATGAACAAAGGTTTGATGGCTCAATTGAGAGGATTCCTGAAAAACTTAGAATTAATGTAACCTTGTGGCTACGAACAATATTTGTTGCCGTTGGAGTAACTTTCTGCTGCTTTATTTTAGCTTACCCGATTTCACACTTACTTTCAGTCTTACCGACTCGTTATTCAAATCTACTGATGATCTGCGTCCTTTTGCCCTTCTGGACGTCACTGCTTGTTAGAACATCTAGTTGGATGGTTTTATTACAAAAACAAGGAGTGTTAAATGACACCTTAGTGTCGCTTGGATTTGTTGCAGATGAGTCGAGACTTGAGCTCATGTATAATATGACAGGCACATTCATTGCAATGACACAAATCCTATTACCATTCATGGTTTTGCCTCTTTATAGTGTAATGAAAACTATTTCACCAAGTTTAATGCGCGCTGCAACATCAATGGGTGCAACACCCTTTCACGCTTTTAGAAAAATATATTTTCCTCTAACATACGCAGGAATTAGTGCAGGATCAATTTTAGTATTTGTTTTAGCGATTGGTTATTACATAACACCGGCATTGGTCGGTGGAGCAAAAGGAATTTTAATTAGTAATAGAATAGCATATCACATGCAGCAATCACTAGACTGGTCTCTTGCAACGGCAATGGCAACAGTTCTTTTAATAGCAGTGCTAGTGGTATACTGGCTCTACAATAAGATTGTTGGCATAGATAACATGAGGCTTGGATAATATGGCATTACCAAAATATACGGAAATGAGATACAGAGTGTGGCACTATTCTTATTTAGTAATTTGTACTGCAGTTTTCGTATTTTTGATTGCGCCTCTTTTTGTGATCATACCACTATCATTCAATGCTGAGCAATATATCCACTTTTCTGACGGTATGCTTGCATTGCAGCCAGAAGCTTTCTCACTAAGGTGGTATGAAGATATGATTTATGGAACAAAAAATCCTTGGGGAATAGCAGCTCGAAACAGTGTTTATTACGCTTTTTTCTCAACAATTGGAGCGACCGTACTTGGAACTGTCGCTGCATTAGGCCTCAGCAGTCGTTACATGCCTTACAAACAGTTAATAATGAGTGTATTAATTTCGCCGATGATTATTCCGCTAATTATTTCTGGATCAGCTATCTTCTTTTCATTAGCAAAACTAGGATTAGCTGCAACTTTTCCTGGCATCGTCATTGCTCACATTATTTTAGGTACACCATTTGTTGTAATAACAGTTACCGCAACCCTAAGTGGATTTGATGACAGCATTACACGTGCAGCATCAAGTCTCGGCAGCACACCAACTAATACTTTTTTTAAAATTACATTACCTCTAATAACACCTGGTATTATCTCTGGTGCTTTATTTGCATTCGTAACTTCTTTTGATGAAATTGTCGTAATTCTATTCGTAGCAGGAGGAGATAGAAATCTTACAACTATCCCACTTCAAATGTGGACTGGTTTGAGAGAGCAGCTCAGCCCGACGATCATGGCTGTTGCTACATGCTTAATTGTGCTTTCAACATTAATCCTGATTGTGACTGAGTTGTTAAGAAGAAGATCTGAGAGGATAAGAGGGATTTCAGCTCAATAAAAGTTAAGGCAATTTGTTAAATATACTATAACTCAAGTCCATCTTTTTTTAATGCTCTTAAAAGATCATTAAATCGGTCTTGCCCAAAGAAAAACTTGTCTTTATAAACTGTTAATGGAACTCCATGATGACCTGCTTCTAATTGTTCCTTTTGGTTTAATTTTATTTCACCAATCAAGCTTTGCTCAGCCTCAGTTCGTTTTTTTTCAATATCATTATGATTTAAGCCTAATTTTAATGATGACTCAGAAATTGAGTCGTCAGAATTCCAATTTTTCATACCACTCCAAATTTTGCTTGAAACTTCTACGGCAAAATCAAGTTGTCTATCTTTTTCTATTGCCTGGCAGTAATGACATAACTTAAATATACGTGGCTGGTCATCAGAAATTTTACCGGTTAGCATATTTTGTTTTATTGGATCTGGATTTGGTTTCTTAAATACCATACCGAGTTTTTTTGCCTGTAAAAAATAATCAAATCGTTTTAGAAGAAAATATGTAAATAAGTTCTTACCTTTAAAGAATTCTGGCTCTCTTATTGCTAACGGGTAGACTTGTTTAAAATTTATATCTACACCATACTTATCTCTTAACAAAACGATACGCGGTAATATTAAATAAGAGTATGGACTTCTAAAGGAGAAATATAAATCTATTTTCATATCTCAAATATTAACCTTTCACATCCAGTGTCTTCAAAAAGATCATTTACTTTTTTCTGATCATTATCTTCAAGCATTTTATATTCTTCGTTAAGCCACTTTAAACACTTTGCCTGGTAAGGAAATGATTTTTGTTTCCACGGACATCCATCAATCTCTGTTTGCCATTCTTTATCGCCATTTTCTATTGCTTTAGCGTTTGCTAGCTGTGCAGGCACGTAACCCTTGCCGATTTCTGCAAGTAATTCCTTTACTGTTGATGGTAATTTTTCAATTGACCCCCAATGCTCATCATCTACTTCAATACCAGACTGATCTTCAATTAACCCAACCCACGCGACTGTCCTAAGAGATACTTGATGACAAATTTCTCTTGGCGTGGGATCAAAGTTTACAAGTTGAGACAATTGACCATACATTGCAAAATCGCTTGATGAGGGTCTATTGCTTATCAAATAGGGTGTTGATGTGAAATGTTTCTCAAGTATACCCAATAAGCGTCTGAAGCTTGCGTCAATAATAGGCGCTGTGCTGTTGTTGGAACCCACTACCCATAACCTATCTATCTGCCTTTTACTTATCATTCCCTTTAAATTATCTAGCATTTCATTTGGCATCATTCCTACGGTTTGAAGAGGTAAAATTGTTCCTGCATTTTCAGCATCTTTTTGATCATGCCATCTATAATGAAACATATATTTCGTTCCCCACTCATCAGCAAAATCTTCAATTAAATAATTTATAAACGCAAGTGCAGGATCAGATGGAATAGTGCTTCGCTCACTAACCTCTTTATCAATCCTTCTTATTAACGGAGTCGAATCTGTTACAGCTTTTAAATTTCCATTTTCATCAGGTAAAATAAATGTTGGCAGTAATCCAGGCTTGGGCTTTTCAATACCCTCTTGATCAAGATATTTTGAAGGGTCTCCCCAAATCATTTTATGAGGAATACGTTTATACCTAAGATATGAAAGCATCTTACGTGTATAGGGTGAGCCAACACCGCCGAGAACAACTAATGGATTTGGTAAACTCATCATTATTCTCCTACTTTTGAATTATTTTTGAACCGGTATCGGTTAGATCTTTTGACTGTTTCATATTTCTCATCAACTCCATAATATCAATTGGTACTGCAACACCTTTTTTGCAAGCTGGTCTATCTTCCATCATCTGCATCCATCTTTTTACACCTTCAAGACCGTCGATATTCACACCTGACCATTTATATGTTCTTACCCAACACCAATTTGCTATATCAGCTATACTAAAATCATCAGCGAGATACTCATTGTCTTTTAAACGTGTCTCCATGACTTCAAACAAGCGTCTTCCTTCGTTTTGATAACGGTCAATTGCTGGTTGTATTTTTTCTCCAGGCCAATAACGAAAGAAAACATTAGCCTGCCCCATCATCGGACCAATTCCTCCCATTTGAAACATTAACCACTGAATAACTTTTGAACGTGCAATTGACTCTGTAGGCAATAATTTACCTGCTTTCTCAGCTAAATAAATTAGTTGTGCACCACTTTCCATGATTGAAAGGTTATCATTTTCAGTATCGACTATTACTGGGATACGCCCATTAGGATTCATTGCTAAAAATTCGGGTTTCTTTTGATCACCAGCTTGTAAATTCACAACATGAACATTGTAAGGTATTTCCAACTCTTCTAGAGCTACTGAAATCTTATATCCATTTGGTGTAGGTGAAGTATATAATTCAATCATTAATTTCTTTTGTTTCAATGTTTAATTGGCCTGCTAATCCTGCTTCGCGGTGCTGATAAGCTTCAAGATATTCTGGATCACTGGGCATCATATTTTCACCCATTATTTTTCTTGAAGGCCATTTTGCAATAGCAACAACGTCCCATAATTCCTCAACTTTACCAACCGCTAAACGTTTTACATCTGTATGCAAAACTAATTCTCCTCCAATTTCCTTTAGATGTTTATCCATAAACTCAGCATAAATTGTATAAGCCTCTCTTCCAGTTAGGTTTGTTTCTCTCCCATCTTTATATTCCGCTTTCTCTTTAAACTTGAGAAGATTGAGCATGAATATTGGCTCATTATCATCCGTATTCTCAAAAAAGCCTTTCATTTGTTCTCTATTTGGAAAAACACGATTTTCTACTTTCATTTCTGTTTCCTTTCAATGGTCGAGATAAAAAACATTAAAAGTGTAACAAATAACATGACGCTTGTCCCAACTAAACCTCCTGGAGCAGTTGAAGTGAGATAATCCTGATCTAAATTATGCATCGTCATCGTTATAATTCTTAATATATTATCGAATACGAAAACTAGCCAGGCTAATGATAAAAGGCTTTTATATTTTATAAGAATTATAATTGATATAAAAAGTACTACGATCTGTGATCCACCCCATAAAGAACCTATAAGATAAATTACACTATTAGGATTTAAATTATTAACCTCTGGAAAAATTATAATTGATGCAATTGAATTTAAACCAGCATCTTGAGCAAACATATGGGTAAACGATCTGAACGCTACTAATGCGAGATATAAATAAAAAAACCAAAGTGCAAACTTTAAACCCCGATAATTGTTGTTTGCTTCCGTTGGCAAAAGGCTGATAAACTTCATTTAATTAGCAAAATTGTGATTTCCCATTTTTTTACACACTTCATTAAACTGCAAAATAGTTTCATTGATAATTTCTTCAACACCTTTGATCTCATCAATTAATCCCATCGATTGACCTGCCAATGCTGGTGCTGCGTTCATGTCACCCTCAAAATAAAGTTTCTTAATACCGAACATTGCGGACATATCCATTTCACCCTTTTCATAAATACCGTGAGTGAAGTCAGTTTTAATTGCACGAACACAAGGTTTAGATTTTTTATTTAAGATGTAAGTTCCCTGTTCGTCTGAATCTAAAATTGCTTGCTTGTAATTTTGATGAACCGGACTCTCTTTAGAAGATACAAACCTAGTCCCCATTTGTATTCCCTCAGCTCCTGCTGCAAATGCTGCAGCCATTCCAATGCCATCAACTATACCTCCAGCCGCAACCATTGGTATATCAGAATGCTTTCTAATAGACTGCAATAATACGTAAAGTCCAACTTCTTCAGGATTTTTAAATCCGCCTCCCTCAGTCCCTTCAACTACTAAGCCATCTACACCAGCTTTTATTGCTTTTAGTGCGCCGGCTAAACTTGGTACAGCATGAAACACTTTAATGCCTGCATCTTTTAAAATATGAATATATTTTGCTGGATCGCCTGCAGATGTAGTTACAAATTTTACTTTTTCCTCAATGACTAAATTGATCATACTTTCATCACGTAAAAAAAGAATTGGAAGATTCACACCAAAAGGTCGATTGGTGAGTGTGCTCATTTTTTTGATTTCCTGCTTACACTCCTCAAGTTCGCCTGATGAAGTTTCAATAATTCCAAACCCTCCAGCATTAGAAACCGCTGAAGCTAATGCACTTCTTGCAATCCAGCCCATTGGGGCCTGTATAATTGGATATTTAGAACCAAGTATTTCTGTAATTCTATTCACGAATTCTATATTTTTTAACAAAGCCTAAAGTATTGACATAAACACTGTCAATAGATAATTTTTATCTATGGTAATTGCACCGATAGTTAACGATGGACGCATCAACAGAAGTAAAACAACATTAAATAAAATTGTTGCAGCCACTATTTCTTTATTAAGAAAGAATAACAATGGTCAAATCCCAACTGCTCAAGAAATTGCTGTAAAATCTGGAGTTGGAATAAGAACTGTTTTTAGGCACATCGACGATATGGAAGGATTAATTGAAGAAGTAAATCGTCGTTATCTAAACGATCTTGAGAGCTATATTGCAAAAAATAATCCAAAACAAAGCAGCAAAGATCAGAGAATTGAACATGTAATTAAAGAGCGTTTTTATTTATATAACACTTACCAGCATGTATTTAATTTAACTATTACAAGTTTAAATAATTCTAATGCAATAAGAACTGGGTTTATAAAATTTAATAATATTTTAAGACAGAGATTCGAAGATTTAATACCTGAAATTAAAATGATTAATAAAGATAAACAAAATCTTATCGATACCCTAATTTCGTATGCAGCATGGTTTCGTATGACCAAATTTAATAGTACGAAAGAAGAAAGACTTATTGAAGAGTTAAAGTTACTATTTTTAATGAAACTCAAGTAAAGTAGTTATGTATCAGTCAACAGTTAGAAAAACTTTGTTATCACTAATTCTTATCGTTATTACGGTAATTATTTTTTTGCCATATATTCTTAAAAACTTGGGTTTACATCCAGATTATGATGGAAATACATTTGATTTAGCTGGAAAAAAAGCTCTTATAATTGCAACAAGTCATGGGGTTTTAAATTATCCGGGAGAGTCATCTGGTAAACCCTCGGGCCTCGCGAGTTCTGAATTAACTGCTCCCTATTTCGAATTTATAGACGCTAACATAAGTGTTGATATTGCAAGTATCAAAGGTGGAGAAATTCCAGTGGATCCACAAACAACATCATATTTCGTAAGGTCTTCATCTGATAAAAGATTTTATAAGGATGCTGAGGCGGTTGATAAACTTAACAATTCAATCAATATTAGTGAAATAGATTTCTCTGTGTATGATATTGTATTTCTTGCTGGTGGATGGGGAGCTGCATATGACTTGGGCTTTTCAGATACTTTAGCTGCAGGAATTTCTAAAGCATATTACTCTGGAAGCATCATAGGAGCAATTTGCCATGGTCCTTTGGGCTTAATTAATTCAAAAGATAAAAACGGCAACATTCTCATTGCTGGAAGGAAAATGACTGGTGTAACTGACAAACAAGTAAAAGAACTTAATATTACAATGACACCATTACATCCAGAAGAAGAATTAAAAAAAGCAGGCGCATTGTTTGAAGCTAAAACCAAATTTCTTGACCAGTTTGCTTATCACGTAGTTGTTGATGATGAAAAACGATTTGTAACTGGCCAAAATCAAAATTCAGGCCATGAAACAGCACAAAGAATTATGGAAATAATAGAGGAGTCATCATGAATAAATTTTTAATTATTCTAAATACAATAAACGGATTTATATTCATTGTACTTGGTCTTGTTTGGATAATATCCCCTTACGATGCTGGAGCAAATTTTGGTATATTAGTAATTCCAGAAGGATTAGGTCGAAGCAGTCTGATTGGCGATGTTGGAAGTTATTTCTTTTGCATTGGTTTGATGATGATATTTGCAGCTTATACTCTAAAAGAGATTTGGTTTTATGCTCCTGCAATGCTTTTAAGTGTTACAGCAATATTTAGAATTATTTCGTGGGCAGCACATGATGCAACTTTTGCAACACAGTTTATTGTAATTGAAATTATTATTGTTGCTTTACTACTTATTACATCAAGAAAAGTGGCTGGCAAGTAATCATGAAAAAAATCTATTATCTCTTGATAGCTGCTATCCTAATTTTAATTGTAACTTTTTTTGGATTTAGAACTTCCGTTGTTCAAAATTATTTAATTGATTTTGATTTTGAAAGGCAGTGGAACAATCAAGATAAACTAGTTACTTTTGAAGGAGATTATATTATCGGACTAGTTTGTGGTTCAAGGGGCCCTTTACCAGGCAAAGGAAGGGCAGAGCCATGCATTATGATTAAGACTCCAGACCATATGTTTATTGTGGATACTGGAGATGGAAGTAGGCAAAATCTAATGAATTGGCAGGTAGACCTTGGTAATTTAGATGCAGTACTGTTTACACACCTGCATTCAGATCATATTTCTGATTTAGCTGATTATCACCTTTATTCATGGGTCACTCAAAATAGAGATGGGAAACTGCCAGTATACGGGCCACAGGGAACACAACGTGTAACAGAGGGAATAACAAGGGCGTATGAGCTTGATACTGAATGGAGAACACTGCACCACGGAGAAGATGTAGCTCCCTCTGATATTGCCGGCTTTGATACAAAAATTATAGATTTAAATAGTCCAGTAATTTTTGATGATGGCAGTCTTAAGATAACTGCATTTGAAGTTGATCATTTCCCTGTTGATCCTTCTTTGGGATATCGCTTTGATTATAAAGGAAGATCAATCGTAATCAGCGGAGATACTGATTATAGTAAAAATTTGATTGAACAATCAAAAAATGCAGACTTACTGTTTCATGATGCACTTTCTTATAACATGATAGGTAGAGCAGAAGAAATATCGCTGGATATTGAGCCACAATTATCAAGAATTTTTTATGATATTCAGGATTATCATGCATCTCCGATAGAGGCTGCTCAAGCTGCCAATGAAGCAAACGTAAAAGAACTAATATTTTATCATTTAATACCAGCCCCTCAAACTTTCCTTGCTAAGATAATATTCGTTAGAGGCGTTAATGAAGTTCGGCCTGACAACTGGACATTAGCTGATGATGGTACAATGGCAATTTTACCAGTTAATTCAGAGGATATTACAATTACAAATATTGAATAATGATAAAAAAAATATCTCTTTCAGTTTTTTTTGTTCTTATTCTCGCTTTAATCCTATGGACTTACAAACTTCAAATATTTCTTTGGTCACTACCAACTATATTTGAGTTCACAAGACCAGTTGCTGAAAACCGTGAAGTCATTTGGCCAGACGGGCCATCAGAAAGAGATCCTACCTTAGCTAATAAACCAAACATAATTTTAATACTGGCTGATGATTTAGGCTTCAATGATGTATCGCTTTATAATGGCGGCGCTGGGGATGGCAGTTTAATGACACCAAACATAGATCGTATTGGTTTAGAAGGCATAAAATTTAATAATGGTTATGCGGCAAGTGCAAGCTGCTCTCCTTCACGTGCTTCAATTATGACTGGTCGCTATTCAACAAGATTTGGATTTGAATTTACCCCTGCATTTAAATCACTCATTACTATTGCAAAATGGGGTGAAGAATTAAACGATACGGAGTTATCTATAATTTTTGATGATGAAGCTGAACTCACTGCTTTAGATAATGATGGTAATATTGGATACCCAGGCATGCCATCTAGCGAAATAACTATTCCAGAGGTACTTAAAAATGAAGGATATTACAGTGCAATAATTGGAAAATGGCATCTTGGAACTGCTCCAAGTTATAGTCCAACTGATCAGGGATTTGACGACAGCCTTCAATTAATGGGTGGACTTTATCTTCCAGAGAATCATCCAGATGTTGTAAATGCTAGAACTGGGGAAATTATTGACGAAATGGTTTGGGCCAGTACTCAATACGCTGCAAGAAATAATAAGAGTGAACCATTTGAACCTCGTGGATATATTACTGACTACTACACAGATGAAGCAATCAAAGTTATTGAAAAAAATAAGAACAGGCCCTTCTTTTTATACCTATCTCACTTTGCACCTCATAATCCACTTCAAGCTCTTAGAGACGACTACGATCATTTTCACCATATCGAGGGTGAATCCAGTGAAGAATTAAAAGTATATTCTGCAATGTTAAAAGCTCTTGATAGGAGTGTTGGCAGAATATTAGATACACTTGAAAAGAATAATCTAACAGATAATACATTGATTGTATTAACCAGCGATAACGGTGGAGCTAACTACATTCATTTATCTGATATCAATAAACCTTATCGTGGATGGAAACTAACTCATTTCGAAGGTGGTTTGCATGTACCTTTTATGGCTAAGTGGCCAAATAAAATTGAACCAGGAATAGAATTTAATGCTCCTATTCACGCAAATGATATTTTACCAACATTTGCTGCTGCAGCTGGAGCGGAATTACCAGATGATAGAATCATTGACGGAGTAAACTTATTGCCCTTTTTACAAAATCACAATTCAGACATGCCGCATGAAACACTATATTGGCTACAAGGTCGCCTTCAAACTGTTCTGCACAAAAATTGGAAGCTCATTACTGATCACCGAACTGGTAAAGACTGGTTGTTTAATGTTGAAAGTGACCCCTATGAGAGAATTAATCTTGCAAGCGAAATGACGTTGAAAGTTGGAGAGCTGAAAAGATTATTAAATGATCATAAAAAGGTTCAACCTCCTCCACTATATGATAACACAATGTCTGCTCCTATATTAATTGATAAACACAATGGGTATGCATTTCAAGATGGCGATGAGTTCACTTATTGGGATAATTAAATAGTAATTTTTATAAAATTTAATTAGACGATCGCTCTATTTGCTGTAAAATTTTTTCTATATGAGCGCAACAAATTCACTCCTAAGATTTTGGGAAGAACAAATAGGAACGTCACACCACTCAAGTAAGCACTTTTTCAGAAAGACCCCATCTCATTATCATATGATGCTCCTTGTAATGTCAGCACATCAAAATAAAGAAAAGCTATGTGTTGAAGAATTAAAGACAAAGCTCTTTCATACATCTCGGCCTAAGTCATCTATGATGATTAATGAGGCTTGTGACAGAGGTTTCATACATTTAGAGAAAACAGAGAACGATAAAAGACGAAAAACAGTAAAACCAAGCTCAGAATTGATAAAGGAATTTAAAAATTATCTTAATTCAATGAAAAATATCAATTGGAAGTCCGAATAATAATTTCAAGAAAAAATTTTTTCAAAGAAATTAGACATCTCTCGCCATGAATGCTGATCGGCATGTGCATCGTAAAATAATCCTGAGTTTCGATCATTAGCTTCAGGATTTGTAAAAGCATGTCCAACATTGCCGTAAGCATGAATTTGCCAATTTGCTTTTTTTGAATTTAATTCATCAGCTAAATCAATCATATTTTGTGGAGTGGCCATGGGATCATCGTATCCATGTAGAATTAAAATCGATGAGTCAATTTTTATTGTTCCTTTTAATTGCTTTCCTGAACTTGCCGTTGGTGCGTCATATAATCCATGAAAACTAACAACCCCTTTTACATCTTCGCCTGCCCTAGCCAAATCAAGTGCACATTTTCCTCCAAAACAAAATCCAATTGCTCCGGTTTTGTTTTCATCAACTTTATCAAAATTCTTGAGGGTTTGAAAAGCATGTATCATTCTTTGTTGAAGCAATACTCGGTCAGAATTAAATTCATTCATCAACTCCATTGACTCTTGGGGGTTTGAACCTCTTCTTCCCTGTCCATATAAATCCATAGCAAATGCAAAGTACCCAAGCTCAGCAAGTTGTTCTGATTTCTTAATATCAAAATCAGAATGGCCTCCATAAGCATGACATACGAGAACTCCTGGTCTTGGTGTATCAAAACTATCTTCATAACTTATTGAACCTTCAAATTGCACACTAGAATTTGCAGAACCATAAACTAGTTTTTCTGTTTTAATCATACTTATAGAATACCCTCATATGAGTTAATGTAAAGTTGCTTCATTTCATCAAGACTTATATCACGTGGGTTTGGTCCAGTGGATGGATCTTTCAAGGCCATTTCACTGAGTAGTTCAAAATCAAATTCTTGATTAAGCTCCTTCAGTGTATGGGGGATAGCGAGTTCATCTCTAAGCTTCAATATCCACGACATAAAACCATCAAATGAAGAATTTTCTAATTCTAAGTATTTTGTTAAAAGTTGTATCCTCTGACTTATAATCGGTTCATTAAACTTAAGTACATATGGCATAAATATCGCATTTGAGAGACCGTGATGAATATCATTAACTGCATTTATAGGATGTGAAAGAGAATGTATTGCTCCTAGTCCTTTTTGAAATGCAGTTGATCCCATTGATGATGTTACTAACATTTTTGATCTTGCAAATATATCATCTGGATTTTTATAAGCACTTAGAAGACTATCTTTCACGTTCTTTATCCCTTCTAGTGCAATACCATCCGCCATAGGATGAAAACCTCTAGCACAGTATGCCTCTAAACAATGAGCTAATGCATCCATACCTGTTGCAGCTGTGAGATGAGGTGGAAGAGACAAAGTTAGATTTGGATCAAGTATTACAAGGTCTGGTAAGAAAGAGGGATGAAATATTATTTTTTTTGTATTATCACTTTCGTCCAAGATAAGTGATGCGCGGCCTGTTTCAGAACCTGTGCCAGCCGTAGTTGGTATCGCAATTACTTTTGGAAGTTGATCTGTAATTGCCTTTGTCCAATTATCCCCAATATCTTCGAAAAACCATAGGTTTTCCCTTTGTTTTGTCATAAAGGCAATTGCTTTACCAGCATCAAGAGAACTTCCTCCACCAATCGCAATTACACCATCGTTATTGTTAGACAAATAGTGTTCGACACCGTCCATTACGTTCTTGCCAGTTGGATTTCCTTTTATATTTGAAAAAATTGAGTGTTTGATTTTATTATTTTTTAATAATTCAATAATTTTTATAAAGTTTTTATTAGAGGTAAATTCTGGATCGGTAACAACTAAAGGATTTTGCATACCTTGAGCTTCTAAGGCATTTGGGATCTCTAGGGAACGGCCTAAACCAAACCATATTGGGGTAGGATAATTCCAGCTAACATTATCAATATCACTCATACTTTTCTATAGCGTTGGCGGTGTAGTTTTTTTTGTAGTACCAAAAGCATAAAAACTTATAGCAATGATAATTACCAAGCCACCCATTAAAGTTATGTTTGAGGGAACTTCGTTTACTCCAAATAAAGGTATCCAACACCAAATTACTCCTCCCACAACTTCTGTTAAAGAAAGTAGCATAAATTCTGCTGCAGGCAGATAGCGCGCACCTAAACTTAAAAGTATAAGTCCAATCCCAACTAAAGTTCCATGTAGCATACTTAATAAAATATTTTGTAACGGCATTGAGTAACTGTCAGCAAATAAAACAATCATAATCATTGAAAAAAGCGAGCAGGCAATACCAGCAATAATGATTGTCGTAAATTTAGGTGTGTCTGGTTGCCATCTGAGCGTTGTTGCAAATATTGCAAATCCAATAGAACAGAATAAACCAAATACCCAACCTAAAAAGGTTCCTGCATACCAGTCATTATAAGCCATTAGAAAGATACCAAACAAAGATACAAAACACGCTATTGCAGTTGTGATGCCAATTTTTTCTTTTAGAAAGATATATGCAAAGAGCCCAGCAAATAATGGTTGTGTACCGATCATAAATAATGTGGTAGCCGCAGAGGTATAAGTCATTCCAAAAATAAAAAATATAAAAGCTGCAGCAAGACCAATACCGCCCAATAAACCAGATGATCCAACTCTATTAAAATTATGATAGAAAGATATTCCTTCGTTATAAATCAAATAGATCAACAGAATTGTTGCTACAACTATACCTCTATAAAAAAGGTAATGCCATTGATAGACCTGAGCATCTACCATGTATCTAACAGTAGGTGCTCCAAAACTCCATATCAAACCAGCGGATAGTGCCAGTATAAAACCTATTAAATATGTTTTGTTATTCTGCTCTGTCATATAATCTACTGCAGAATATATAAATAATAGCCTTATGACACTATAAATGACCACAGAAAATGAGATAACAGCATTGGGTGAGTTTAATAAAAAGTTCGAAAACACTTACGAATTATTCAAGAAAAACTTAGAAAATGATGAGGAGGTGGGTGCATCATTTGCCGTTTATCAAAATGGAGAAGTTTTGGTGAACCTTTATGGCGGCTATCGGGATCGTGATAAAAAAAACAAGTGGGACCAAAATACAATAGTAAATATCCACTCAACCAGTAAGGGTATTGTTGCGATGATTGTTGCTAAATTGATTGATGAAAACAAACTAGATTTAGAGAAAAATGTCGCTGATTACTGGCCTGAGTTTGCGAACGGCGGAAAAGAAAGTATAAAAGTAAAAACATTACTCTCCCATCAAGCAGGGATGTATGGATGGAGACAGCCTATAGATGAAACCGATTTTTACAAATGGGACTATGTAGTTGATCTGTTGGCAAATCAAGAACCATATCATAAAGCTGATGAAAAAATATGTTATCATCCAAAGACGATCGGTTTTTTAGTTGGTGAATTAATTAAACGAGTGACCAATAAATCAGTCGGTAAGAACTTGGAGGAGTTACTGAATAGTCCTCTTGAAACCAAATGTTTTATAGGTACACCTTCAGCATATCATGACAATATTGCTGAACTAATTAGTTCTGAAAGCCTAAGGAAAGCTTTCAGTGATCCGACAAATGTAGATGAGTATCTAATTACTGCGTTTCTTAATCCTGCAAACAGAACAAAAACAGCAAATACAGCTGAATGGCGACTTGCGGAAATTCCAGCTATGAACTGTCACTCTAATTCAGGATCACTTGCAAAAATTTATGATTTTTTCTTATCGCATTTATCAAATAAATTTATTTCATCAAATACCTTTGAAAATCTTACTACAGTTGCTGTAAGTGGAGACGATCATGTAATGAAGTCACCTATGCAGTGGTCACATGCAGGTTATAGTGTCGGTGGTGGAAAGTTATTTGGTAAAAGCAGTAAAGCATTTGGTCATACTGGATGGGGCGGTTCTATGGCATTTGGGGATCCTGAAAATGGAATTAGCTGCGCATACACAATGAATTTATTAACTGGATCCATGCTCGGTGATCAAAGAGCACTTAAATTAGTTGAAACAATATATGATGCCCTATGAAACTAAGTTTTAGATCAAAATTGTTTTACGGTGGTGGTGATTTTGCCATTAATATAATGTGGCAACTGACTGTCTTCTACTTACTATTTTTTTATACAGATATTTTTGGATTATCGCCTGCAAACGCTGGCTTAGTTTTCTTTTTAGCGAAAATCTGGGACGCATTTACTGACCCGATTATGGGGTATATTGCAGATAATACTTCGACCAGGTGGGGGAAATTCAGACCTTATATTTTGTTTGGATCAGTACCTGCGCTAATAATGATTATTTTATGCTTTACCTCACCTGATTTGTCACAAACGGGTAAATTTTATTGGGCACTTTTTACATACATTACATTCACCACTTTATATACAATCATTGCTATTCCAGTTGGATCGCTCATTCCGGCGATGACTCAAGACAGAGATGAAAGAACATCGCTCGCATCATTTAGATATTTAGGAGCCAGCTCTGGATCAATTGCTGTTGCAGTTCTAACATTGCCTCTAGTTGGCCTTTTTAGCTCACCACAGTTCGGATTTCCAATTGTAGTGGGTTGTTTGGCAGTCCTTGGAGCTATTTTTGCATTCCTATGTTTTTTTAATACTAAAGAAGTTTATTCAAAGCCATATGAAGAAACCATTGGTATTAAAAAAGTTACTAAAATGGTATTTAACAATTATCCATTACATTTCGTAATATTGGCACTTTTAACAACTTGGGTTGCAAATAATATCAAGCAACTAACAGTTGTCTATTTTGTAAAATATAATCTTCAATTAGAGGCTTACTTTAGTCCAATTTTGCTTGGAGTAATTTTACAAATTATGTTTGGTGCATATTTAGTTAACTTAATAAAACATAGGTTTGAGAAAAAGACTTTATTCATGATTGGAACATTTCTTTACGTAATCACAGATTTAATAATCTATTATATTACTGGGTATGAAAACTTTTGGTTATTAGCTTTTATTGCAACCTTTGGCTTCATTGGTTTCGGTATGGCAGGTGTCATGGCCTGGTCAATGATAGCTGATACAATCGAATATGGTGAATGGAAATCTGGATTTCGTGCTGAAGGAGTCTTAAACGCAGCTCACGTATTTGTTTTTAAATTAAGTGTTGGTTTTAGTGCATGGCTTGCTGGAGTAATTCTTGAAAGCACAGACTATGTGGCAAATGCAATAGATCAAAGTCCAGAAACATTGAATGGTCTATTTATTATGGGGTATATTTTTCCAGCCGTTGCCGGAACTATAGCAATAATAGTTACGTACTTTAATAAGTACGATAGTAACTTTTATGAAAGAATATTTTCTGAATTAAAACAAAGACAAAGTTAAGTTATGAACACAGTCTCGATTGGTGAGGGCTTTGGCAGAGTTAACCTCATTGGGGAGCATTTAGACTATAATGGTGGACATGTTTTACCGTTACAAATTAAGAACTCAATTATCTGTGAGATCGTTGAAAATAAAAATAGTGAGTCTATTTCGATATTTTCAGATAAATATAAGGACTCTTTAATTGTTAAGAAACTCGAAAAAAGAAATAATTGGGCAGATTTCGTTATTGGATCATGTCTTTATTTTGAGAAGAAATTTTCAGTTAAGGTTAACAATATCTCAATTTATATCAAAAGCAGCCTTCCATTGGGGGTCGGTCTTTCTTCCTCTGCTGCAATCACCGTTAGTACTTTAAAATCACTAAGTGATTATTTTCAAAAAAATTTGGCAGATGAAGATTTAATTAATTTAGCATTTGAGGTTGAAAATGATTTTGTTGGTGTGGGCGGTGGAGTTATGGATCAATTTGTATCGGTCTTAGGAAATCATTATGAGGCTCTTTTTCTTGATACCTTTAATAAAAATTATGAATTGATACCAATTTTTCAAGATTATCAATTTCTAATAATTGATAGCAATACACAAAGAATTTTATCAGATAGTGAGTTTAATAAAAAAAAAGAATTATGTCTCAATGCTGCAAAAAAAATGAAAATTCAAAACCTCTGTGCAAAAACAAAAATTGATGAAAATGATATTCAATTGCTGTCTGATGAAGAGCTTAATGTTAGTAAACATGTAATTGAGGAAAATTTGAGAGTTGTAAAAGCAGCTCAATATTTAAAAGATAATAAAGCTGAAGAATTTGGAAAATTAATGACAGAAAGTCATATTTCTTTATCACGACACTATAGGGTTTCAACTGATGATTTGAATAAGTTGGTTGATCTATCTAATTCCTTTGGCGCTTTAGGATCTAAACTTACTGGAGCTGGTTTTGGTGGGGCAATCGTAACTTTAGTAAAAAAAGAGCTGGTTGAAGAACTTAAAAAGTATATTCTTGATGGGTATCCAAATGCTAAATTTATATAATTATGAAACTTAATTTACCAAAAGACTTTATATGGGGTACAGCGACTGCTGCTCATCAAGTAGAGGGAAATAATACGAACTCTGATTTTTGGCTACTTGAAAATACAAAAAATACTACATTTGCTGAACCGTCAGGAATTGCTTGTGATCAATTGAATAGATATGAGGAAGATATAAAGCTTATGTCATCTCACGCAATACAGTCCTATAGACTATCTATTGAATGGGCTCGTATCGAAGAGTCCGAGGGAGAATTTTCAAAAGAGGCAATTGATCATTACAAAAAAGTTTTAGATTGTTGTCATGAAAATAATCTTCAAACGTGCGTCACATTCCAACACTTCACTTCCCCACTTTGGTTTACAGCTAAAGGAGGTTGGGAAAAAATGGAAAACGCAGATTTATATGTTAAATATGCTGAATTTGTAACAAAAGAGCTGGGTGACCGTATAGATACGGTTTGTACAATAAATGAGGCAAATCTAACTGCATGTTTTGCACATACATTTCCTAGCTACCCTGAACAAGGTATGAAAACTATCATGCCATTTGTTGAAGATGCAGCTAAATCATGCGGGTCAACTCTAGATAATTTTGGCCCATTTCTATTTGGCCATCCCTATAAAATACGTGACTGTATGATGGCGGCGCATGTAAAAGCGTTTCCAGTTATTAAAGGTCTACTTACAAAAAATCAGCCTGTTGGTATTACACTTTCAATTATGGATTACCAAGCGGCAGAAGGAGGTGAACAATCACGTGATATTGCTCATGCTGAAACTGTTGATGTGTGCTTGGATCAAACTAAAGATGATGATTTCATTGGCATTCAAACGTATACACGTCACACTTATGGACCTGAAGGAATTATGAAACCTAACGTCAATGATGAAAATATGCTTGTTATGGGATATGAATATTATCCTGAGTCATTAGAAAATGTATTGAGGTATGTTGCTCCAAAAATAAATTGCCCAATGATTGTAACTGAAAATGGTATTGGCACAGATGATGATAATCAAAGAATAAAATATATCACTACAGCATTAAAAGGACTTCAAAGCTGTTTAGATGACGGTTTAGATATACGAGGTTATTACTATTGGTCATTTCTTGATAACTTTGAATGGATATATGGCTACAAACCGCGTTTTGGTTTAATCGAGGTTAATAGAGACACTTTAGAAAGAAGAAGCAAAGAAAGTCTAAAATTTTATGAGCAAGTTATAAGAAACTCTCAATCCTAAATTTCGTTACTTTCTGCTTGAGTAAGAAAACATCCATTAATCAGCCATTCACCGTCTTCTTGTTGCTGCATTGAGTAAATTGCAGTTACGAATTCACCATCAGGATCAACTAAATATACTTCTAGGGAAGGTGCTCCATCTCTGAGTGATATCTTACCGAAGTTCACACTTTTGGGACGATAAACAGCCTGGTACTGACCTACAACCATTTCACCAAACGCTTTTGAACTTGGAAATATTTTCTTAATAATTGGCGATGCGAAAGAATAAGCTTTTTCAAAGTCATCATCTTGAAATGCCTGCAGCTGCTGACTTACAACAGAAATAATCTCTTGTTCATCCTCATCAGTAAGTGAAAATGCAGATGTGCTTATTAAAAGGACAACTAGAAATGGAAGTACTAATCCTTTGACAATCTTAATCGTCAACATCGGCAAATATTTTAAGCTTTCTTGCTTTTAATATAAGAACAGCTATGGCAATCAATAAAATAGCTCCACCCTCGTAAAGCAACATACTTGGATCCATAGTTTTGCCCTGTAAGATTATTAAACGTGCAACAGCAGTAATAGCAATAAACAGTGGTATACTTATTCTAATTCTATTTAGTGTCCAATATTCTCTAATCATTTGTATAACTTCGAGATAAATAAATAACAAAAGTAAGTCTGCAAGTTCAACGAGATTTTTTTCATACATTGCATATATTTCATAGCCAATAGCTATAACTGTAGCAAATATAATTATTACCAATGCTATTTTTTCAATGTATTTAATTGTATCTATCATAAAATCTCAAAAAGACCTGCTGCTCCCATTCCGCCACCAACGCACATTGTTACAACACCATATTTGGCGTTTCGTCTCTTACCTTCTATTAAAATATGTCCAGTCATTCTAGAGCCAGTCATACCATATGGGTGTCCAATAGAAATTGATCCTCCGTTTACATTTAATTTCTCATTATCAATTCCTAGCTTGTCTCTACAATATAAAACTTGAACTGCAAATGCTTCGTTAAGTTCCCATATATCGATATCATCTACCTTTAAGCCATGTTGCTCTAAGAGTTTTGGGACAGCAAATACTGGTCCTATACCCATCTCATCGGGCTCACAAGCTGCAACAGAAAGTCCTCTAAAAATTCCCATAGGCTCAATATTTCTTTTTTCTGCTTCTTTAAGATCCATTAACAAACATGAAGATGCACCATCTGACAGCTGACTAGCATTACCCGCAGTAATATATTTATCAGGTCCCATAACTGGCATTAAACCAGCAAGGCTCTCAAGTGTAGTTTGTGGTCGATTACACTCATCTTTATCAACTGTTACTTCTTGTTCTGTAACTTCCTTTGTTTCTTTATTCATTACATCCATTTTTGTCGTTAAAGGAACAATCTCGTCTTTAAATTTTCCTGCCGTTTGAGCTGCAGCTGTTCGCTGTTGACTTTGCAGCGAATATTCATCTTGGTATTCTCTGCTTACTTTGTATCGATCTGCTACAACGTCTGCAGTATTAATCATAGGCATCCATAATGCAGGACAAATTTTTTGAAGTTCAGGCTCAATAAGGTGTTTCATGTTCATGTTTTGCTGTGTCATTGAGATTGACTCTACTCCCCCACCTATAGCTACTTTAATTCCATCAACAATAATTCTTTGAGCAGCTACCGCTATTGATTGTAAACCTGATGAACAAAAACGATTTATTGTAGTACCTGGCACAGTTACGGGACATCCACCTGCAATTGCAACATTTCTTCCAATATTATGACCCGTTGCTCCCTCTGGTTGTCCGCATCCAAAAATTACATCTTCTACTTCACCAGCTTCAACTCCTGCTCTTTCAATAGCATGTTTAACAGTATGGCCACCCATTGTAATGCCGTGAGTTTTGTTAAATCCACCTCTCATAGCTTTTGCCAATCCAGTTCTTGCAGTTGAAATTATTGCTGCTTCTCTCATACTATATTGTCCTTATAAATATTTAGAAAACCGTAAGATAGACTTTTTATATAAAAAAAAAAGTTTAATTTTATTTAAAAAATACATCAAAAATACCCTCAATTTTGGCAAATATTTTTCTTTATTCTGCTTGACCATATCCGAATTGAAGTCTAGAAAGTCGCATTCTTTGAATTAGGGAGATTCTCTATGGTCATGTTAAAGACAGAAGTATCAGCACCAAGGTGGGTACCAGAAGGATACAAAAAACTTGGATGGCATGCTGGCTTTGATGTTTTAATTGGACCAATGTATTTTAAGCGAGAAGAGAATAACCAATACAAATTCATTACTAAAATTTTGGATAAGCATCTCAATGCTCATGGTATTGCACATGGTGGCTACTCTATGTCATTAGCAGATATTTTCTTAGGATCTATGGTATTTGCTGCATGTGGAAAAAAACCTTGCAGTACCATTTCACTGAATTGTAACTTTGTAAGTCCAGGTCTTCAGGATGATATTGTAGAATGTGATGCTAAGGTTACAAGAACTACGAAATCACTCGTCTTTATTGAGGGTAATTTGATCTCACAAGATAAAATTATTTTATCTGCCTCAGGTATTTGGAAAATATTGAATCAATAATAATTCATAAATCGGTCGAGGCTGATATAAGTTTTCATATCATTAATCTTATTTGTTTTAAGTAGTCTTCTTACTTCTTGGACTGAATATATTTTTGTCTCTAGAACCTCATCCTCGTCAAAATTTGTCTCACACTTTTTATAACAATGAGTTTGATAGCAGTGCACTATGCAAGTGTTATATGCTGGAGTTGAAAAGTATTTGCCTATCATTTTCCAATTTTTTCCATGATAACCGGTTTCTTCAATTAATTCTCTTTTAGCGCAACTTAATGGCCTTTCTCCTGGGTCAATAGTCCCTGCTGGGACTTCAAGCATAATTTGATCTGATCCGTATCGATATTGTTTGAGCAAAACTATAAATTTCTTATCAATTATTGGAACAATACAAGTTATGCCATTGTGTACAATAAGATCCCTAATAGTTTTGTTTCCATTTACCCATTTAACTTCATCAAATTGTAAATCAAAAACATTAGCTTTAATTTTTTTCTTGGTTTTAATAAATTTTGCTTTTCTTAGAGTCATTTTTGAAAATCTCTCATATTAATAAATTCGACTTTTGAATGATGCTGTTCAATCAGGTTTATCAGGTCATTCGGAGCTATTGACACTGTTGACGTGTTGATTAAAGGATGGAAATTCACAATTTCATATTCCATAAACTCTTGATCAAAGAAAAATTTAACTTTTTTTTCTTTATCGTTCAATAATCCAAATGGAGATACTGATCCGGGTTTGATACCTAGAATATTCATTAAATAATCTTCATTTGCAAAAGACAATTTTTTGGAGTTTAAAGGCACTGATGCTTTTTTTAAATCAGCAATAATATCCTCAATAAAACTTACTAAAAAAAAATTATTTTTTTTATCTTTCAAAAAAAGATTCTTTGAATGCGCTCCTTCAATTGAACCTCGAAGATTTTTAGAGTCTTCGACTGTAAACAGCGGTTTATGTTCAGTAATCTTATAACTAATAGACTTTGAGTCTAATAAATTAATTAATGAAATTTTATCAAACATTAAACAAGAGAACTTAATTTCTCTTTATATTTTGAGTTGGGCATTTGATCAATAAGAGTTCTAAGTTGTTTCTTTGTAATCCATCCATTTAAATATGAATCCATTTCAATAGACCCAAATAGCTTTTTTCCCTTTTTTTGATATTTGTGAATATAGTTTGAGGCTTCAAGCATTTCTTCTGCATCACCAGTATCAAACCACTGAATATCATTTTTTAATGCAAAAACTTTTAAGAGATTCTTTCTAAGATAAGATTGATGCACATCAACTATTTCTAATTCTTTTCGTTTAGAGGGCTTTAAATTCTTAACAATTGATATGGAGTCTTTATCATAAAAATAAAGACCTGGTATTGTAAGATTACTCTTTGGTTTTTTTGGTTTCTCAATAATTGATTTTATATTTTTTTCTCTATCGTATTCAATAACAGCTGATTTGTGTGGATATTTCGTTTTTACAGCTAAAACAGCAGCTCCATCCTTGAGCGACTGAACTTTTTTTAAAGTTGATGTGAAGCTCTTACCAACAAATAAATTATCAGCTAAGGCTAAAACAAATGGTTTTTTATTAATAAATTTTTTGGCAATATTAACTGCATCAGGAATTCCAACTTGTTTTTTTTGAAATGTGTAACTGAATTTCATGCCAAGCTGTTTTCCCGAGCCAAATAGTTTTCTAAATTCTGGTATATCTTTCTTTTGAGATATAAATAGTACCTCACGAACACCAGCCTTAATTAAGTTTGATAACGCGTAATAAAGTAAAGGTTTATCATATAAAGGCAGAAGAGGCTTCACTGTTACTTTTGTTGCAGGCGAAAGTCGAGTTCCCTTGCCGGCAGCGAGAATAATGCCTTTTTTAAATCTCATTAAAATTTAATTTGTTAAAAATACTATTTGCTTGATTTATGTTTCAAGAAATTTTTATCTCTTAAATTTCTATACTCTGGCTTTTTCTTTTGCATTTTTGACATCATTGTAGTCATTACATCTTCTTTATGAAGCGTAGCTGCATTCCAAAGCGCTACATTATCTAGTCCTTCTTTAACAGAGTGATCTCTTGAATAATTGAGAACTTCTTTTGTAACCCACATCGCAAGTGGTGTTTTTGATGCTAATTTTTCAGCCATTTCAAAAGCACTATCAATCATTTCTTCATGACTCTCATGCAAAGAGCTCACAAGGCCTACTTCTTTTGCTCTTTCAGCAGATATCTTTTCACCCATCATAGTCCACTCACGCGCTATACCAGCAGGTATAATTTTTGGTAATCTTTGTATAGTTCCAATATCCGCTGCCAAACCTACATTTATTTCTTCAATTAAAAAAAATGCATCTTTAGTACAAAGTCTTATATCAGCGGCAGTGATTAAATCGATACCTCCACCAATACATCCTCCTTGGACAGCAGCAACAACTGGAAATCTCGCATCTTCCAAACATGAAGCAGCACGTTGCAGAAACTTTAACTGTTGAATAAAATACCCCCTACTTCTGCCAAGCTCTTGGTTTGTTTCGTGTTCAACAACATCATCTTTAAACATGCTAAGGTCTATTCCAGCGGAAAAGTGTGGTCCTGTGGAAGATACAATTAAAGCTCTAATCTCACCACTATCATCTAGCTCTTCAACTTCCTTTGGAAATAATCTCCAGAAATCCTCGTTCATTGAATTTCTTTTTTCAGGCCTATTGAACCTGATATGAGCAATTGAATTATTTATTTCAACATCAAAGGGTTTTGGCATGTTTTTTTCCTCGCTTTAGATAAGTGATCTATATAAAGTATATATACATTTAAAAATTAGAGAAATACATAAAAAATGGCTATTAATTACGAAGAAATAATGTCCATGACTTCAGAAAACATTGAAGTTTCCTATACTGATAAAGACTCAATTCTCTATAGTTTAGGCGTCGGTCTTGGGAATGATCCAATGAATTTAGATGAATTGAAGTATGTCTATGAAAATTCACAAATTGCATTGCCGTCAATGGCTACTAATTTTCAATATCACTCACCATTATTGCTGAAGACAAATATTAATTTCATTATGGTTGTTCATGGTGAACAGAGGTTATCAGTAACTAATCCTTTACCTGTCTCAGGAGATTTTATAACCAACGCAAAAGTTATAGGTTGTTATGATAAAGGTCCTGGTAAGGGTGCAATTATTGACGTTGAAACAACTGTAAATCTTAAAAAAGATAATACGGAAATCTGTAAGCTCGTTAGTACAACATTCGCTAGGGGGGACGGTGGTTTTGGTGGACCTGAGTCTCCAAAAAAAGAATTAGTAAGACCTGAGGGTAAACCAGATTATGTGCATGAAATAAATACTAAACCTGATCAAGCATTAATTTTTAGACTTTCAGGTGATTACAACCCATTGCACTCTGATCCAAATTTTGCAAAGTCTGCTGGTTTTGAACGGCCAATTCTACATGGCATGTGCACATACGGTATCGCATGCAGATCAATTATTGAAAGTGTCTGCGATAAAGATGTAAAGAAACTAAAAAGATTTGATTGTCGTTTTTCTTCACCTGTATATCCTGGAGAAACAATAGTTACAGAAATGTGGAAAGATGGTAATAATGTTTATTATCAGTGCAAAGTAAAAGAACGTGATAAAATGGTAATTAAAAATGGAGTGAGTGAAATAATATGATACCAAAAGTTGGAATTTCTGAGGGTAAAGAACCTCTTTTTTATAATGAGTCTCATCATGCATGGAGAGAAGAAGTAAGAAAATTTGTTTCAAAGGAAATAGCTCCTTTTGTTGAAGAATGGGAAGAAGCTGGTGAGTTTCCAAGAGAACTCTATAAAAAAGCCGCCGATGTAGGTCTAATGGGAATGGGCTATGATGAAAAGTATGGCGGTACAACAGAAGGTATTGATATTTTTCACGGTATCGTAACAGCTGAGGAGTTCGCCCATGGATGTGGCGGTGTTTCAGCAAGTCTTTTATCACACAATATTGCAATACCATTGATACAATCTTTGGGTACAGAAGAGCAAAAAGAAAAATTTATTCCTCCCGTTGTAAGAGGTGAGAAGATAGCAGCTCTTGCAATGACAGAACCTTCGGGAGGATCAGATGTTGCAAGTTTGAAAACTAAAGCAGTTAGAAAAGGCGACCATTTCATTGTTAATGGCTCAAAAATGTTCATTACAAGTGGAATGCGTGCTGATACCTACGTAGTAGGAGTAAGAACTGGTGGTGAAGGTGCAACTGGAATATCAGTTCTGGTTATTGAAAAGGATACGCCTGGCTTCACGCAAACACCTCTAAAAAAAATGGGATGGCTAAGCTCCGATACGGCTGTACTTTACTTTGATAATTGTAAAGTACCTGTAGAAAATCTGATTGGTGGAGAAAACAGTGGCTGGATTGGCGTAATGAGCAACTTCAGTCAAGAAAGACTTGGTATGGCAGCCGGTATGAATGCGTATTCTCAAATTTGTATTGATGAAGCAGTAGCTTGGGCAAAAGAGCGAAAAACATTTGGTAAGCCATTGATTGATAATCAAGTGATAAAACATAAACTCGTTGATATGAACAGAGCAGTTAAAACATCAAGGGCATGGACCGAATTGCTGTCTTGGAGAGTAATGAATGGTGAAAGTCCTATTGCAGACTTAGCAATGCTAAAAGTACATGCAAGTAAAGCAATGGAACTATGCGCAAGAGAAGCAATGCAAATACTTGGTGGAGCAGGATATCTTCGAGCTAATAGCGGACCTGGAAAAGTTGAGAGAATTTACAGAGAAGTAAGGGTTAATGCAATTGGCGGTGGATCAGAAGAAATAATGTACGATTTAGCTGCAAGACAACTGGGATATAGATCTTAATTAAAACTCTGCAACTTCCATATCCATCATTGATGACTTGCCGGCCTGTACTTTTTTTGAGTACATTGTTAACTCTGGCATAATCTTTTCAACAAAATAGGTTCCAGTTTTTATTTTATTTTTATGGATAGGTTCATTTTTTCCAACTGAGAACTTTGCCATGCGTGCCCACATATATGTCATTGAAGATAGAGCCACTAAATTTAGGTAATCAGTAGCAGAAGCAAGAGCATTTTCGGGATCCTGCATACCATTTTGCATCAACCACATTGTTGAAGCAGTAACTTCATTGAGAGCGTTCTCGAGAGGCTTAATAAATGATGATATTTCCTTATTATCTTTATTTTCAGTTATAAATTTTTGAACCTCTTTTTGGAAATTTTGTAACAACCGTCCCTGGTGCATTGTTAATTTTCTTCCAACTAAGTCTAATGCTTGAATACCATTTGTACCTTCATATATCATTGTAATTCTTACATCTCGCATGTACTGCTCGAGAGGATATTCTTTTGTAAAACCACTACCACCTAAGACCTGTAATGATTCTGAACAATTTAAAAAACCTCTATCAGTGCAGTAAGCTTTGATAATCGGTGTCATTAATGCGGCAAAATCATCAGCTTCCTGTCTTACTTTTTCATCAGGATGATCTTCTGCAAGATCAATTTTCATTGCTGTATAAATGCATAGTGCACGCATTGCTTCAGTTGTTGCTTTGACATTCATTAACATTCTTCTTACATCAGGATGAACGATTATATTGTCAGCTTTACTATCTTTGTCTTGCTTATCCTTGACAACAGACCTCATTTGTTTTCTTTCTTTTGCAAATTCTAAGGCGTTTTGGTACGAGATCTCAGACATTGCTATACCTTGGAGTCCAACTTTTAAACGTGCATCATTCATCATCAGAAACATCGCTTCCATCCCTTTATTTTTTTCTCCAACAAGCCAACCTTTTGCATTTTCAAGATTCATGACACAGGTTGGTGATGAATTAATCCCAAGTTTATGTTCTAAACCGCCACAATAAATTGTATTTCGAGAATTATCATCTAATCGCTTTGGTACAAGAAATAAACTTATTCCTTTAATACCCTCAGGTGCGTCTGGTGTTCTTGCAAGAACAAGATGAATAATATTTTCTGTTAAGTCATGTTCACCGAATGAAATCCAAATTTTTTGGCCTGTTAATTCATAATGATCATCTTTAGGAATTGCAGTTGATTTTATTAAACCAAGATCAGTTCCACATTGTGGTTCAGTAAGGCACATCGTGCCCATCCATTCACCAGAAGTCATGTTAGGTAGATATTTATCTTTAAGTTCCTCTGTAGCTTTTTTTAATATGGTCTTCATTGCTCCATGACTTAATCCTGGACCCATGTAGAATGCCATATTAGCGGCAATGCCAATCTCTCCTGCAAGTATTGCAGTCGTGAATGGAGCTCCGCCACCTCCATATTGAGTGGGCATAGTGGCACCAACATAGCCAGAGGCCTTTACTGCATTATACAACTTCTTAAATCTCTCAGGGGTGTGCACTTCAGGACCCTCTGCTCCATTAGTGACATATTTTAAGCCTTCTCTATCTCCAATTTTGTTACTATCTAGTACTTCCTGCTCATTAAGGCGCCCAATTTCAGAAACAACACTCATGAGTGTTTCGGAGTCATATTCCTTGAACTTCTCTATGCCAGCAATGACCTCATCATAGTTAAGCATAGCAAGATTGTATTTGAAATCTTCTATTGGACTTTTGTACGACATAGGTTTATGAATATTTATTGTAGTTTAAATATATATAACCTTTGTCTCATAAATTGCAAATTTCTAATTTTGTTGGCCATATCGATGGGGAAAGTCTGAAAAGTTTAGAATTATGAGTATTTATCTGCCTATTGCAGAGCTCTCAGTTAACATTTTTCTATTATTGTCTTTAGGTGGAGTTGTAGGATTTCTATCAGGAATGTTTGGTTTAGGTGGAGGCTTTTTAATGACCCCATTATTAATATTCATCGGCATACCTACCAATGTTGCAGTTGCAACTTCAGCAAACCAAATTGTTGCATCTTCAATTTCTGGAACATTAGGACATTGGAGACAAGGTCTAGTAGATTTTAAAATGGGAGGAGTATTGCTTATTGGCGCCTTCTTTGGATCAATCTTGGGTGTTTGGATATTCAGTAGACTTGTTGCAATTGGTCAAATTGATACTGTGATCTCAATTCTATATTTTGCTCTTTTAACAGGTATAGGTTTATCAATGCTGATTGAAAGCTCTAAAGTAATAAGAGATAGAATAAGAAGAAAAAGTGTTAAACGTAAGATCCATTATCATAACTGGGCGCATAGATTGCCCTTCAAAGTTAGATTTTATAAATCTAAATTATACATAAGTGTTATTCCTCCAATTATAATTGGCTTTGTAATCGGTATCTTATCAGCAACGATGGGTATTGGTGGAGCTTTTATATTAATTCCTGCAATGATTTATTTTTTGGGAATGCCAACCTCTAAAGTAATAGGTACATCGTTATTCCAAATTATTTTCATAACTGCACTTGTTACAATTTTACATGCTACTACTACTTTTGCTGTTGATGCAGTCCTAGCTTTCTTTTTAATACTTTCTTCTGTAATTGGTGCTCAAGTGGGGGTGTTGGCGGCCAATAAGTTAAGAGGTGAAGAAATAAGGGCTTTACTAGCCATTATAGTGCTTGGTGTTGCAACTAAAATTGCGCTTGATTTGTTAGTAGAGCCTAACGAAATTTTTAATTTATCTGTAATACGATTAGTTTTCTGATGATCAAACAATTAATTATTTTATTTTATTTTTTGACTGGAATGTTGACACCAACAATTTCATTTGCACTTGTAATTGGCTCAGACCAGGAAGAAATATATATAGACGCAAACTTTTCTGGTGAAGAGCTTCTCGTTTTTGGGGCATTTTATTCTGATCCATCTCAGTCAAGAGATAGTAAAAGTGACATACTTATAGAAGTTGTTGGCCCTCCTGAGGATGTTGCGTTAAGAAAGAAAGACTCATATTTCGGTTTTTGGTTGAATTCTAAAAGTGTAATTTTCAGAGATGTGCCGGGTTTCTATTATCTTTCGAGTACGTCTGAACTTACAGATGAATTTTTAATAAATAATCAAATTGGACTACTTGAGAAGAAAAAATCAGAGATGATTGATTGGAGCTTACTTACTACTGATTGGGGAAGCATTATAAATGAAAAGGAAAAAGAGGAATTCTATAATGCTCTAATTAGAACAAAACAAAATGATAGTTTGTACAAACAAGTTTCAGATGAAATTGAAATAATTGATGGAAATCTATTCAGATCTTATATTGATATTCCGAATACCGTTCCTGTAGGAGAATACACTGTTAATCTTCATTTAATTATAGATAATCAGGTATCTCAGGAATATTCTTACAACTTTATGGTTACTAGAGTTGGAATTGAGGAAGCAATCTACTCATTTTCAAAAAACTATCCATTTTTTTACGGATTGATTTCTTTGATAATTGCAATAATTATTGGCTGGAGTGGTGCTGAAATATTTAAAAGATTTAGAAGAATATAGTGACTGAAATATCATATTTATATGTAATTCTAGCGGGACTCCTTAGTTTTCTATCTCCATGTGTATTACCAATTGTTCCAGGTTACTTGTGTTTTATGGCGGGAACTAGTTTGGATAAATTACAATTGGACCAAGGTGATGACATTAAAAAAAAGGTTTTTAGCTTTTCATTAAGTTTTGTGTTTGGGTTTTCAACTGTATTTGTAATCTTAGGTGCTTCTGCAACTTTACTAAGTAGCTTAGTTTATGAATATCTCGATATTTTACGTATTGCTGGAGGGATAATAATTATCATATTTGGTATTCATTTTATGCAAATCGTACAAATACCATTTTTAAATAGGGAGATGAGATACCAAATTGAAAGTTATAGACCAGGTATAGTTGGCTCTTATGTAATTGGTTTATCATTTGCATTTGGATGGACACCTTGCATTGGGCCTATTCTAGGAAGTGTTTTATCGATAGCCGCAAGCTCAGAGACGGTAACGTATGGAATAGCTTTACTAATGCTGTATTCAGCTGGCTTGGGCATACCTTTTCTGATAGCGGCATATGCAATAAATGGCTTTATGAAATTTTTATCAAGAATAAGAAATTACATAAGATTAATTGAAATTTTTACTGGTGTTTTACTAATTTTATTTGGTATTCTGATACTAACAAACAGAATTCAAGAATTGGCTTTCTTTTTTATAAAGTATTTTCCATTCTTAGCGCAATTTGGATAAAGGAGTGAATATGTTTCAAAAAGATTTATTGAAAAATAAAAGAATTTTAGTTTCTGGTGGAGGCTCGGGACTTGGTAAAGCAATGGCGACAAGGTACTTAGAACTAGGTGCTGATGTCTATATCTGTGGCAGAAGAAAGTCAGTACTAGATGAAACGGCAAAAGAGCTTATGGATATGCACGGAGGATCTGTAAGATCAATCTCATGTGATATTAAGGTTCCTGAAGCAATAGAAGATATGGTGGATGAAATTTGGAGTGAAGGACCACTAACAGGGCTATTAAATAATGCTGCAGGAAATTTTATTTCGAGAACAGAAGATTTATCTCCAAGAGCATTTACTGCTATCTCTAACATTGTTTTCAATGGAACTTTTTACATGACAAATGCAATAGGTAAGAGGTGGTTAGCTGAAAATCTAAAAGGAAGTATAATTTCTATTTTAACTACATGGATTGATAGCAGTGGTCCATATACAGTTCCATCAGCAATGTCTAAGTCTGGTTTAGCAACAATGACTAGATCTCTTGCAGCTGAATGGGGGAATAGAGGTATAAGATTAAATGCTATCTCGCCTGGACCATTTCCGACCAAAGGTGCATGGGATAGATTAGCGCCAGGTGGCAAAGGTGCAAATATGATGGAGTCGATTCCGATGAAAAGAACTGGAGAGCTCAGTGAGCTCGCAAATTTAGCAACTTTCTTAATGGCTGATGGAGTTGATTACTTAACAGGAGAAATCATTACTATTGATGGGGCTCAATGGTTAAATCATGCGGGTAATTTCTATGAAATGTTAAAAGATGTAACCGATCAAGAGTGGGAACAACTCAGAAATATGATTAAAGCTTCAAATGATGCTGATAAAGCAAAAAGGTCTGTCTAGATAAAAGAGTCCTTAAAAAGCTTTTTGCTCAAACCTCTTATGAGTGATGGAAGGTGTCTCATAAAAAAAGACGCAAACTTTGCTTCAAATCCAACTGGATGATGAATTCTACTTGAGTTATAAGCTGACCAAACTGAATTTACGACTTTTTCAACTGGATAAACTTTTGTTTTTTGATTGACAAATTCACGGTCTAATTGACTTTTTGCACCAGTAGTAACAGCTTCAGCGTCTAAGATAGGTGTTTCGGTAAACCAAGGATTAATTTCAGATACTTTAATGCCATACCGCTCAAACTCAATTCGCAAATTTTCGGTAAGAGAGCTTACGGCATGCTTTGTTGCTCCATAAACTGATATGCCTGGCGCTGTGATAAGTCCCGCAACTGAACTTGTGTTAAGTAGCATGCTGTTTTTCGTATTTTTTAAAATTTCAAGCATTGTAAAACATCCATTAACAACACCTTTAAAGTTTACATCAATTATTTTGTTCATTTCCTCAATCTTTATATCCTCAAATGCTCCAGCAAAGTTTGCTATACCCGCATTATTAAAAAATATATCACACCTACCGCCTGTATACTGTGAGAAACTTTTTTCTGCTTCAATCCAATCTTTAATATTTGTTACATCTAACTTTTGATACATACATTTATTATGACCAATGATTTCGGCTACCTCTTTCAGACCTTCTTGATTGATATCAAAGAGTCCTACATTCCATCCGTTTTCAGCAAACGATATTGCAGTTGCCTTACCTATTCCTGATGCTGCTCCAGTAATAAATATACTCTTTGTCATTTAAAGCTATAATCCTTTTAAAAATAATTTAGTTGCGAATAAGCTTACCTCAGATGGTTTTAAATCGTTTCGTTCCAATAATTGATCGCCAAGATTAACGCTAACAGCAATGACAGATGTTACCATAAGTGAAATATCATTTTGAGGAAATCTAATAATTTTTGACATATTAACTGTTACTTCTAGCAGTTTTTTATTAAAATTTTGGTATTCTCTTGAATTTTGACCCAACCATTTAAGATCCAATATATACTTTTTATTATTTTTGAAAAAAATATAATTTTCTGCATCATTAGATATCCAGTTAAACCAGCTATTAAAAGCAATACTAACTAACTCATCAAATGTTTTAGCTTTATTAATTTCAGGTATGATAAAGTTACTAAATTCGTTAATAAGCCTATTTACAATAACTAAAAAAACTTCAACTTTATCATCAAAATAATTATAGAACGTACCAGAACCTAAGCCAGCCTCAGATACAATCTCTCTTACATTAGAACTGTCAAGGCCCTTTTCAGTAAAAACTTTTCTTGAAGCTAAAATTATCGAGTCGCGATTCTGTTGTTTATTTAACTGCCTCTTTCTTTTTTTAAAAGGAAGATCAATGTTTTTATTCATTTATTATTTACACCCACTGCTTCTGAAATATTAATAAATCCGTCATCTTTGATAAGTTTAACAAGATCAATCAATATCTTATTTATCAGTTGCGGACCGCCATAAGTGAGTGAGGTATACATTTGCACTAAAGATGCACCTAATTTAATTTTATTATATACGTCCAATGCACTACCAACTCCACCTGCGCCAATTAAAATGATTTCTTGATTAGTCTCTCGATATAAAAATTTCAAAACTTTATCTGATAAATCTTTTATCGGAGTACCAGATAACCCTCCCTCTCTTTTCTTATTGAGATCTCGTAAGATCTCTGGCCGTGAAAGTGATGTATTTGTAGCAATTATTCCATCGATATTATATTTATTAACAACATTAAGAATCATACTGTAGTGTTCATTTGTATTATCTGGATCAATTTTTAGCATCACTGGTTTTTTATTTTTTTCCTCATCCCTAATTTGAGATACTTCTCTTAAAAGTACTTCAAGACACTCTTTTCTTTGCAATTCACGTAGGGCTTCAGTATTTGGAGATGAAACATTAATGGTAACATAATCACAAGAGACTGAAATCTTTCTGTAAATTTTTAAATAATCATCAATGAAATTTTTAGAGTTTTTATTTGGTCCAATATTTGATCCAACAATACCTGTCTTTTTTGCAGACATAAGATTCTTTACAAATCTCTTTTCTCCATTGTTATTAAAACCTAATCTATTAATTATAGCATTATCCTGTTTTAATCTAAAAACTCTTGGCTTTGGATTTCCAAATTGGGGTAATGGTGTGACGGTTCCACATTCCACAAATCCAAACCCAATCTTTAGTAAAGGATCTATTAATTCAGCATTTTTATCAAAACCAGCAGCAATACCTAGTGGATTACTGAAACTTAGACCTTTTATATTAGTCTGCAAACTTTGATCCTTAAAACCTGGACCTAGTAAGGAGCTTCCATATTTTGTTAATTGAATTGTGAAGTTATGAGCAGTCTCAGGCGGTAAAAGTTGAAGTAGACCGGTTAACAAACTAATCATCTACTCACTTTTATTCTTTCTCTGATGAGCTGTATAGTTTCTTTAATGCCATAAATAGCAATAAAAGTTCCGAACCTTGGTCCATCAGTTTTACCAAATAGGACTTGATAAATAAGTTTGAACCAGTCTCTTAAATTATCGAAATTATGATCTTTACCTATTTGATATATTTCAGTCTGTATAGTCTCAGCATCTACATTATTTGGCAAAAGTTCAATTCGATTAATTAAATCTAAAAAAATATTTTTCTCTTCTGCATTAGGTACTTTATACTGAATTTTATCGGCATTAACATTCTGTTCAAATGAAATTGCTCCAGTTATTAACTCTAACATGAAATTATGATCAGAATTGATAACTGAACCATCATATTTTTTTATAAAATTAAGAATGAATTCTGGATCATTTTTGCCACTTGCTGAAACTAAATTTAATATTAAATTGAAAGAAATGGGTATCGAACCAATATAATTTTGACTATTCATGATGTGCCACACTGGATTTTCAATTTTTTCATTATCATTTTGGTCATTAAATTTATTTAGATGATTCAAAAATTCATCAACTGATTTGGGGATAACATCCAAAAATAATTTTTTTGCTCGTCTTGGATTTTGGTACATAAAGTAACTTAATGTTTCCTTAGGAGCATAAGATAACCATTCTTCAATGCTTAAACCATTTCCCTTTGATTTTGAAATTTTTTCTCCATTTTGATCGAGAAACAACTCATAGAAATAATTTTCAGGAGGTTGATGTCCTAATGCACGGCATACTTTTGATGAAAGTTGAAAAGTTGGTATCAAGTCTTTACCATACATTTCATAATCAATATCTAAAGCACACCACCTCATTGCCCAGTCCACTTTCCATTGTAGTTTGCAATTACCATCTAAAATTGACTGTTCGATTTCCTTATTATTCTTAAGATAAACAATCGTATTTTTTTCAGTATTAATTGAAATAATCTCAACTTCGAGTACATGTCCTGTTTCTAAGCAAATCGGCAAAAATGGACTGTACGTTTTTTTTCTTTCCTCTCCTAGTGTAGGTAATATTATTTTTTTAATCTGATCATAAGAATTCAAAACTTTAATTAATTGGTCGTTAAAAAAACCTGATTTATAAAGCTCTGTTGCACTCTTAAAAGAATATTTAAACCCAAACTTATCAAGAAATTCTTGTAACATTTCATTGTTATGGTTTCCAAAACTCTTGGATGTTTCAAAGGGATCTGGGATCGAGGTGAGTGGTTTATTTAAATTTTTTTCCAAAATTTCCTGGTTAGGAACATTATCAGGAACTTTTCTTAATCCATCCATATCATCAGAAAAAGCAATCAATTCAACTTCATAGTCAGATAACGCTTTTATAGCATTAAGCACCATAGTGGTCCTTGCAACCTCTCCGAAAGTCCCTATGTGTGGAAGCCCGCTTGGCCCATAACCAGTTTGAAGTCTTATTTTTTTCTTATTTTTTTTTTGGATTTGATTAATGATCTTTCTGGCTTCCAAAATTGGCCAGGCTTTAGAGTTTTCACTAATTTCGCTATTTAGTAACATGATATTGACATTAGCATATATATCGTACAATTCGCTGAAAAATAAACAATTTTTTGATGATAATCTTTTAATTTTACTGATTAATAAATCTATCAAATAATAAAACTATAAATTTTATAGTTTTTCATATAGTACTCACTCTGCATTATGAAAAAAAGAAAAGCAATTAAACCTACAAGGCAACAAGCAGAAGATGCCGTTAAAACCCTTATGGCATTCGTGGGTGAAGATGTTAAACGCCCAGGAGTGCTTGAAACGCCAAAAAGAGTTGTGAAAGCATATGAGGACTGGTTTGCAGGTTATAATGAAGATCCAAAGGAAGTATTAAAAAAAACTTTCGATGAACTTGAGGGATATGATGAAATAATAATGCTTAGAGATATTAGAATTGAATCTCACTGTGAACATCATATTGCACCATTTATTGGTTCAGCACATGTTGCATATCTTCCAAATAAAAGAGTGGTTGGTATTAGTAAACTTGCAAGAATTACTAGGATATATATGAAAAGAATGCAGATCCAAGAAAAGCTCACTGCACAAATTGCAAATTGCATACAAGAAGTCTTAAAGCCGAAAGGTGTTGCCGTGGTTGTTGAGGCGCAACATCAATGTATGACTACACGTGGTGTTGGTACACCAGGTATTTCAATGGTTACTAGTCAATTATTAGGTAAGTTTAGAACTGATGCGTCTACGAGAAGAGAGTTCTATAGCATGATCAACCAAGGATCAATTCTCAAAAAAAATTAAATCTTAAGAATGATAAATTTTAAAATAATACTTAATGTATTAGGTTATTTGTTGATTGCATTAAGTTCTATATTACTAATACCAGCATTTCTGGACCTGGCTTTTAGCAATGAAACATGGCAGTCATTCATGATAAGCTCAATAATTACTCTAGGATTTGGTATTACTTTTTTTATTTCAACTAGAAATGCTGCAGAAAATAAAATCCAAACTCAAGATGCATTTTTAATTACTACTTTATCTTGGGTTTTTATTTGTATTTTTGGTTCTCTGCCTTTTTTTTTAGCAAATCTTAATATTAGTTTTACAGACTCAATTTTTGAGTCCATGTCAGGCATTACAACAACAGGATCGACAATTCTTAGCGATATTAAGTCTATGCCTGAGGGCATTCTGCTATGGCGAGGACTTCTTCAATGGATCGGGGGGGTTGGCATAATAGTCATGGCTATCAGTATACTTCCTGTATTGCAAGTCGGAGGAATGCAGGTCTTCAGAACAGAATCATCAGATACAACTGAAAAGATCTTACCAAGAACTGCGCAGGTATCTTTTGCAGTAATCATAATATACTTATCGTTGACAGCTCTTTGTTTCATATCTTACTGGTTAAGCGGCATGAGAATTTTCGAGTCCTTAGTTCATTCAATGACAACAATAGCTACGGGTGGTTTTTCAACAAGGAATGACTCCTTCGCTAGCTTTGATAATCGATCAACAGAATACGTTGCAATCTTATTTATGATCTTAAGTAGCCTTCCAATTTTAATATTTCTTGAAGTTACACGTAATGGCATCAAAAGTTTTTTTAGAGATACCCAAATTAAAACTTTTTTAATCATAATTTTAGTAAGCTCTTTATTAGTAATTTCTTACTTATGGATATTAGATTTTAAAAATTTTGAACAGTCTTTAAGGCATGGTGCATTTAATGTTGTCTCAATTATAACCGGTACGGGTTACACTTCTGATAATTATAATCTGTGGGGACCATTTCCAATTTACTTACTTTTTTTTGGGATGTTTGTTGGCGGGTGTGCTGGATCAACTACTTGTGGGATCAAGGTCTTTAGATTTCAGATATTATTTGAAACTTTAAAAATGCAAATTCAAAAGCTCTTACATCCTCACGGTGTATTTGTTCCGCACTATAATCATAGAAAAATCCAGGATGAAGTAACATCTTCAGTCATGAGTTTCTTTTTTATATTCATACTCAGTTTCATAACTATTACTTTGCTTTTATCTATGACTGAGCTTGACTTTGTGACTTCATTGTCAGCAGCCGCGACTTCTCTTGCCAATGTCGGGCCAGGACTTGGGGCCACAATAGGTCCAGAAAATTCTTTTTATGCAGTTTCAGATCCTGCTAAGTGGATACTTATATTCTCAATGTTATTAGGTAGATTAGAGATATTAACTGTATTAGTTATCTTTCATCCTGCCTTTTGGAAGAAATAATTAAAACATTTTTTTTAAAATTTCCTTTTGAACAAACAGTCTATTACTCGCTTCTTGCCAAACCCTTGAATTATTTCCATCTATCACACTTGCTTCAACTTCCTCATTTCTATTTGCTGGAAGACAGTGCATAAAAATACTATCCGATTTAGCCATTCTCATTACCTTTTCGGTAACTCTGAATTCTTTAATCAAATCATAATCCTGATTTTTCGTATCCTCACCCATTGATTTCCATGTATCCGTCATCACGGCATCAGCGTGAGCAAGAATTTGGTCATTTATATGATGATGTACAATATCATCAAGATCAGTTGAAATGTCGTATTCCTGCATTTTTTCTTTATACTTTTCAAACCAAGCCTCTGGACAAAAAATATTAAGTGAGAAGCCTAATTCTTTTTTAAAAGCCTCAATCCAAGAATTTGCTACATTTGTAATAGGCCCCATCCAAACAATATTCAATTTTTCTAAACTACCCCTCTCCTCTAATAACGTCATCAGTCCAGCCAGGCACTGACAAGGATGTGATAAATTTGATAGTGCATTTATCACAGGCAAATGAGATAGCTTGGAGGCACTCATTATAGTTTTATGATCGTTGACCCTAAGAATAAGTCCGTCAGCATATAGTCCAAAAGTATTAATCGTATCACTTACGCTTTCTTTGTCATTACCCAGGTGAATATCTTCCTTATTTAAAATTGTTGTGGAGCCTCCCAATTGTTTTATTGCAATATCAAATGACAACCTTGTTCTGGTAGATTTTTTTTCAAAAAATAATACTAGGTTTTTACCATTCAGATGATTCTGTATTGTTGTTTTTGACCTCTTATTTTGCAAGGCATCATTTAATAAACTAGTTAATTCACTCTTTGAGAGTTCTTTTATATCTATAAAATTTTTCATTATTTTAATTCGCTGCAAGTAGCTCTTATTTTATCTATTGCTTCATCGCATTCAGCTAAGGTAAGATTTATTGGAGGCAAAAGTCTTACTACATTGTCTGACGCTTTTACGGTTAGAATGTATTTTTCTCTTGCCAGATTAACAAAATTATCGTTTTCAACTATACACTTTAGCCCTAAAATAAATCCTCTTCCTCTGATATTTTCAATAACGCTTGGAAAATCAGTTATCACGTTTTGAAGTCCTTCATAGAGTTTTTTTGCAACAACATTAATTTCACTAAAAAATTTGTCTTTTAGCATTATATCCAAAACAGCATTTCCGACTGTACAAGCAAGTGGATTACCACCGAAAGTTGAACCATGGGAACCAAAATCCATTTTTTCACCAACTTTTTTTGATGTTAGGCATGCACCTAATGGAAAACCATTTCCAATAGCTTTAGCTATTGTCATAATATCTGGATTTACTGCCGACCATTCATATGCAAATAATTTTCCTGTTCTGCCCATGCCGCATTGCACTTCATCAAAGATTAGAAGGCAGTTATTTTCATCACAAATTTTCCTTAATCCCTCAAGGCATTGCCTAGGAACTTCTCTTATACCTCCCTCACCTTGTATTGGTTCAATAATTACTGCAGCAGTTTTTTCACTTATTGAGTTTTGAAGCTGCTCATGATCTCCAAATTCAAGAAATTTAAAATCATTTACTGTGGTATTAAAAGAACTGAGCTTGTCCGGACCTCCCGCCGCAAGCGCCCCAATTGTTCTACCGTGAAATGAACCTGAAAAACTTAAGATTTCTGTTTTATGTGAAAAATTTTCTGAACTATGAAAATATCTTCTAGCAATTTTTATACTTGCCTCAATAGCTTCAGTACCTGAATTACAAAAGAATACATACTCTGCGAAAGAATTATCACATAATCTTTGCGCGAGTTTTTCTTGTTCTGGTATCTGATATACATTTGATAAATGCCATAATTTATCAATTTGTTCTTTTAATTTGTCGTTTAGATATGGATTTGAATAACCTAGGGAATTAACCGCTATTCCTGTACCAAAATCTAAAAACTTCTCCCCTGATTTTGTATACAAATAACTACCAACTCCATGGGTAAATTCTAAGTTTGATCTAGGGTATGTTGGAAGAACATTGGTCATTTTATGGTCTCAATTTATATCCTGATTTTAACATCAAATAATTTATCGCGATAAGAAATATAAAAATTAATAACAATATAAAAATAGCTGTAAGGTATGAAGAGTCACTTACACCTAGGAAGCCATAACGAAAACCATCAATCATATAAAAAAATGGATTTATTAAACTTGCCGTTTGAATGGGTCCTGGTAACACAGTTATTGAATAGAATGTACCAGAAAGAAAGGATAACGGAACAATTACAAAGTTACCTACTGTTCCAAGATGGTCCCATTTTTCAGCCCATATTCCTGAAATAGTTCCAATTAATGACATGATTGCTGAAGCTATTATAGCAAAAATAAGAATTATATAGATATTATAAATACTAACATCAGCAAAAGGGTACATCATGAGAGCGCAAGCAACTGCAACAACTAACCCCCTGGTAATTCCAGCTAAAGTAAAAGCTAAAATTATTTCAATATTATTAAGAGGTGGCATCAAGAGATCAACAATATTGCCCTGTACTTTGGACATCAAGATGGAAGAAGAATTATTCATAAAGGCATTTTGAATGATGGTCATCATTATCAAGCCTGGGAAAAGAAAACTTTTAAAACTATCAAGTGGATAATTAGTTCTTACAGAGCCAATCGCTGTAGTAAAGATTACCATAAAAAGCAAACTAGTTGCTGCAGGTGCAACAATTGTCTGGAGTGGGATTTTAGTAAATCTTTGTACTTCTTTTTTGTATAAAGTAATTATACTTATTGGATTGTACTGCATAGCGTCTGTTTAATTAAATTTCTAAAAATGTCATTAATATTTAGATTTCAGTAATTATTCTATTCAACTGATATTTATAGATAAATTTTTATACTCACAGATTGAGCAATAATATCAACATTTAGTATATTTATATTGAATTTTATCAAAATGTAGTGGTAACATTTGCAATCAATTAAGGAGAAATTATGCCCTGGACATATGAACGTATTGAGAAGCTGAAACAGCTTTGGGATGAAGGTCTAACAGCAAGCAGAATTGCAGCAGAGTTAGGTGAAGTCACAAGAAATGCGGTAATTGGCAAAGCACACAGATTAGGTCTTTCGGGCAGAATGGCCTCGAAAAGCAAGAACAATGGAATATCCATAATAAGAAAAAAAAGAATAAATGTATCAAGAAGTCAAAAAGTAATTGACATCTCACCTGTTATTGATGAGCCAATGAATCCAACATCATTTCAAGATATTAAGGATGGCTTATGTAGATGGCCACTTGGAGAACCAGAGGAAATAGATTTTAAGTTCTGCGGAAGGAATACGAATGAAGGGTTTGTTTACTGTCAAGCTCATCACAAACAAGCTTATCAACCACTAAGCAAAGTAAGAGAACGAAAGAAAATCAAAAAGAAATTTAGAATTTCTTAGAATAAAAACTCAAGAGAGAGGCTTAGACCAAAAGAAAAGATCAATAAGATTACAATTACAAATATTACTCCGTTAATTAAGTTCATTTTTATTCCTTTTTATAAGATGGTATAAGTTTTTCACCTTTATTTATTTTATCATTAATTTCTTTTATTGTTGACTCCATTCTGACATATCTTTCTGCAGTTGACGGATGAGTTCCTCCAGTTGAATAAATTGAATTAGGAACTTCTACGGCAAATCTTCTCCAAAAATTTACAGCATCATCTAAGTTATAACCCGCTTGTGCTAAAATATACATGCTAAGATAATCGGCCTCGTTCTCATATTCAATTGAATAAGCTGTAGCACCAATGCTTTGACCCATCTCCATCATGTCTTGTGGCAAACCAACATATATTCCAACCAGCAAGCCAAGCAAAGCACCCGTGTTCGCATTCTGAATTTTATCTGCAACGTGCTTATTGGCATTATGACCTAATTCATGAGCAAAAACAATTGCAGCACCAGGTTCATTTTGGAGTAGCCACTTTGCCATTCTCAGTGAAAAAACCATAATCTCACCATTAGCAAAAGCATTAAATGTATTGTTATCAAGATCAATGACAAAGTTGAAACGGCATCTTTGTTCACTTCTGATTTTTATGTTTTTAAATTCATCTCCTCTAAGAATCTTAAATTCATATAATTTTTGGTATTCTTTATCAATCTTTTCAATATAAGATTTAAATGCATCTTCCCCCTGAATTAAGCTTTCACCATCTATTTCTAAAATTTCATCACCAACTAAGACACCTGCATTACTTGCCGGCGAGTTAGTGCCTAAACTCACAACTTTTAATTTTGAACCTAGTGCAAGACTTTTATTAATTTCTTTTCGAATAGTTTCATATGCCGAGTACTCATTTGCAAGATTCATTCCAAGAGCAAATATTCGGTCATCTTCAGCACATAGATCTGAAGCACTGAACAATATATCTGTACCCATTGTTGAAAATGGTAAATACGTATCAAGCCATGAATCAGCGAACATTTGGTTTTGTATATCTCGTTCTTTCTCAGTTATTGTTGTACTGTAGTCCGGAAGCTGTGTTTGCGGTTGGGCACAAGAGATAAGAAACAACAAAGCTAAAATTGAGAATTTTTTTATCATATCCGTTCTGAGCGTTCTTTTCTAATCATATAGTACGAGTGAATAAATATTATAATTATTATAAAAATACCACCAATCAAGGTTTTTTCCGTTGGTGCTTCACTAATAAAAAACCATACCCATAAAGGTCCTAAGGCGGTCTCGAGTAAAAAGAAAATTCCCACCTCAGGGGAACTAATGAATTGCGGTGCAATACTTATAAATACAAAAGATACACCTACAGTGACGATCATTAATGACAAAAGTATCAAATCAGTTGAATTAATTATGAAACTACTAACAAAGAATACTGCTACGCAAGCTGTTAAAAGTTTTCCTAATATATATGAGGGCACAAAATTGATATTTGGCGAACTTCTCATTACAGTTAAGCTTGCTCCAACAAAAGCAGCACACAGGAGTCCATAAAAATCACCTAGATATCGATTAAGCTCGTATGACTCATAGAAAATATAAATTACAGCAATCAAACAACCAAGAGAGCATATCCAAGTGATCAATTGAGGTTTCTCGTTAAGAAAAATAAATGAAAATATTGACGCAATTATCGGGACAAGACTAATCATTATTAAAGCATTTGCGACATCTGTATTCGCTAAGGCTAAAATAAATGTAATGTTAGATCCCATTATTAAAACTGCATTTAATAGCCCGGGTTTTCCAATACTCATAAAATCTGATACAGCTCTAGCACTGAAGAAAACAAAATAGCCAATTAATAATGCAGTTCCAGGAAACAGAGATCTATAAAACAAAAGGTTCCATGTATCAATTGATACGAGTCTTATAATTAGTGAGTCTGGAGTTACAATCATTACTCCAATAAATGCAAGTAGTGTTCCCTTTTGTGTATTTGATAATTTGTTAAACATAAATTTTAATGGCGCGCCGGGAGAGATTCGAACTCCCGACCCCCAGATTCGTAGTCTGGTGCTCTATCCAGCTGAGCCACCGGCGCATATAGGTTGATTATAGTTTATTTTCGTATAATCAAACCAAAAATCTTTTTTTTATAAATTTGTAAATTACAGGAACTATTACAATTATACTTATCAATAAAACAGGAAGTAAATACTCTATTTTTAAAATATCGCTTGAAGAGAAATTTTGCGTTTCCATAATATTTTGAATTCCATTTCCAATACTCACTAAAATGTATGCCCAGGGAATAACACCAAAGATCGTTGCTATAAAATAGTCTCTAAACTTCATATCCAAGACAGCTGGAAGTAAATTTTGTATTCCAAATGGAACTCCTCCTATTACTCTTATAAAGAGCAAATAGCTTATCGAATTACGATTAAAACCATCTTTGAACTTTTTAAATCTTTCACCGAATTGTTTTAAAATATAAGCTTTAAATAAGTATCGTCCGTACAAAAATACAATTACTGCTCCTGTGATTTCACCAATTATAGCTATGAGTAATCCTATATATAGACCAAAGTAAAATCCTGCTAAAATACACACTGGTGTTATTGGACCCATTAAAGAAATCATCACTGCAATTATTAGGATGCATATAACAACTGAGAGTGATGGATAGGAAAGAATATAATCCTGAATATATCCATGTTGGTTTATTAGGAATTCCATGGATATAGGGTTATATTTCCCCAGAAAATATAAAATTAGAATGATAGCGAGACCAATCCCCAGTAACCTTAATGACTTATTTTTAAACATATTTCTTATTTAATGAATATTAATTGACTATCAATAGAATGCAATTTATAAGCCAATCACCTAACAAAATAAAGTTATGAAAAGAACATTTCAACCAAGCAACTTAGTCAGAAAAAGACGTCATGGATTCAGAGCACGTTCTGCGACTAAAGATGGAAGGATTATTTTGGCTAGGCGCCGTGCTAAGGGCAGAAAAGTTCTCTCAGCTTAGAACAAGATATTCAATGAACAAATTAGAGACATTAAAATCCTCAAAGGATTTTCAAAGAGCTAAAAGTGGACTCTTCTTTAGAAGTAAGTCCTTTTTATTACAGGCTTACGAGGATAAATCGTGCAATAAGGTAAAAGTTGGATACACAGTTTCAAAACAAAATGGAAACGCTGTCGTAAGAAATAAAATAAAGAGGCGATTAAGAGTAATTGCAAAAAATATTATTGGGGAATATGGTATTAAAAATTGGAATTACGTAATTATTGGTAAGAAGAATTCGCTTATTGAAGATTTTAAAAATCTAGAATTTGAAATGAATACAGCAATTAAAAAAATTCATAGTTAACAAATGAAATCAATATTTATATTTCTTATAGTACTATATCAAAGATTAATCTCTCCATATTTTCCCTCATCATGTCGTTTTATGCCAACATGCTCTGAGTATGCAAAAGAGGCAATTGAAGAGTACGGTTTAATTAAGGGAACATATTTAGGTATGAAGAGAATAACAAAATGTCATCCAATAAAGCTTTTAGGTGGTTCGGAAGGTTATGATCCTGTTCCAAAAGAGAAGAAGTAATCTATGGAAAGTAGAAATCTAATACTTGCGATAATACTCTCAGTAGGTGTTCTGTTTATCTGGAGCTTTTTCTTTGAAGCACCTGAGCAAGAAATGCTTAATGGAGAAATAGAAAGTGGTGACGTGTCAGAGGTTAACTCAAATGAACTTGATATGGAAGCCGTTGATGAAATTGAGAGATCTCTAGGTATTACCAAAAATGATAACATTGGTTTAGACGAGGCGCTGAGTGCGGATAAGAGAGTAAACATTGAAACGAACAGCATTGTTGGGTCAATTAATCTTAAAGGTCTAAGAATTGATGACATTGTTCTCAAAAAATATAATGAAACTCAAGAGGAGTTTTCAGAAAAAATTAGAGTTTTACAACCAATTGATACTTATGACGGCTATGAAGTAACATTTGGATGGATAAAAAATCAAGACGCTAATTTTGAAACACCAAATGCTGAGTCTATTTGGAAAGTATCTAATAACAATGCTACTCTTACATCGAACAATGAAGTTGAATTTGAATGGAGCAATACAACTGGCCAGACATTTGTAACTACAATTGGATTAGATGAAGACTATTTATTTGATATTACACAAGAAGTTAAAAATAATTCAAATGAAGAAATTATTATAAATAACGCAAGTAAGGTAACAAGAAAGCAGGCGCCTTCTTTATCTGGCATGTTTATTCTGCATGAAGGCTTGCTTGGTGTCTTACAAGAAAAACTTGAATTAATAGATTACGACGACCTAAAAGATGATGAAGAAACACTTAACTTTGAAAGTGATAATGGTTGGGTGGGCATTACAGATAAATACTGGTTAGCTGCGCTCATTCCAGATCAGAATAAATCATTCAAAGCTATTTATACTTATGATAACGGATACATCGCTTACTATAGATCTCTAAATGCAACAAAAGTTGCAGCTGGCAGCGATCACATTGTTGAGAGTCAAATATTCATTGGTGCTAAAGAAGCAAAACTCATCGATCGATATCAAGAAGATTATGGAATCTATAATTTTGATTTAGCGATTGACTGGGGCTGGTTCTATTTTCTCACAAAACCTTTATTCAATGTAATTTACTTCTTCTCTGAGTTATCAGGAAACTTTGGTTTAGCTATCATTATATTAACAGTTATTACAAGAATTGTTTTCTTTCCTCTTGCTAACTGGTCATTCATCTCCATGGCCAAAATGAAAATGCTTCAACCTGAAATGACAAGAATTAAACAGCTTCACAAAGATGATAGAGCGCAGCAACAACAAGCACTAATGGCTTTGTACAAAAAGGAAAAAGTAAACCCAATTTCAGGATGTTTGCCAATACTTATTCAAATTCCATTTTTCTTTGCAATTTATAAAATGTTATTTGTTTCAATTGAAATGAGACACGCCCCTTTTTATGGATGGATTCAAGACCTTGCTGCAAAGGATCCAACGACCATATTTAATCTTTTTGGTCTCATACCATGGGACCCGCCATCATTTATGATTATAGGGATTTGGCCAGTGTTGATGGGCTTAACCATGTATATACAACAAAAACTCAACCCAGCTCCTCCCGATCCAATACAAGCAAGAATATTCATGTTCTTTCCGCTCTTTATAACAATTCTCTTAGCACAATTTGCTGCTGGTCTTGTAATTTACTGGACAACAAATAACGTGCTCTCAATTATTCAGCAGTGGATAATCAATAAAAGAACCACGGTCAAAACAAATTAAAATGTCTATAAAAAATAATGTGAGTGAAAGCTCTAGGCTTTTACAGAAATATTGGCCATCAGGAAAAAAATATTTCAACAGCACAGATCAATTTATAAAAAGATATAAAAATCGAATTATTGTT
>CACMWW010000002.1 GCA_902617525.1 uncultured Pelagibacteraceae bacterium | reverse complement strand
GTGCAATCACAATGCTTCTTACAGATAGAAATTTTGGGACAACTTTCTTTAGTGCCGCTGAAGGTGGGGACCCAGTACTTTTTCAGCACCTATTTTGGTTCTTTGGTCACCCTGAGGTTTATATCTTAATTTTACCAGGTTTTGGAATTGTTAGTCACGTTGTAGCAACGTTTTCTAAGAAGCCAGTCTTTGGCTATCTAGGAATGGCTTATGCAATGGTATCTATTGGTTTCCTAGGTTTCATCGTCTGGGCTCACCACATGTACACTGTTGGCATGGACGCAGATGTAAAAGCTTATTATGTGTTTGCTACGATGGTAATTGCTGTGCCTACCGGAATTAAAGTCTTCTCATGGATTGCTACTATGTGGGGTGGTTCGGTAGACCTTAAAACACCAATGTTATGGGCAATAGGTTTTATTTTTCTATTCACTGTAGGTGGTGTGACAGGTGTTGTTCTTGCAAATGCAGGAATTGACCATTCGCTGCATGATACTTACTATGTTGTTGCACATTTTCATTACGTTCTGTCTATGGGAGCTGTTTTTGCAATATTTGCTGGTTTCTATTATTGGTTTGGTAAAATGTTTGGCAGAAACTACTCAGAGTTTTTGGGCAAGTTACATTTTTGGTTAACTTTTATTGGAGTGAATATAATATTCTTCCCACAACACTTCTTAGGTTTAGCGGGAATGCCAAGACGTTATGTTGACTACCCTGATGCTTACGCTGGATGGAATTATATTTCCTCAATTGGCTCATTTATATCAGTTCTTGGTTTGGCAGTATTCTTTGTAATGTTAGTACATGCTCTCATGAAAGTTAGAGATTGTGCCGACAACCCATGGGGTGAGGGAGCCACAACACTTGAGTGGACATTGCCTTCTCCTCCACCATTCCACCAGTTTGAGGAGCTACCAAAAGTTAAGTAGAAATTATAATGGCAAATATTACCTCAGTTTCTAATAAACAGGAATTTGGGCTAGGTTCTATTGCGACAAAACTAGCTTTGTATACCTCCTTGCTTAAACCAAGGGTCATGTCACTTTCTATATTTACAAGCTTTGTAGGAATGATAATCGCACCTGGAAGTTTAAGTTTTACTCAAGGTTTGCTCGCAATTCTTGCTATCTCAATTGGTTCTGGCGCGTCAGGTGCACTAAACATGTGGTATGAGAGAGATACTGACAAATTAATGAATAGAACAAAAGATCGAGCTTTGCCAACAAACCAAATAAGCGCTAATGGGGCACTTATATACGGCATAACACTCTCAATAATTGCTGTATCAATGCTTTACTTGGTTTCAAATTTAGCGGCTGCAGGATTACTTTTAATCACAATTTGCTTTTATATATTTGTTTACACAATATGGCTTAAAAAGAGGACACCTCAAAATATTGTGATAGGAGGTGCAGCGGGAGCCTTTCCTCCGATGATCGGCTGGGCAGTTGTGACAGGAGGAGTCTCAACTGAGATTTGCCTTCTTTTCATGCTAATTTTTCTATGGACACCTCCTCATTTCTGGGCTCTTGCACTTTATAAATCTGATGATTACAAAAAGGCTGGAATTCCAATGATGCCACTGATTGTTGGTGAGCGTAAAACGATAAATTTAATTATTGCATATTCGATTACCTTATTGCCACTTACTTTAATTATGAGTTCATACTATTCTTTGTTCTTTGGAGTTTCGTCAACAGCTCTAAGTATTTTTTTCATTTATTTGGCATTTGATCTCAAAAGATCGTGGTTGAAAGATGGCTTGCTTGAACGAAAAGCTCAAATGCTATTTTATTTTTCAATTATTTATCTGTTTAATATTTTCTCAATTCTATTAATCGATAATTTACTATGGAATATTTACTAATGGATAAAAAAATAAAAAAAAGAAATATAATAACTGCCCTCGTACTAGTTTTCTTTGTGGCTTTATTTTTCTCTTATACTGTTTATAAGTTGGGAACTATTTAAATGAATTTTATCAAGTCAAATAACAGTATCATTGCCATTGGACTAATAGGAATAGTTATCACCATGATCGCTTTAGCCTATGCGTCAGTGCCTCTATACAACTATTTTTGTAAAGTTACAGGATTTGGGGGCACTCCAAATGTGTATTCTTCTGAAAGCATTTATTCTATCGATAAAACTATCAATGTTAGATTAGACTCCAACGTTGGTTCTACCCTCGATTGGGAATTCTATCCTGAGCAAAGAATTCATCAATTAAAGATAGGTGAAAATAAACTGATTAATTATGTGATAGAGAATAATACAGACCAAACTCTAAGCGGTACTGCTGTATATAATGTATCCCCAACTGAGGCAGGAAAGTACTTTAACAAAATTGAATGCTTTTGTTTTCAAGAAACAGAGCTCATGGCTAACGAAACTAAAATTATGCCAGTTTCATTTTTTATAGATCCTGAAATTGAAAATGATAAATACATTTCTGATTTATCAGAAGTTACTTTGTCCTATACCTTTTATGAAAACAGTGATACATAATTAAATATGAGTTCAGAAAATACAAAAAGAACACATGAATACCATTTAGTTGATCCAAGTCCTTGGCCCCTTCTTGCATCGATCGGAGCTTTAATCGCGTGCGTCGGTGCGGTTGTTTATTTTAGGACCGATGACATGTGGACAATGATAATTGGTTTAGCAATTGTTATCTATGTCTCATACATGTGGTTTAGAGATGTGATTATAGAGGGTGAACATCAAGGTCATCACACACCAGTTGTTCAAATTGGCCTTAGATACGGCATGACTTTATTTATTGCATCAGAAGTTATGTTCTTTGTTGCTTGGTTTTGGGCATATTTCAATGCAAGTTTATTCCCTACAGAACAAATAGGAGCTATATGGCCTCCACCAGATATTCATCTAATGGATCCATGGCATATACCTCTAATCAATACGTTAATCTTACTTTTATCAGGAACTACTGTTACCTGGGCTCATCATGCATTGCTAGAAGGCAATAGAAAAGAGCTAATACAGGGACTATGGTGCACGGTAGGACTTGGTGTCGTGTTCACTGGTTTTCAGGTTTATGAATACATGCATGCTGATTTTTCATTTTCTGGGCACATCTATGGAGCAACTTTTTATATGGCGACTGGTTTTCATGGCTTTCATGTTCTAATTGGAACAATATTCTTAATTGTTTGCCTTGGAAGATCGATTGCTGGCCATTTTAAATCTGACCATCATTTTGGTTTTGAGGCTGCTGCTTGGTATTGGCATTTTGTTGATGTTGTTTGGCTATTTTTATTTGCAGCAATTTATGTTTGGGGCTCATATTAATAAATACTTTAATTGATTAAAAATCTTCTTTTCCACATAATATTTATTTCAACAATCATCTTGCTTCTTTTGCTTTGTTTTTGGCAAACACAAAGGCTCGAATGGAAAAATAATTTAATAGAGTCAATTAATTCTAATTATAATTCTGTACTAGATGAATTTCCGTTAAACGACGAGAACTCTCAATATGAATTCATGAATACTTCTGTAAAAGGACAACTGTTAACTGGTAAAAAAATGTTTTTTTATAAATTTAATCTTAAAGGAGAGTCTGGTTATGAAATTGTCTTACCAATGCAAATGATTAGCAAAAAATTTATTTATGTAATACTTGGCTGGATACCGTTTGACTCTAAAGATAATTTTGAATTAGATGAAGTTTTCAAAAATAGTGAGATAGAAATCAGAGGAGCTTTAATTTATTCGAAGGATCGAAAGCCGCTTATTCCAGAAAATGATACAATAACAAATACCTGGTATTTGCTCAATACAAGTGAAATGGATAAATATCATAAATTAAATTCTAGTAAGTATATGATAAAATTATTAGACCAAAGCTATTCTGATAATGTTCTGATTGAATTTGAGCCATCTAATATAACAAATAATCATCTCCAGTATGCTGTCACCTGGTTTTTGTTGTCTTTTGTAATTATGATAATGTATATCTACTATATTAGACAAAAGGTGCAAAAAAATGAGATATAGAAGCACAAGGGGCAGCGATTACTTTGGGTTTAGAGAAGTTTTATTTGCTGGTTTAGCAAATGATGGAGGCCTATTTATTCCTGAAAATTGGCCAAATATAAATCATAAAGATATTAATCGAAATGTAAGTTATGAGGACTTAACAGAAATTATTTTATCTCCATTTATTGGTGACGAAATAGAGTCCGATCAATTGAAGAGGATTATTAAAGAAGCGTATTCAAATAACTTTACAGAAAGTGGCTGTGTATCATTCAAGGAGCTTAATGCAAACGAAATAATCGTGGAGCTATTCAATGGCCCAACTTTAGCCTTCAAAGACTTCGCAATGCAATTACTTATCCCTCTTTTTGATCATTTTTTAGAAAAAGAAATGAAAAGAATAAATCTTATAGTAGCTACATCAGGTGACACAGGATCAGCTGCTATAAACGCTGTAAAAAAAAGCAAAAATATAAATATTTTCTGTTTATATCCTAAGGGTAGGATTTCAGAATTTCAGAGAAGACAGATGTCTACTGTTAATCAAGAAAATATTTTTCTTTGTGAAGTAGAAGGAACTTTTGATGACTGTCAAAAAATTGTTAAAGATATTTTGAAAGATACAGATTATAGTATGCATAATAATATATCTGCAGTTAATTCAATTAATTGGGCAAGAATTATCATTCAATCAGTATATTACTTTTATACATTTATTAATTTTACTGAAAGAGCTTCCAATAAAGTTAATTTTTCTGTCCCAACTGGTAACTTCGGAGATATTTATGCTGGTTATGTTTCATATAAAATGGGATTACCTATCAATAAATTAATAGTGGCTACTAACGAAAACGATATTCTAAATAGATTTATGAAGTCAGGAGTATATGAATCTAAAACAGTCATAAAAACATCAAGTCCAAGTATGGATATTCAGGTAGCAAGTAATTTTGAAAGATTACTTTTTGATATACTTAATCAATCAAATACTGAAACAAAAGTATCAATGGAAAATTTTGAAGAAAGTGGAAAAATATCAATATCTGAGGAAAATTTAGAAAAAGTTCGAGAGGTATTTAGCTCGAATAGTTCTTCGATGGATATCGTTCAAAACACAATCAAATCCGTGAAAGATAATTTTTCATATGTTATTGACCCCCACACTGCTACAGGACTGGATGCATCAAGATTTGAAAAAGATATGGATAGGCTTAATTTTGTTTTGGCTACAGCTCACCCTGTAAAATTTTCTGAGGTTGTTGAAAAATCAATAGGTGAAGATTTAAATTTAATGAGTAAATACAATTACTTATTTGATGCAGAAGAAAAAATGTATAAAATGGAAAATAACACAAGTCGAATTAAAGAATTCATTAGGGAGCAGCTAAGCTAGTGTCATTTTTAACAACTTATTATCCAAAAAAGATAACATTTGAGAGGAAAGGTGAAAACGTAATCCTAAGACCTCCTGATTATAAAGATTGGAAATCATGGTCTTCATTAAAAGAAAAAAATAAAAGATATTTAAAACCGTGGGAACCTACATGGTCACCAAATGAACTTGAAAGAAGTTCATTTGTAAAAAGAGTAAGATATTTTGAAAAACTTGCATTAGATGATAATGCATATTCCTTTCTGATATTTGAAAAAAATAATAATAATTTGATTGGCGAAATTAATATAAATAATGTTCAAAGAGGTGTAGTTCAATCTTGCTCAATTGGGTATTGGATTTGTGAAACTAAAATGGGTAAAGGTTTAATGAGTGAGTCAATAAAACTTATCAAAGAATTTATTTTTGATGAATTGAATTTACATAGAGTAGAGGCAGCGTGCCTACCAAGGAATGAGCGTTCTTTAAAGACACTTGAAAAAAATAATTTTTGCATTGAAGGATTAGTAAGACAGTATTTGAAAATTAATGGCAAGTGGGAGGACCACTTACTTTTATCTTGTATTAAGGAATAAATTTAGTATGGTCGTCAAATGTCAGATTTAATTGGAAATGAATTACCAAATGAAACTTTAGTTTTTATGGATAAGGATAAAGGTCCACAACCATTAAAGATATTGGACTTCTGCAAAGGGAAAAAAATAGTAATCTTTGGTGTACCAGGCGCATTCACACCAACATGTGCTCGAAACCATTTACCTGGCTTTATAGAGAATGCCGACAAAATTAGAGAAAAAGCTGTTGATGAAATAGTATGTTTTGCAACTAACGACATATTTACTATGTCAGCATGGGAGGAAATGTCTGGATCAAATGGAAAAATAAAATTTTTATCAGATAGTAAGGCTGAGTTTGCAAAATCATTAGGTACAGACTATCCCGATACATTTGGAACATCGATCAAGACAAAAAGATGCTCACTACTTGTCAATGATGGAATTATTGAAAAGTTTTTTGTCGAAGTTGATGGTGGTAAAGTTGATGTAAGTGGAGCAAATAAAATGATGGAATTACTATAATTTATCTTTTTATCTGAGCGACCGCCAGTTTATCAGCAATTTCATTTCCGTAATCACCTGAATGACCTTTTACCCACTCCCATTTTATCGAGTGTTTATCGGTCAGATTGTCTAATTCAACCCAAAGATCTTTATTTTTTACGTCTTTTTTTTGTGCAGTCTTCCAATCATTGGTTTTCCATTTTTTTATCCACTCCTGAATACCTTGCATGACATACTTTGAGTCAGTGAAAATTATTATGTCTCTTTTTTCATTAAGATAATCTAGAGCATAAATAACTGCTTTTAATTCCATTCTGTTATTTGTTGTGTTATTTTCAGATCCACTTAACTCAATTTTCTTATCATCAATTTCAATGTAAGCTCCCCAACCTCCATTGCCCGGATTGCCTGAGCAAGCTCCATCGGTGTACATAACAACTTTTTTAGAGGCCATATTCGCCTACTTTTTTAACGGATTGGTGAAATTGGAGTTTAGTGAGATACTCATTAGGGTCCTTTTTAAGGATCAGTTCATTATCATCATGCGAATAGTAGTCGATTAAACGAGTTAGTAGATACCTTAGAGATGATGCTCTTGTAAGAAGAGGTAAAACTTTCTTTTCTTCCTCTGAAAATTCTCGCAACTGATTGTAACTGCCCAATAAATGTTTTGCTTTTGTTGGATTGAATTCGTTATTATTTGGCTCAAAACACCATGCATTTAGACAGATAGCAATTTCGTAAGCATAATAATCGGTACATGCAAAATAAAAATCTATTATACCTGTAACCTCATTACCTTCAAAAAAAATATTATCTGGAAAAAGATCTGCATGAATTATACCTGAAGGTAAACTATGATCAAGGTTTCCAGATAGGAAAGTATATTCTTCATTGATTAAATCGATTAGCTGCGCGTCTATATTATCGTCAAAATTTTTTAAAGTTTGAATTAAGCTGTTGAGGTTTACAAATCCAAGCTCATTTTCTCTAGTCATTTCAAGTCTAGCTGATTCTTTATGCATTCTTGCGATAGTGGAGCCTAAAGACGCACAGTGTATTGGTTTAATTTGATCTATTGACCTACCTTTTAAGAACGATGTGATTACAGCTTTCTTATTTTGAATTGAGTTTGAATAATTTCCTTTTTTATCTTGTATTACCTCAGGGCACTTTACATTGTTTTTATTCAAATGATTCATTAGATCAAAAAAGAATTGAAGATTATCCTGATTTGTTCTTTCTTCAAAAATAGTAAGTATGTAATTTTTTTCTAGAGTCTTTAGTAAATAATTTGAATTAGAAGTTCCACCTTTTATACCTGAAAATTCAAGAACATTTTCAATACTATAATGATCAGTAAAAAGATCCAGTTCTTCTCTAGATATGTGCGTATAGACTGCCATAATTTATTTATAGCTTAGAAAGAGAGATATAAATAATAAATTATACCTTAAGTTTACCTATTTGATCGATTGATTGTTTTACAAGCTTATCTGCACTTTGGTCGTTGATGTTTTCTGAGATAATTTTCTCAGCAATATTTACTGAGTTATTTACAATCTCGTCATTAACTTTTGATATAGCCATTTTTTCAGCCCTTGATATCTTTTCTATGGCTTGCTGTTCGGCTCTTTTAATAAACTCTTCTGCTTTTAACTTTGACTCTTCTTCGTGATTTTTTGCAATTTCCTTTGCTTGATCAATAATTGCTTTTGCTTCCTCGTCAGCAGACTGAACCTTTCTCTCGTAATCGGCTAAAAGAGAATTCGCTTCTTCTTTTAATTTTCGGGCATTATCTAACTCAGATTTGATTTTATCAATTTCACCATCAAGAAGTTTCGCAATCATTGATGGCGCTTTAATTACAAGCGCAATTATGACAAATATTATAAAAGCTACTAATACCCAAGACGATGGATCTGAAAAGAATGATGACATTAAATAGTTCCTAGCATTAGTTTAATTTCTTATTTATTTCCTCATCTGAAGGAATATTTTCAATATATCTTGATACAATAGCTTTAACGGTATCTAACGTTGCATTTCTTATTTCAATCTTAGATTTTTCTTCTTGAGCTTTTATTTTAGCCTGAGACTCAGAGATTAGGGAGTTAACTTTTTCTTCATTTTCTTTTTTAAGCGTTTCTAAATGATCAAGCATTGCTTTTTTAGAATTAGTGATAATCTCATTTGACTCTTGTGATGCACTTGCCATTTGCTCATCATATTTTTTTAATATATCAGTTGCTTCTGTATTAAGATTATCAGCATCATTGATGTCATTTGAAATCTTATCTCTTCTTTCTTCAATTGTTGCGCCTAACCTTGGTATTACAAATTTCCACATAAACAGGTATAAAAGTGAAAACGTAATTACAAGCCAAAATAATTGAGATGGAAATGTTGCAATATCCATCTGCGGAAGACCAGCAGATTTCTGGCCCTCTGCAGCATATACAAAATTAATTGGCGCAGTTAATAGAAAAGCTTTTAATAAGATTTTCACTTTTCTTATCCAAATAAAATTAAGAAAGCTATTACAAGAGCAAATAAAGCAATCGCCTCAACAAGTGCAAATCCTAATAGAACTTGCCCGAACGCCTGTGGTGCCGCTGAAGGATTCCTAAATATACCCGAGACGTAAGCCCCAAATACTGTTCCGATACCAGCTCCTGAACCTGCAACTCCAATAGTTGCCAATCCTGCGCCGATAAGTTTAGCTGCTTCTACTTCCATTTTTTTTCCTTTCGTTGTTGTAAATATTAATGATCCGGATGAAGGGCATCATTAAGATATATACATGTTAAAATTGTAAAAATATATGCCTGGAGTGCTGCAATAAGAGTTTCTAATGCATATAACACGACCAAAAAAACTAATGGTGCAAATCCTAAAAAGCCTAGCATTACGATAAATCCGGCAAATATTTTTAATATGCTGTGTCCTGCTAGCATGTTTGCACAAAGTCTGACTGATAAACTGATAGGTTTTGATAAGTATGAAATGATTTCAATTGGGACAATGAGAGGCGCTAGAAAAATTGGAATACCAGATGGATAAAAAATTCTTAAATATCCTAATCCATTTTTTACAAAGCCTATTATTGTGACTGCAATAAATATAAGACCAGCAAAAGCGAAAGTTACAATTAAGTGACTTGTTACAGTAAACGTATACGGTATTAGGCCTATAAAATTGCAAAAGAAAATAAACATAAATAATGAAAATATGAACGGAAAATAAGCCCTTCCTTGATCACCTACCTGGTCTCGTAACATGTTCGCAATGAAGTTATAAGAAAGTTCTGATAACATCTGCATTCTGTTTGGTATGATTGATTTTTTAGAAAGACCAATAACAAATAGTGCCATTGTTGCAGCTAGCGCGAATACCATAAATAAAGAAGAGTTTGTAAATGAAATATCAATACCACCTAACTGGATATCTGCAATTTTTGATATTTCAAATTGGTGTATAGGATCTATAGGATTATCAGCAGCCATCGATATATTTTTTAGTTATTTTGAAGACTTTTTGCAACCCTAAAAACGTTAAGAATTCCTGCTGCACTACCTAAGAGAAAGAAAATTAATGTGAAGATGGGTCTTGTATTAAAATAATTGTCAATCAGCAAACCAATTCCTAGTCCAACAGCCATTGCTGCGACAATTTCAACCACTACTTTCATGATTTTACCGAATGGTTTGGGGGCTTTAGCTTCTTTAATAGACTGGCCTTCTTTTGCTTTTTTTATTCTATTTTCAAGAGAATTAGCATCATTACTCATCTTCAATATACTAGGCAACAGCTCCAATCTCTTCAGCTTTTTTAAGATCTACAGAGACAATTTGACTGACGCCTCGTTCAGCCATGGTTACTCCAAACAATCTATCCATTCTCGACATTGTGAGCGCGTGGTGAGTTATAATTAAGAACTTGGTATTCGTTTTTTCTGTAATGTCATCTAAAAGACCACAAAATCTATCGACGTTTGCATCATCCAGTGGCGCATCAACCTCATCAAGTACACAAATTGGCGAAGGATTTGTTAAAAATACAGCGAAGATTAGAGATAATGCTGTTAGTGCCTGTTCCCCACCAGATAACAATGACATTGACTGAAGTTTTTTACCTGGTGGACTTACCATCATTTCAAGCCCTGCTTCAAGTGGATCATCAGAGTCTATAAGTTCAAGGTGCGCCTTTCCACCGTTAAATAATTTTACAAAAACTTCTTTGAAATGTGTGTTTACAGTTTTAAACGCTCCAAGCAGTCTTGTTCTACCTTCTTTATTTAAATCTTCTATAGACTCCCTCATTTTTTTGATTGCGTTTTCTAAATCTTCTTTTTCAGTGGTCATTTTTTCAAGTTCTTCATCTATTTCTTTTGTTTCCAAATCTGCCCTTAGATTCACAGCACCCATTGTTTCACGCTGCTGCTTAAGTCGATCAAGTCTCATTTCAGTTCTTTCGAGGTTAGCTCTCATAGTTTCAAGATCATCTGATATAGAGAGAGAATTTACAATTTCACTAGGAATACAGTTAAATTTCTCTTTTGACTCGTATTCTAATTCTTTTAATCTTGATTCAGCTAATTCTTTTGTTGCTTCTGTTCTTCCTTTAGACTCTCTTATGTTAGCGAGATCATTTTGGGCTTTTCTTAAATTAGTCTCAATTTTTTTTAATTCATTATCAGCTTCAGCTAAACGATCAGCTGCAAACTGTCTTTCTGTCTCTGCAAAGCCTTTTGTTTCAATTAATTGACCTCTCCTCTGGGCAATTTCTTCTGGGCGATTAGATATTTTCTCTAGCTCTTGCTCAGTTTTTATTTTTCTTTTTTGCAATGTTTCGATTTGTTCTTGAGATGACTTAATTGTTTTATTCAATCTCTGAAATTCATATGTCCAATCACTTTGTTTTTGTTCAACGTCTTTTTGTCTGAGTTTTTCTCTTAATTCCATTGATAATGTTGCTGCATTTTTTGCCTCATTACTTGCTCTGTCATAATTTGCCTTAGCTTCGTCTGAAATATTACTTGCTTGATTCACTTTCTCACTGATTTCACCAAGATCATTGTAAAACTTTTCTTTAAATATATTTGTCCATTTCTCAGGATCATCATAACCTTCTACGTCTTTTAAAGTTGATTGCCTTGATTTCAAATTTTCTGCTTTAATCAAAGTGTCTTGCCAATCATCTCTTTTAGAGTTTTTAATCTGATTATATTGTTCTATTTGTTGCTCAAGATTTGAAATCTCTGTTTCCAAAGTATCCTTTTCTGACTTAAGCTGATCAATTGTTTCATTGTTTATTTCTCGAAACTCTTCGTTATTAGAGAGATCTTTTCTTGCATTAAGTAAATCAAGGTCTTTTTTAGCATCTTCCAGTTGAAACTGCTCCCTCTCACTATCACTGATTATTTGTTGAATCACGTTTTCAAGATTTCTTTTTTCTTCTTTTATTCGTTCTTCCTCATGATCCAATGACTCTCTCTCGAGATTAATACGATTTAATTTTGCCGCAGACTCAATCTCTTTATCTCTTAAAGGCTTAATTTTCTCATTGGCTCTTAATTGTTCATTAGTAGCCTGAGTTACCAGCAACGTAAATTTTTGGATTTGAGACTCACTTGATCTTAAATTCTCATCTGACTTTTCATAAGATTCTTTTAAAGATGTCCACTTTAGGAATAAAACGATACCCTCTAATTTGTTAATTTCAGACGATACTGAGCGGTAGGTTTCAGCTTGTTCAGCTTGTTTTTTAAGACTATTGATTTGATTATTTAATTGTTTCATCAAATCCTTAACCCTTTGAAGATTAGTTTCTGCGCCTTTCAATTTTAGCTCTGCTTCATGTCTTCGCGAATGTAAACCAGATATTCCTGCCGCTTCTTCTAGTACCGAGCGTCTATCTATAGGTTTGGCATTTATTAATGAACCTACGCGTCCTTGGCTGATCAAGGATGGAGAATGAGCTCCTGTAGATAAATCTGCAAATAATCTTTGTACATCTCTGGCTCTAACGTCTTTACCATTAATTTTATAATCTGATCCCTTTTCAACTTCTATTTTTCTTTTAACTTGAATTTCAGTTTGATCATTAAATTCAGACGGCGCGTTTCTTTCCTCATTATCAAGATAGATTGTTACTTCAGCATTATTTCTTGCTGGTCTATCTGATGTACCAGAAAAAATTACATCTTCCATTCCTGAACCCCTCATGCTTTTTGCAGAGGTTTCTCCCATGCACCATCTTAGGGACTCAACAACATTTGATTTACCACATCCATTAGGACCAACTATGCCTGTTAATCCCTCATCGATGTCTAATTCGGTAGGATCAACAAATGATTTAAAACCTAAAATTTTTATTTTTTTAAATTTCATTAATTAATTTCTTTTTCAATTATTTCATTAAATTCATTAATCGACATATTACCTGCATAAATTTCACCATTGATTATGAAAGTTGGAGTTGAAGATATATCATACTCCTCAACACCCTCTATGCGCTGCTCCAGTATAAAATCAGTAATATTCTCATTTTCCATACAGCTATTAAACGCCTCCTCAGATACGCCGAATAGGGCCCCGTAATTCTTAAGTGCATTAGTGCTGTTTTCTAGTACTTTATCGCTCTGATTAGTTACAATCCATTTTTTTTGATCTTTAAACAAGATTTTGTCCATTGCAAAAAAATCATTTTCATCAACACAATGAAGTAATTTAAAAGCGTTAAGATCAATCGCATTGAGAGCGAAAGGTCTCAATTCAAAATTCACTTTACCTTTATCGATATAATTTTCTTTAATTTCTGCAAAGGTGTCATTACTAAAGTCTGCGCAATGACTGCAAGTGAGCGATCTATATTCAATAATTTTCACTGGTGCGTCGCTATCACCTAACTGCATACCCTTTAATGTACTGCTGGCATACAATCCATTAATTGGAAACATCAACGCAAATAGAAATACAATAAAACTAGTACTGAATAAAAAATTAGATTTAAAACCCATATTTTGCTTGTTTTTTTTATATATATACAACATGTTGAATATACTCAATTTTTCCTTATTTTAATAGGATTTATTACTCTGTTGGAGTAGCAGAAAATTTTGTTTGAATTAGGACTTTAAAATTTTTGAAGCGATTTTTTCAAAGTTTCTTCTAAGATCAGGATATTTTTTTAGTTCATCATAATTCTTACTTTGGTTCTTAATATCACTTTCTAATTTATTGATTTTAGTTGTTTTTTTAACCTTATTTGATGCTTGTATTATTTCAACTTTGTTGATCACTTCATAGCCAAAAAAAAGATTAATTTTATTAATTATTTTCTCTCGCTCGTGCTCAAACGCAAAAGCCACACTTCTATCAACTTTAACAATTAATTTACCATTATTTTTTTCACTGCTCTTACCTATTTTAAGCCGTAATGGAATGGTTAATTTTGCAAATTTTTTGCCTACAATTCTCTCCCAATTTGCTAAGAGTTCTAACTCTGAAAAACCTCTTGATTTAAGGATTTTCTTTGCTTCTTCTGGAAGAAGATTTGATAATATTTGAGGGCCTTTTAATTTCTTTTGAAACATAAAAAATAAAATAACACGAAAATGACAAATAAAGACAAATTTTTTTCAAATAAATTACTTAAGTGGTATGAAAAAAATCAAAGAGAACTACCCTGGAGAAAGAATATTCGACATAAGGATTATCCATATAGAGTTCTTGTAAGTGAATTTATGTTGCAGCAAACGACAGTGGCAACAGTAATACCATATTTCAAAAAATTTATTAAAGAATGGCCAACATTAAAAAAGTTATCTCATGCAAAAATTGAAGATATTTTACTTTTTTGGCAAGGTCTAGGTTACTACTCAAGAGCAAAAAACTTACTACAAACTGTTAAAATTATAGATAAAGATTACAACGGAAAAATTCCAAAAGATAAAATTAATTTAATTAAATTACCCGGCATTGGGGAATATGCATCTGCCGCAATAAGTTCCATTGCATTTAATAAAAAAGCGGTAGCAATTGATGGAAATGTAAAGCGAGTTATAGCAAGGTATTTCGAAATACGTGGCAATGATAAAAGTTTTGAAGAAAAAATTTCTGAAATTGCTGAAAGAATTTGTCCTAATTCAAAAAATAGGTCTTACACGCAAGCAGTTATGGAGTTAGGGGCAATAATATGTAGGCCTAAAAATTCAGACTGTCACAATTGTTGTCTCAAGAGTAAATGCTCAGCCCATAAAAAAAATATGGTAGATCTTATTCCAACAATAAAAAGTAAGCCGTTAAAACAGAAGCTAAATTGTATTTCATTTCTTACAATTCATAATAATTCTAAAATTCTTTTAAAGAAAAGAACTGGTAAAAAGATTCTTGCAAATCAATGGGAGATTCCATCTACTAATTGGAAAGCGAAACCTGTAAAGTTTAGTAAAAAGAGTACCCCTATACCAAATGCCAAATGGAAAAAAACAAATGTTGAATTCAAACACACCTTTAGCCACATTGATCTCAAAAACACTGTTTATAAGTCCAATATTAAAAACAGTCAGACACAATTTAATGAGGACGATTTTAAGTGGGTGGATTTAAAAAAATTAAATAAATATGCAGTTACAACGATGAGCAAAAAGGCACTTAATCTGCTCAATTTAATTCAGATCTGATTTTTTGTCTTAATATGTCAATCGGTTTGAGTTCACCTTCAACGTCAAAGTGCCAAAAAGTCCAACCGTTACACGCGTTTGCAGACTGAACTTCTGCGCCAATTTGATGAATTGATCCAGAGTTTTTCTCACTAACAACAGAACCATCTGCTCTAACTTTTGCAGAGTATTTTCTTTTTTGATCATATAAAATTGTTCCAGGCTCGATCAGTTTTCGTTCAATTAACCAACCAAAAGGTATTCTTGGTTCAGATTTTTTAGATTGAGTTAACGTTAGTGCATTATTTTCATAAATACTCACTTTTTCAATTCTATTCTTGGCTTCTTTTATATAATTTTTATCTTTTTCAATACCAATGTATTTTCTTCCTAGCCTTTTTGCTACAGCGCCAGTTGTTCCTGTTCCAAAGAAAGGATCAAGTACAAGTTCACCCTGATTTGAAGATGAAACAATTATTCTGTGCAATAATCCCTCAGGTTTTTGCGTGGGATGTACTTTCTTTCCTGATTTGTTTTTTAATCTTTCATGGCCACTGCAAATAGGTAAGAACCAGTCTGAGCGCATCTGCATATTTTCATTTAGTGACTTCATCGCTTCGTAATTAAATGTATATTTTTTTGAGTTTTTATCTTTACTTGCCCAAATCATAGTTTCATGAGCATTAGTAAATCTTTTTCCTCTAAAATTTGGCATTGGATTTGCTTTTTGCCAAATAACATCATTTAAAATCCAAAAACCTAAGTTTTGCATTATGTAACCAATCCTAAATATATTATGATATGAGCCTATCACCCATATACTTCCTGTTGGTTTAAGCACTCTTTTAGCTTCTTTGAGCCAAAGGTCAGAAAAATTATCGTACTCTTCAAAACTTTCGAACTGATCCCATTCATCGTCAACAGCTGATACTTTGGAGTTATTAGGTCGAAGCAACTCTTGATCCAATTGCAAGTTGTAAGGAGGGTCGGCAAAGATTAGATCTATACTATTGTCGGGTAAATTTCTCAACTCCTCGACTGTGTCACCGCATAAAATTTTATTAGTCTTTGCCACAAGACTTTCATCGACCGATTTCATGGTCAGTAATATGATTCAAAATAGAATCGAGGTCAATAATATTTAGAATCAATAACTTAATTTATTTTCTTAATTCAATATATTGTAGACGGGTTTGAAACTTTTTCGATGGATAGGGGTAATTCCATGAGATCTCAGAGCCGAAAGGTGCTCTTTTGTTCCATATCCTGAATTTTTTTCAAATGAATATTCGGGATATCTTTCAGCAAGCTTAGTCATAATCTTATCTCTGTAAACTTTGGCTAGAATTGAAGCTGCAGCAATTGAAATTGATTTACTGTCACCTTTAACAATTGGTTTGCATGTTAAATCAACTTTAGGCGTATATATTCCATCAATAAGAGACATTGATGGTACTATTTTTAGAGACTCAATAGCTCTTTTCATTGCAAGTAATGAAGCTTGTAAAATATTTAAATTATCAATTTCTTCTACTGACGCCTCTCCATATGCATAATGACTGTTTAATCTAATTTTCTCTGCAATTATTTCTCTTTTATTTTTTGATATTTTTTTTGAATCTCTAATACCTGAAGGAAGGTTGTTTTTATCCAAAATTACTGCTGCTGCCACTACTGGTCCGGCTAAAGGACCACGTCCTACCTCATCAACACCAGCAACTGGACAATTAAATTTTTTTTCAAAATCCAACAAATTGATTTGATCGTTAAAATTATGATTCAACTTTTTTCTTAAGACTTTTTAAGTCCTCCCACGAATATTTTTTTTGTCCAGGTTGCCTTAATAAAAAAGCAGGGTGGAAAGTGGGTAGGGTGGGATATTGTTTTTTATTAATTTCAATATCTACCCATTTACCCCTAATCTTTGTTATACCTTCAGTATTTCTAATAAGTGCATAAGTCGCTGTTGATCCTAATAGCAATATTGCTTTAGGATTAATCAACTCTATGTGTTTCTTAATCATTGGCAGACACATATCTATTTCTTCATCAGTGGGCCGTCTGTTATTAGGAGGTCTCCAAGGTACAATATTTGCAATATATACCTTTTCTCGATTAAGGTTTATCGCCTCAAGCATTTTATCTAAGAGTTTGCCGCTTCTACCAACAAAGGGTTTTCCTTGAATATCCTCATCATGGCCAGGAGCTTCACCAATAAGCATAATTTCTGATTTTGGGTTTCCATCAGAAAACACCATATTTGTTGCACTTTCGTGAAGCTTACATTTCTCATAATTTGCCATGAAGTCTTTTAATGAATCTAATGATTCTAGTGAGTTGATAGTTTTTTGATCCTCAATCGATGAGTTATTAACAGATATAGAGCTGTCACTAGTTTTTGATTTCGATGATTTTTTATTTCCGTAGCGATTTTTTGGCTTATTTCCAATGTTTTCATTCACCCCACTCATCTTTAATTGGTTGAGCTGCTTCAGTGTGTTTTGAACTTTTGCGTTGGTCATAAACAAATTGAATTATAATACCTATAAACTAAATATATAGTTAATAATGGATACTATTCAGCAAAGAGAATCAATGGAGTACGATGTTGTAATCGTGGGTGCAGGTCCCTCGGGCCTTTCAACCGCGATAAAACTCAAGCAAATAAACCCAGAAATTAATGTCTGCATTGTAGAGAAAGCATCTGAGGTTGGCGCTCATATATTAAGTGGAAATGTATTTGAAACAAGAGCTCTTGATGAGCTACTTCCAGATTGGAAAACTCTAGACGGCTGTCCTCTGAAAACAAAAGTTACAAAAGAAAAGTTTTTATTTCTTTTTGAAAAGTCTCACTTTACTGTTCCCTCGTTTTTATTACCACCTGTTCAACATAACAAAGGAAACTACATTGCTAGCCTTGCGAACATGTGTAGATGGCTTGGACAAATCGCTGAAAACTTAGGAGTTGAAATATATCCTGGTTTTGCAGCTTCTGAAATTTTGTACGATGAAGATGGAAAAGTAAGAGGCGTGGCCACAAATGACATGGGACTGGACGTAAATAATGAAAAAAAAGATTCCTATGAGCCTGGTATTGAGCTACACGCAAAAACAACAGTATTTGCTGAAGGGTGTAGAGGCCATTTAGGTAAGCAATTAATAGAGAAGTTTGAACTCGCAAAAAATTCAGACCCACAACAGTACGGAATTGGTTTGAAAGAAATATGGGAGGTACCTGAAGAAAATCATGATGAAGGCTTAGTCTTTCATTCAACCGGTTGGCCCTTAGACAATAAAACCTATGGAGGGAGTTTTGTTTACCATGCAGAAAATAATCAAATATTTTTGGGATATGTAGTTGGACTTGATTATAAGAACCCGTATTTGTCACCTTTTGAAGAGTTTCAAAGGTTTAAAACACATCCTGCAATAAAAAAAATGTTAAGTGGCGGAAAAAGAGTTTCCTATGGTGCCAGAGCATTGATTGAGGGTGGCATACAAAGTCTGCCTCAGATGCACATGCCTGGCGCATTATTAATTGGCTGTGATGCCGGTACGTTAAATATGCCAAAAATAAAAGGAACTCATACTGCCATGAAAAGTGGAATGATTGCTGCTGAAGCTATTAATGAATTCCTTTCAGGTAAGTCCAATGATCTATCTTGTTACGAGGCTTTATTCAAAAAGAGTTGGGTTTATAGCGAATTAAAATCTGCTAGGAATGTTAAACCTTTCTTTACAAGGTTTGGAAATATCCTTGGTATTTTACTTACAGGAATCGATCAGTGGTTATTTATGGGAAAGCTTCCTTTTACTCTATCGCATAAACATGCTGATCATGAAACGTTAGAAGATGCAAAAGAAGCAAAAAAAATAAATTATCCAAAACCAGATGGCGTTTTAACTTTTGATAGGGCTAGTTCGGTATTTCTTACTGGAACTTATCATACTGAAAATCAACCTGTTCACCTTCAATTGAAGGATAAAGAATTACCAATTAGTTACACGTTGGAAAAGTTTGATGAGCCTTCTCAAAGGTACTGTCCAGTAGGTGTTTATGAAGTTCATAGAAATGATGATGGTTCAGATCCAAAATTTGTAATTAATAGTCAGAATTGCATACACTGCAAAACATGCGATATTAAAGAACCGTCTCAAAACATAAATTGGGTAACACCTGAGGGTGGCGGTGGCCCAAAATATGCGAATATGTAAAGCATAAGTCTATGCTTATAAGAACAATTATATTTTTACTAATATTTAACATCTCAAGCATTAATCTTCATGCAGCACAATTTATTCCGCCTCAGGTGGGCGATTACTTGGTTGCAAAAATTTCTAGTGACTCAAATGACTACAGCACAACTAAGAGATATTATCAAAGGCTGCACAGATCGAATCCAAACGATTTACTTGCTTTAGATAGACTGTTGTTGCTTAGTATCTTGGATGGAGATTTGCTTAGTGCAAATAACTACTCTTTCAAACTTGCAAAAGCAGGCTGTGATAAAAATGTGAATTCATGTTGTATGAATAATCAATCACCACAAGGTCATCTTGTTAATGGGATTTCTTACTTAAACTCTTATAAGCCAGGTTTTGCTGATCAAAGTTTTGCAAGTATTTGGAGAGGGAATTTATCTGATAGCACGTTTGTAAGACTGCTTAGAGCTTGGGTATGGGCCGATAGTATCACAATAGATAAAAGTATGGCGCTAATCGATTTAATTTCCACAGGCGAACATCAACACCTAACACTTGTGCATAAAGCACTAATTTATGACTATGCTGATGAGATTGAATTAGCGGAGGTTTTTTATGACCAATCTTTATCAGTACAAAGAGATTTATACGTATTACGTCTATATTATAATTTTCTACATCGAAATAATTTGACTGAGAAGAAAGATGCTTTTGCAGATGAGTTTTTGTCTTCATATGATGAAGAATTTCAAAATAAATTTTTAACTTCAAATAAAAATAGGATTATTCAAAACCCTCTTCAAGGAATAGGAGTAGTTTTATTTAATTCACAGCTTTTGATTGAGGATTTAAATGAAGAACTCGCACATATGTTATATCAACTAGCAATTGACACCTCTCCTAATTTACATGAGATCAAGTATATATTTGCCTCTTTTCTTAATCAGTTGGAAAATCATGATAAAGCAAGAGAGGTGCTGAGTTATATTCCAAAGAAGCATTATCTCGGTAATTTTGCCGCAATTCAAATTTCAGATGCATATAGCTACGAGGGCAACAATGAAAAAGCAATTCAAAATTTAAATACCTTTGTGGAGGTTGATGATAGCTTTGAAGCTTACCTTTCACTAGGAAATTATCACCGCTATGAGAAGAATTGGTCTGATGCAATTGATAACTATGATCATGCATTAAAGCTTGGTAAAAAATTTGATAAAGAAAACATTTGGGAAGTTTACTTTAATATTGGAATTGTTCATGAACGTTCTAAAAATTGGAAGTTAGCTGAAAAGAATTTAAAAAGATCATTGAAACTATCTGAAGATCAAGCAGATGTTCTCAATTATTTAGGATATTCTTATATCGATATGGATCAAAATATATCCGAGGCTAAAGTTATGATAGAACAAGCAATGGAATTGAAACCAAACGATCCGTACATAGTTGATAGCCTTGCATGGTATTATTTTAAAGTTGGTAAGTATAATGAAGCTCTATCTTTGTTGGAGTTTTCTTTAGATATGATGCCATACGATCCAACTGTAAATGATCATTATGGTGATGTGCTCTGGAAGCTGGGAAATGAACTTGAAGCACGTTTTTATTGGCAGAAAGCCATAGATTTAGATCAGGAAAATATATTTGAGGACAAAGTTAAAATCAAACTACTTAAAGGAATCTAAGTACGTTGTTAAATACCATAAAATCCTACGCAAAAATAAATCTTTTCTTAAATGTAGTAGACAAACTTGATACTGGTTTTCACGAATTAAACTCAGTGTTATCAAGGATCGATCTTTATGATGAAATAAGAATAAAAGATGAAAGCTCATTTAGTATCTCATATAATGGCACTTTTGGAGACCAAGTGGGATCCAATGATCATATTTCTAAATTATTTAATTATTTAATTGATAAGAATTATTTAAAGCAGAAATCATTTGCTATTCATGTTGTAAAAAATATACCAGTGGGATCGGGTTTAGGTGGCGGTTCATCAAATGTCGCAGAAATAATTAAATATTTAATAAGATCCAATTTGTTAGATAATTCAAGCTCAACTGAAATTGCAAGAGATCTTGGGTCAGACATTGAATTTTTTATTGATGAGGGATCTGCACTTATTTCTGGAAAAGGGAATGTTGATCAAAGGTTAAAAATCAATTCGGATAAGCATTTTCTAATTGTATTTCCAAATGTTCAAAATAGTACTAAGGATATTTTTAATAAACATTCTAATTTAAGTGGAGAAAAATTCTCATACAATAAAGATACTAACTTAGATGGAATTCTAAAAGGTACATCAAATGAATTGGAAAAAACGGCACTTCTTGCTAATCAAGAAATGAAAAAAATAAGAGAATATTTAGATAATGATATAAATTGTAAGTATGAACGAATGACAGGAAGTGGCTCTGCATATTTTACTGTTTATGAAGATAAACAAAAGGCGGAGGAAGCAATACAGAGGATATCTGAAGAACACCCCAATTGGTGGACATATTTAACGAGGTTAATATAAAGATTGCAAAATCTTTTTCTTAAATTAAATAATTATATAGCGTTGGGGCGTGGCCAAGCGGTAAGGCACCGCTTTTTGGTAGCGGCATTCGGAGGTTCGAATCCTCCCGCCCCAGCCAATTAGGATCAAAAATATGAGTAATTTTTTAAGTAAGTATAAATCAGTATATGATGTCTTTTTAGATAACTGGGGCTATCAGAAACATTATGTGGCTTATTTAGAGTCTCTAATGAGACAAGAAACACTATTACCAACACATATTAAAGAGATGATATTCGCCTATGTCTCAGGATTAAACGGCTGTGGGTACTGCAAGAATATTCATGTTGAAATATCAAAGAAAATTTTAAGAGACAAGAATGACCTAGATTTTATGAATGATATTGAACAATCACAAATAGAAGCTAAGTATAAGCCTATTCTAAAATTATCTCACAAAGTAAATGAAGACATTCGCTCAATTAATGAAGAAGATGTAGCTGCTATATTAGAATATGGCTTTGATGAAAAAGTTATATCCGAAATTATCTCCATTTGTTCTGCTGCACAATTTATGAATACCACAGTTGTTGCTCATCAAATAAAGCCTCTTGATCAAGTTCAAAATGTTGCATCAGCGAAAATGATGATTGAGAAAGGTTACGATGGGCTTGCTGAATTTATGTTAAGAAGACGTAATAAATAATTTAAAGAAATTTGAATAAACTTAGCCCAAAATAAAAAGCTATAACTGTAAATGTGAATGTCACAAACAGATATAAAAGCGAGGCTAAAATTTCTCCGTTGCTGAATAATTGATAAAAATCCAAATTAAAAGTTGAAAAGGTCGTGAAACCTCCGAGGAAACCAATAGTTAAAAACATTTTTATGTTTTGAGATATATTAACTTTATCTGCAAAATAACTAACGACTAATCCCATCAAAAATGCCCCAAGAACATTGACAACTATTGTTCCAAATGGAAATGAACTTAAAAATAATCGATCAGTCTGTTCACTTATAAGAAAACGCAATAAAGCTCCGACGCCTCCACCTAAAAAAATGGATAACAAAATACTCATCAGTTCATACCGACCAAATGAGCCAGTAATCCAAAGTGATCACTTGGAAAAAATTTATTTTTTTCTGTGCCAACAAGGTTGCACTCAATTGGATGACCCAGACCATTAGGTCCAGGTTTACCTAAAAATATGTAATCAATTCGTCGATTATATTCTAAAGTTTTTTTCGCCCAATCATTGCTGTTTGACCAAGTGTAACCAGGATCATTTCTATTTGTTAATTTCCATACATCTCTTAAAACGATATCGTTTACTGGTTTAGTTAAACCAGTAATCTTTCTAATTTCATCACTTTCTGGATCCGCATTGAAATCTCCACACAAAATTATAGGGAATTTTGATTGTTCTAATTTACTAATGTATTCTATTATTTGATTTACTTGATCTTCTCTTACTTGCTGATGTTCATATTTATAATTAAGGTGAGTGCAAATAACGTTTATCGTCTCACTTTTATATTTTAATGAGAGATGAAGCAAAAATCTTTTTTCATCTTTCTCTGCTTCAGTCTCAAACATTAAAGTATGGTGAGAATTGATTGGGAATTTAGTAATGATTGCATTTCCAAACGCAACACCATCAAATTCAAATGATTTTTCAAAGATATAGTTATACCCAAGTTGATCTGCGATTATTTTAGCCTGACTTTCATCAGTTTCTTCCCACACTTCTTGTAGACACAAAATATCTGGACAAGAATTATTGATTTCAGAAATGATTAGATTTTCTCGTTCCTTATAGTTTTCAAATTTCCACCATACGTTCCAGGTTAAAAGCTTAATTATCTCAGTGTTTAAATTAATTGAACTTGCATCTGGATCAGGAAATGATTTATCACTCATTTTTAAGGAAATGCTACCATGATTTGTTCTGCAACATACGCTGGTTTGTCTTGTCCTTCAATTTCGAGAGTAGCCTCACTGATTACCTGCGTTCCGCCGTTATCCAATTTGTTTACCTCTTTAATTTTTATTCCCATTCTCACACGGGAATTAACTGGAACCATATTAATAAATCTTACTTTATTTAAGCCATAATTAATCATCATTTTGGCCCCTGTAACTGTCCAGATTTTACCAGCCAACGGTACTGATAGAGAAAGGCTTAAGAAACCATGTGCAATTGTGCTTTTAGTAGGAAGTTCTTTTTGGGCTTTTTCTTCATTAACATGAATCCACTGATGATCATCAGTTGCATCTGCGAATAAATTTATTCTATTTTGATCAATTGACATCCAATCTGAATGTCCCATATCTTTACCTTTATAATTTTCTAAATCCTTTACATCCACACTTTGCATAGTATACCTCCAAAATTATTAATTATATCTTGAGAATATTATCTAATTAAAAAGATTATTGAAGTTTTATAATGAAAAATATTGATAAATCCATTAATTATAAATTCAAGTGAAGCATGAACGATAATCCAGTAAATTTAAAAGGACTAGAAACAATTTATAGTTTCAGCAAAAAAAATAAGCAATCACTGCCGCCTGTAGAAAAATGGAACCCTCCATTTTGTGGTGATATTGACATGAAGATTTTACGAAATGGAAAATGGTTTTACATGGGCTCTGAAATAAAAAGACCTGCGATGGTTAAACTTTTCTCAAGCATATTAAGATTAGATGAAGATGCATGCTACTACTTAGTTACACCCGTTGAGAAAGTTAGAATTCAGGTTGAAGATGCACCGTTTGTTGCTGTGTCCCTTAATAAAGTTGAGATAAGAAGTAAAACTGGTTATCTATTTAAAACAAATCTCAATGAAGAAATTCTTCTCTCTAAAGAGAATCCATTAACAATTAAAATTGGAGAAAATTCAGAACCGTCACCCTATATCCTGATCAGAAAAAATCTCCATGCACTTTTATCTAGATCAGTTTTTTATGAATTAGTGGATCTTGCAGAGGAGAAGATAGTTGATGACAAAAAATGCTTAGTTATAGAAAGCATGGGTGAATGTTTCAACATTCATGAAGTTGAAAAAGAATGATGCCTTTAGATAAATTGAGGGGTTTATTTGATGGTCCAGAGAAGATATCTCATGAGTATTTTGAAATACTTACGAATGATTTTTTAACAAGACATCATCACCCTCTAGCAGAAGCTGAAAAAGATAAAGCTAAACTAAATCCATCAGCTGTACTTGTACCCATATGTTATTCAAATAATGAAGTAAAAATATTATTAACTAAAAGACTGGATAATTTAAAAGATCATGCAGGACAAATTAGTTTTCCCGGAGGTAAAATTGAAAAAAATGATACGTCTCCAATAGAAACTGCTTTACGAGAGGCTAACGAAGAAGTTGGTTTAAGGTCTGATGATGTAAATGTGTTAGGAAATCTTGATGTATATATAACTGGCACAGGATTTAGGATCATGCCAATTGTATCTATAGTATCTGATTACTCCTATTTAAAGGCAAATCAAAATGAAGTGGATGAAATATTTTTTCTCCCCTTAGAATTCTTAATGGACTCAAACAATCATAAGAAAGAAAGTGCCACATATGAGGTAAACAACAAAAAATATGAATATGACTATTACGTTTTACCTTATAAAGATTACAATATCTGGGGAGCAACTGCTGGAATGTTGATTAATCTTTATCAAATTCTAAAATAATATAAATAATCTGTCTTATGAGTAGATTTTCATCAATCCTAGAACAAAACGATGTTGCGCAAGTTTTTGATCTTTTTGAAACCTATCAAAAAAATAGTATTTATGTTGTAGGGGGCTCTATCAGAGACGCACTTTTAAATAGGGAAATCACAGATATTGATTTTGCTACTTCTTTGAAACCAAAGACTATTACCGAAATACTCAATAAAGAAAATATTAAATTTATTGATGTAGGAATAGATCATGGAACGGTTACAGCAATAATTAATGAAAGAAAGTTTGAAATTACAACTTTTAGAAACGATATTTTTACTGATGGAAGACATGCTCAAGTCTCATTCTCAAATAGTTTAGAGGAAGATGCTTTAAGGAGAGATTTTACCATAAATGCAATGTATTTAGATAAGGGTGGAAATTTAATAGACCCTAAAGATGGTAAAACAGATTTAGAAAACAGAGTCGTTCGTTTCATTGGAAATCCAGATGAAAGAATAAAAGAAGATTACCTTAGAATACTAAGGTATTTTCGTTTTTTAGCATTATTTGGCGATATATCTCCTGACGCAGAGGTGATGAAAACAATAAAAGCAAATCTTGATAAGTTATCAGTTGTTTCTAAGGAAAGGCAATGGAATGAACTAAAGTCAATTCTAAGTCTAAATGCTCCAAATCATGCAATATCTGCAATGAGTGAAATAGGTTTGCTTGATGTTTATTTTGATGGCACTAGCATAAATGATGCATTTGTAAATTTAATTGAAATAGAAAGTAGAATATCCCTTTCAATTGATCCAATATTGAGATTAAGTACTCTAATTGAAAACTCGTTGGATAAAGCGAATACTATCATAAAAAAATTACCTTTATCAAAATCAGACTCTACTGACTTATTGAAATTAAGCACACTGAATAAAAAAATCGTTTCTTACATGTCAATGAAAGAAGTTAGATATTTACTTTATCTATTAGGTCGTGACGGTTTTCAAAAACAAATACTTGTTAATTGGGCTAAGGATACAAATAATAAAAATGAAGTAAATTGGAGATCTCTATATGAAGTTGCTCAAAGCTGGGAGAAGCCATCTTTTGCTCTAACAGCCAAAGACGTAATAAACATGGGAATATCTCAAGGCCCAATGGTTGGAGACATCTTAAAAGAGGTTGAAGACTGGTGGGCAGAAAATGATTTTATTGACGATAAGTTTTCATTAATTGAGAGGCTTAAAGCAATCGTTCAATCAAAAAAATAATTTTTTTTATTTATATATAATTTTCTTAATCTCGTAGTTTTTCTCTCCTTTTGGCGTTGAAACTGATACGAAATCGCCTTTTTCTTTTCCAATTAATGCTTTAGCAACAGGTGATCTGTAAGATAGCAGACCCGATTCAATATCTGCTTCATCATCACCAACAATTTGAAACTTTGTCTTTGTATCATTATCAATATCTTCAACTTCAACAGTTGCACCAAAGACTACAGTTTTTTGATTTTTAGGAATATTTGAAATATCAATGATTTCTGCATTAGCTAATAGTAATTGAATTTCTTGAATACGACCCTCAATGTGACCTTGCTCCTCTTTTGCCGCATGGTACTCTGCGTTTTCCTTTAAATCGCCGTGCTCTCTCGCCTCCGCAATGGCTTGAATTACTTTTTGCCTTTTATTATTTATCAAATCGCTTAATTCATCTTGAAGTTTTTTTGCGCCATTTGATGTAATTGGTTCAGTTTCCATTTTTATTTCCATTTAGCATTAGGAGGCATTGACATTAAAATTGCATCAATATTACCACCGGTGTTTAAGCCAAATTTTGTTCCTCGATCGTATAAAAGATTATATTCCACGTACCTCCCACGTTTCAATAACTGAATTTCTTTATCTTTTTTTGTGAACTTTTCATACATTTTTTGGCTTATTATTTCTCTTACAATATCATTAAAAGTTAAGCCAACGTCCTTAACAAAATCAAAATCTTTTTTCCAATCATCCATTTTATAGTCAAAAAATATTCCGCCAATTCCTCTTATTTCTTTTCTGTGGGGTAAATAGAAATATTCATCACACCATTTTTTATAATTTTTGTAATAAGATTTATTATGATTTTCACACATTGTTTTTAATTTATTATGAAATTGTTTCTTTAATTTAGCGTCTTTAAAACATGGAGTGGCGTCAATACCGCCACCAAACCAATTTTTACCCGTTATTATGTGCCGAGTATTGAAATGTAATGCAGGAACCTTTGGATTTGCTGGGTGAAGCACTACAGATACTCCTGTGGACCAAAATTTTTTATTCTTTTCAGTTCCTGGAATTTGTTTTGCAAATTCTTTTGGAAAGGTACCTGTTACATTTGAAAATGCTATACCGCCTTTTTCGATTACATTTCCCTTAATTATTCTATATTCACCTTTTTTCCATTTATTAGTTTTGAACCTTGCTTTTGATCCATTTTTTTTTTCGAGTTCATGAACAGTTTCACAGATTAAATTCTGCAATTCTTTAAACCATGCTTTAGTTGTCTTTTTTTTATTTAACATTTCAAAATAGTTTTAACTGTCTGTTTGCCTCAGAAATAACTATAGCTGAAGACACTGCAACATTTAAAGATCTTGCGGAACTGTTCATTGGTATTCTTATTATTTGGTCAGATTGTTTGTGAACGTAATCTGGTACTCCCGCACTTTCTCTTCCAACAATTAAATTATCATTACCCTTAAACTCAAAATCATAGTGACTAAGTTTTCCTTTTGTAGACAATAGTATTTTTCTTCCTTTTCTATTTTTCTCGTAGTGCTTCCAATCGTCAAACTCTGTTAAATTAATATTTCTACCATAGTCCATTGCAACTCTGCTTAGAGATTTTTCCGACATTGCAAATGAGGCTGGATGAATGATATCAATATTGACGCCGAAACAAGAGCAAATCCTCACCATTGCTCCAGTATTTTGAGGTATATCAGGTTCGAAAATTGCTAAGTTCATCTAATTGATATTTTATAACTTTTTAATCCTAATATATGCGTCATCATGACACAATTTTTAGCACTTCAATTTGCCTTTTTCCCTTAAAAAACGATGATTTACAAGTATATTAGCAATATAACTCAAGGATATTAAGTTGTCAGAAAAACAAGTTACAAGAAGAAATTTTCTTTATGTCACTACAGGTGCATTTGCAGCTGCAGGAGCCGCTTCATTAGCATGGCCTTTCGTTGACCAAATGAACCCTGATGCATCAGTTAAAGCGTTAGCATCAACTGAGATTGATCTAAGGCCCATAATACCTGGACAAAGCATTACTGTGATGTGGAGGGGTAAACCGGTATTTATTAGAAGGCGAACACAGGCTGAAATTGATGAGGCAAAGAAAGTGAATTTAGCTGATTTACCGCACCCAGAGGAAGATAGCGATCGAGCACAAAATCCTGAATGGCTTGTTATGGTTGGTATTTGCACCCATCTTGGATGTGTGCCGCTTGGACAAAAAGGTGATTATAATGGTTGGTTCTGCCCATGTCATGGTTCTCATTATGATACATCAGGTAGGATAAGAAAGGGACCTGCACCTACAAATCTTGAGATTCCGGATTATGTATTCTTAAACGAAACTACTATTAAAATTGGATAAAAAAGTATGAGCGAAAATTATGCACCTAAATCAGCAGTTGGAAGATGGTTTAATGACCGTCTACCACTTTTAAACTTAATTTATGGACATTTACTTCCATATCCAACGCCGAAAAATTTAAATTATTGGTGGACATTTGGTGGAATTTTAACATTTTGTCTTGTTACCCAAATAATTACAGGACTTGTCCTAGCAATGCACTATGTTGCTGACGCCGACTTAGCTTTTGCAAGTGTAGAGCATATTATGAGAGATGTTAATTATGGGTGGTTATTAAGATACATACATGCAAACGGCGCATCACTATTTTTTATGGCGGTATATATTCATATGGCAAGATCGCTATTTTACGGCTCATATAAAGAACCAAGAGAATTAATCTGGATTATTGGTGTATTTATATTTTTACTCATGATTGCTACTGCCTTTATGGGGTATGTGCTTCCGTGGGGCCAAATGAGTTTCTGGGGAGCTACAGTTATAACAAATTTATTCAGTGCAATTCCTTTGGTAGGTGAGTCAGTAACTAACTGGTTGTGGGGAGGTTATGCTGTTGGTAGCCCACTTTTAACGAGGTTTTTCACTTTACATTACTTGATGCCTTTTCTGATTTTTGCCCTCGTTATACTTCATGTTTGGGCACTACATGTACCTGGTAATAATAATCCTGAGGGTATTAATGTTGTCCAAGGTTCTCAAGATACAGTTCCTTTCCATCCTCATTACGTTGTAAAAGATATGTTTGCACTTGTTGTATTCTTAGTTGTATTCGCGGGCTTTGTCTTCTTTGTCCCTAATTTACTTGGACATACTGATAATTATATTGAAGCTAATCCTTTGCAAACTCCGGAACATATTGTCCCAGAATGGTATTTTTTACCATTCTATGCAATCTTGAGATCTGTACCAGATAAACTCGGTGGAGTAATTTTAATGGTTTCTGCAATTGCTATTTTAGCATTCTTACCTTGGCTGGATACTTCAAAAGTTAGGTCAGCAAAATACAGACCTCTCTATAGACAGTTTGTATGGCTTTTCTTTGCTAATGTGATATTGCTTGGTTATCTAGGAGCTCAGACTGCTGATGGTCTATTTCTGATTATTGGACGAATTGCTACCGCTTATTACTTTGCTCATTTTATAATTATTTTACCTCTGCTTGGCTATATTGAAAAAACCAAACCTTTGCCCAAGAGCTTGAGTGAGCCTGTTCTTTCTCCCGAGGAAAGGCAGATGAAGGCCGCTGCCTCTGGAGCCAGTGCATAGCTGCTGATATGAAGTTTATTATAAATTTATTTGCATCTTTCTCATTGTTACTGAGTTTTAGTTTCACTCAGTTACATGCTGCCGGTGAAATGAAAGAGCCTATGCATCCTGATTGGTCATTTGAAGGACCATTAGGAAAATTTGAAAGAGCGTCGCTTCAGAGAGGGTATCAAGTTTATACCGAAGTTTGTTCAGGATGTCATTCAATGAACCTCTTAAGTTATAGAAATCTAATTGAAGAGGGTGGCCCTGAATTCAGCGAGTCTCAAGCAAAAGCAATGGCTGCAGCATTTGAAGTGAAAGCTGCTCCAAATGCCGACGGAGAAGTTGAAATGCGTCCCGCAATATTATCTGACAAGTTTGTTAGTCCATATGAGAATGAACAGCAGGGAAGAGCTGCAAACGGCGGCGCTTATCCCCCAGATTTATCTGTAATGGTTAAAGCACGACATGGTGGAGCAGACTATATGTACTCTTTATTGTTGGGTTATGTTGATGCACCAAGTGATATTAAACTCGATGATGGAGTTTATTATAACGAGTATGCAAAAGGTCAAAAAATAGCGATGCCTCAAGTATTGTATGAGGATGCTGTAGTATACACAGATGGAACAACTGCAACACCAGAACAAATGGCACGTGACGTCACAATGTTTCTTACATGGGCAGCAGAACCAAAGCTAGAGGCGAGAAAAAGAATCGGTTTTAAGGTAATTTCATACTTATTAATTCTTTCCGTATTACTCTACTTCACCAATCGACAAATTTGGAAAGATACTCATTAGTCTATTTTCTGAAAATAATTGATTTTCAATTATTTAAAAAAACAATTTTAAGTAAATTATTAATATCCTTATCCACAGAAACATTTTATCAATCTCGATTACTTTATTTTGGTAATGTAAATTAAACTCTTACTAAACGGAGGAATTGAATGTTAGAAAATATTTTTAAATTAAAAGAGAACGGTACCAGTTTAAAAACTGAGTTACTGGCAGGTTTAGCCACGTTCTTAACAATGGCATATATTATTGTCGTTAATCCAGCCATCTTATCTACTGAGGGAACTGGTATGGATTTTGGTGGTGTATTTGTTGCCACAATCATAGCTGCTGTAGTTGGCTGTTTAATAATGGGCCTATGGGCTAATTGGCCAATTGCCCTAGCGCCTGGTATGGGATTAAACGCTTTCTTTGCTTTTGGAGTTGTGTTTGGGATGGGTTATACTTACCAGCAGGCTCTTGCCGCAGTGTTTATTGCAGGGATAGTATTTTTAATTTTATCTATAACACCAGCGCGTCAGTGGATAATAAATAGCATACCAAAAAGTATGAAGTTTGGCGTAGGGGCGGGCATAGGCTTATTCTTAGCAATTATAGGATTAAAAAATGCTGGTGTGGTTGTTGATAATCCCGCAACTTTAGTTGGTTTAGGTGATGTAAGTTCAATGCCTGTAATATTAGCTGCTGTCGGATTCGCAATTATGGCAATTTTAGATAAGCGCGGTGTTCCAGGATCAATCATCATAGGTATACTTGCTGTAAGTATTATTGCTTGGGTAAGCGGTGTGAGTGCAATTGATGGAGTTGTGGGATCAGTCCCACCAGCTGTTCATGCGTTCTCAATGGACTTTAGCCTTGTAGCAACTGCAGGTTTTATTGGTGTCGCATTTGCTTTTCTTTTTGTAGACTTTTTCGATACCGCCGGAACTCTTACTTCAGTTGCTAATTTAACTGGTAAAGTTGACCAAGACGGAAACGTTGATGGGATAGGTAGAGCAGTTTTAGCAGACTCCACCGCTACAACAATAGGTGCATTAGTTGGAACTTCCAATACTACGTCATACATTGAATCTGGAGCAGGTGTTAAAGAAGGTGGGCGAACAGGACTTACAGCGGTTGCTGTGGCAGTTCTTTTTGCAATCTGTTTATTTTTAGCACCATTAGCTCAAAGTATTCCTGCATTTGCGACTGCTCCAGCTCTAGTGTTTGTTGCAACATTCTTTTTGAAAAACCTAAGGGATATTGAATGGGATGATGTCAGTGAATATGCTCCAGCAGTGTTAGCGGCAGTTTTGATGCCTCTTACATTCAGTATTGCTCATGGGATTGCACTTGGTTTTATAGCTTATGTTGTAATTAAAGCACTAAGTGGTAGACATGAGGACCTGAATGCTGGTTCGATAGTAATTGGAGTATTATCGGTACTATACTTTATCTTCTAGTTTAGTTAATGATTGGCTTTGTCTTCCTCATCCCAGGGGAAGACAGGCCAAGTTTCTTGTGTAATTTTCTCGACATACGTATCAGCTAGAGGCAGACCTCTTGGTTTCGCATATATTACCGCTAAGTGCATATTAGGCATGTACTCCTTAAGCGCTTTAGCGGTACCACCTTTATCAACAATATCATCTATGACGAGCACAACCTCATCAGTTTTTGGGGCTCTGTGAACAATTGCTTTTCCAGCCTCTCTATGTATATAACTTTGTATGGAAACAATATCTACGTCCTGAATTCCAAGAGTGTAAGCGACAACTGAAGCAGGTACAAATCCACCTCGAGAGACAACAACCATTTTATCAAATTTAATATTTTTTTCTTTTATGAGATGGGCAAGCTTAACCGCTTTTTTATGTATTTCCTCATATGTAGGAAATTCTAGTTTATGGTCCATGGTTAATTATTAAATAAAAAATGCATTACGTCACCATCTTGTACTACATAATCCTTACCTTCGCTACGCATCTTTCCAAGTTCTTTAGCTTTTAACTCTCCTTCACAATCTAAATAATCTGTATATGATATAGTTTCAGCCCTAATGAAGCCTTTCTCAAAGTCTGTGTGAATTTTTCCCGCTGCTTTTGGTGCAGTAGTGCCATTTTCAATCGTCCATGCCCTTGTTTCCTGTTCGCCAGCTGTGAAATAAGTAATTAAGTTAAGAGTCGAATATCCAGCTTTTATAACCTTATTCAAACCAGACTCATCTAATCCTAGACTTTCAAGATAATCTTTTTGATCGTCTTCATTTAAAGACGTGATTTGTGACTCAATTTCTGCTGATATCTTAATTAATTTAGAATTCAGAAAATTTTCAATTTTTAAAGTTAGTTCATTACCTTCAACTATTGAATTTTCATCAACATTACCTACGTAAATTGTTGGCTTGATTGTTATTAAGTTGAACTCTTTTATATGCGCGAAGATTTCATTTAAATTCTTCATTAAAATAGCAGGCTGACCTGATTCCAAGTGTTTAAGTAGAAGGTTCAAAGCCTCTGTTTTTAATTTGGCTTCTTTGTCGCCTTTTTTTACTATTTTTTCTAGTCCTTTATTTATTTTTTCGAGTTGTTCGATGTCGGATAGAACTAATTCAGTATTTATCGTTTCAATATCATCAACAGGATCTATTTTATTGTTTACATGAGTAATATTAGTATCTTCAAAACAGCGAACCACATGGATAACTGCATCTACTTCTCTAATATGAGATAAAAATTTATTTCCGAGTCCCTCTCCTTTAGAAGCTCCTTTAACTAAACCCGCTATATCGTAAAAACTAAGAGATGTCGGTATTGTTTTTTTTGATTTTGCTAAATTTGATAGAGTTTCTACTCTTGCATCAGGCACTATTACAGTACCCTCATTTGGTTCAATGGTACAAAAAGGGTAGTTTGCTGCTTCAGCGGCTATTTTCTTTGTTAATGCATTGAACAATGTTGATTTTCCAACATTTGGCAATCCAACAATTCCACACTTAAATCCCATGATTGATTATTTTAGATTATTAATAAATTTGGATTTTTCTCCATCCAATAATATTTTTATATTTTTAGACATTTTTATATTTAATTCATTAATAACTTCTAACTCACTTTTTTTAAAATTACTTAATACATGTTTATTAACCATTTCTTTATTGCCTGGATGATTTATACCTATTCTTATTCTATTATAATTTTTTCCAATTTTACTATCTATTGATTTGAGCCCATTATGACCTGCGGAAGAACCCCCTAACTTGATTTTTATTTTTCCTAAAGTGATATCTAGATCATCATGAATAACATAAGTTAAATTTGATTTAATTTTGAAAAAGTCTAAAAAAGTCGCAATACTTTTACCACACTCATTCATATAATCATTGGATTTAAAGGTGTATATTTTTTTCTTTCCAATAAGAAACGAGGCCAACTCCCCATCAAATTTCTTTTCTCTCATTGCATCATCATGATCTTGTAAAAGCTGATCAATAAATAAATAGCCCACATTATGCCTATTATTTTTATGCTTTGTGCCAGGATTCCCTAAGCCAATTAATGCAATCATATGATTGAAGATATATAAATATCAAAATAGGTAAAAGAAAAAGTGTTATTCTTTATCTTTGTTTTCTTCTTTGTTATCAGCCTCAGGAGCTGCATCTTTTTTATCTTCAGTAGCAGCACCCTCAGTAGCTTCACCTTCAGCAGCCTCACCTTCTGCAGGAGCTTCAGGTTCTTTTACAACAGTAGGTGCAGCAACAGATGCTACAGTGAAATCTCTATCACTAATTGTTGGAGAAATTCCGTCACTTAAATTTGCAGCAGAAATTCTGATTGTGTCACCTATTTCTAAACCCTCTAGGTCGAAAACTATCTCTTCAGGTATATTATTAGCAGGGCAACTTAGTTGAACAGTACGTCTATTAACATTTAGAACACCGCCTCGTTTTAATCCAGGTGATAACTCTTCATTTATAAACCTAGTAGGAATGTCTAGAGTAATTTTTGAATCTGCAGCTAGTCTTAAAAAATCGATGTGTATAGGTTGATCAGAAAGTGGATCAAATTGAACCTCTCTTGGAATTGCTAAGCTTTTCTTTCCATCAATATTAAGTGAAAATATTCTAGTTAGGAAACCACCAGAATTGATCTCTTTTTGAACTGTAATCTTATCTAATGAAATATTTACAGGGTTTTCACCTAAACCATACATAACCGAAGGAATCTTACCTGCAGCTAGTACTTTTTTTACAGCGGATTTACCAGATCCATCCCTGATTTCAGCGTTTAAATTACTTTCTTTGCTCATAACGATGAGGTTGGTATTAAATTAAAATTACCTATATGGCAAGTATATAAATTAAAATTCAAATAGACTTGATACTGAGCTCGCCTCGGATATCCTCTTAATTGCCTCACCCAATAAATCTGAGATACTAATCGACCTAATTTTCTCACAAGCTTTTAGTTTTTCCTGATTATTGATTGAATCTGTAATTACTAATTCAGTCAATTTTGATGCACTAATTTTTTCTAAGGCCTTACCTGTTAATACTCCGTGCGTAACATAAGAAGTGATACTGTTAGCTCCTAAATCTATGATTTTGTCAGCTGCATTACAAATTGTTCCCGCTGAGTCGATGATATCATCTAGAATAATACAATCTTTTCCTTTTACGTCTCCAATGATATTCATTACTTCACTTTCACCTGCTCTGGGTCTTCTTTTATCAACAATAGCAATTGAGGCTCCGATCTTATTTGCAATCGCTCTCGCCCTCACAACTCCACCAATATCAGGAGAAACTGCAACTAGATTACTAATTTCATATTTTTCTTTTATGTCTTTTGAAAATACTGGACCTGCAAATAAATTATCTGTTGGTATATCAAAAAATCCCTGTATCTGTTCAGCATGAAGATCTAAAGTAAGTACTCTGTCTGCTCCAGCAGTTGTTATTAAATTTGCAACTAATTTTGCGGAGATAGGGGTTCTTGGCCCTGGTTTTCTATCTTGACGTGCATATCCATAATAAGGTATCACAGCAGTAATCCTTTTAGCTGAAGCTCTTTTAAGTGCATCTATCATCACTAGTAGTTCCATTATATTGTCATTCGCTGGGTAAGATAGAGACTCCATTACGAATACATCCTCACCACGAATGTTTTCTTTAATTTCTACATAAACCTCATCATCAGCAAATCTTGTAATAGAAGCATTTGTAAGGTTTTCGCCAAGATATTCTGCGACGCTCTTAGATAAAGGTAAATTGCTGTTTCCTGCAATAATTCTCATAATTTATCTGTCTTTTATAACAATTGTTGAAATCATTCTACCATAATCGGTTATATTTTTTTTATAATTTCTCCGATAGCTAAAACATAATGTTTCTTCGCTGAAAGTATCGACATCAACAATCTCTTGGTTAGTAATTTGCTCATCAGAAAGTATCTTGAGAATGAATTCAGTAAGCGAAAACAGATATCTATTATTATGATTTTTTTTAAAAAATCTTGCATTATCTTGATCTTGTTTAATGAAGTTTTTGTAAAAAGGTAATCTTACCTCATAGGATTTTTGTCTTATACATGGGCCAATACTGCAGCGTATATTATCTCTCTTTCCGCCCAGTTTGGTTATTTGTAAAATTGTATTTTGGATTATGCCATTCAAGGCACCTTTCCAGCCTGCATGACAAGCTCCTATTATTTCATTCTTCACTTCATAAAATAATAATGGAGCACAATCAGCCGTTAATACTGATAAGATTTTATTATTTTCTTTAGTTACAATCCCGTCACATTTTAAAATTTCAGACTTATTGCTGCTATCTAAAACTATTGCATTAGAAGAGTGTGTTTGATGCATAGTAATAATATCAGACTTTTTTAAACCATAATATCTAGAAATAGTGACTAAATTTTCTTCAATAGCACAATTCTCATCTTTTGATCCTTTTCCACAATTTAATGATTTATATCTTCCTTTCGAAACACCACCCAATCTTGAAAAGAAACAATGATCTATATTTGAGAGATTTTTTGTAAAAAACATTAAATATTAATTTCCAAAACTTTAAATAAATTTCCCATATATTCTCTTTTGGTAAGTATTGCCAACTGTTCGTTTATTTGCTTTTCTTTCTTTGGGTTTTTCTTAATTAAGATATTAGCTCGATCAAAAATTCCATTTTGCCGAAGGAAATTAGATTGAGTATTTATTGTAAAGTCATCAATTTTATTTTCTTCTAAAATATTTTGCAGGTTATTAAAGTCTACATGATATGTGATATCTTGATTACCTGGATTATCAAGAAAATTGGTTTTTTTATTTGATTTAATCGACTGAAGCGTGCTTATCTTAGGTAGATTAATATATCCGTAATCAATTAGTAAGAAAAAACCATTATTCATAAGCAGGAAATTGATCAATTCCCGAAAGATTAAATTAGTCTCAGGAGAAAATTCAATTACCTCGAGATGTTTAAGATCTTGCATATTTTTTACAAATTTAGAAATATCTGGTCTTGGCTTAATAAAGTCAAATCTTAGACAATCCTTTTGATCCAATTTAATAACTGTTTCATAAATATTTCCGTTCCTACTCACTAATTGGCGCGTAGGTATCGCATCAAAAAACTCATTTGCAATTATTATTGAAAATTCATTGGGATATGAATTGAAATTTTTATGTATCTTACAATTAGGATAGGTATTTTTTAGATTTTGAATATAGAATTTATTAATTTCGTTAAAGTGAATTGTATACTCGATTTCTTCATCTAATAAAGCATTGAGTACTCTAGTGATATCGTTTATCAGAGCGCCTCTTCCTGGTCCAAGTTCAATTAAATTAAACTTTTTTATCTTTCTTGCATGAATGAGGTTTAATATTTTTACAGCAATTATTTCACCAAACATTTGAGATATTTCAGGTGCAGTAACAAAATCTCCATCTTTGCCTATAGCTTTGTTAGACGTATAGTATCCATGCTCTTCATCTCTTAATGAAATATTCATAAAGTCATCTAAATAGAGAAATGTACTTTCTTTTAAAGCATCGTAAATTTTATCTTGTATCATTTTTAATGCTTTTAATTACTAAAATTAAAATTCCAGCAAGAAACATTGGTAAAGATAATATCATGCCCATTGTAAGAAAATAATATACAAATCCTAATTGAATATCGGGCTCGCGTGTAAATTCAACGGTAAATCGAAAAAATCCATAAAGCATCAGAAAGACACCTGAAATTATTCCAGGGTTTTTAAGTTTTTTAAATTTAAAAATTAAAAAATTTAAAATTATAAATAATAAAAGTCCTTCTAAAAAAGCTTCATACAATTGACTTGGATGACGATACTGGTTGTCAGCGTTTGGAAATTTCATTCCAATAAGAAAATTTGCAGGTCTACCAAATAATTCGCCATTAATAAAATTTGATATTCTGCCAAAAAATATTCCAACAGGAGCTGATACACATATCAAATCACTTATTTCAAAGAAAGTAGTTTTATAGAGCTTTGAAATTATTATGGCGGCTGTAACAATACCAAGCAAACCTCCGTGAAAGGATAAACCTCCTTGCCATAGATATAATATCTCAATTAGATTTTCAGAGTAATAATCATAATTATAGAAAATCACATAGCCCAACCGTGCTCCTATAATTAATCCAATTATTGAATAAAAAATCAGATCATCTATTAGTTTTTCATTGATGCTATTACTATGAGAAACTGCTTTATTTGAAGCAAGATATTTAATGTATCTCCAAGCAAATATAAATCCAACAATATACGCAAGTGAGTACCAACGGATATCAAGAGGACCAATTGAAAAAAAAACTGGACTAATAGATGGAAAACTAAGATAAATCACGTTAATTTTGAATTATATTTAAAATATATTTATCACTAATTATGATCACAAGGAAAGTTTTAATTAATAAATTTGTTAACTTTGTTACAAAAGGCTTTGAGCTTTCGCAGGCGATCAATGATGAATACAAAACAATAAAAAAGTTTAAAAAAGATAGAAATAATGCCAAAGAAAAAAAACGCTGCAAGTAGTTTAAATAAAGAAAAATTTTTAATAATTGGTGCTGGCAATATGGGAATGGCTGTGATCAAGTCATTATTTAACAACAGAATTTCCTCAAAAAAAATCGTGGTTATTGAAAAGAATCAATCAAGCGAATTGAAAAAATTAAAAAGATCAAATAATTTTGAAATAAAAAATAGTATAGATAAAATTAATAATCTTTATCAACCTACAATCACACTTATTGCTGTTAAGCCTAATCAATTAAAAACACTGAATGGATTAGATAAAGATAATAGACTTGGTAATTCAATTATAGTTTCCGTAGTTGCTGGTAAAAAAATAAAAGATTTAAATAAAGTCTTCAAAAAAACATCAGGTATTGTAAGAGCTATGACGAATACTCCTGTATCTGTTAATATGGGTACCACAATTGTATATTTTGAGAGAAAAATAAAAACAAAACAAAAGAAACCTATTTTTGATTTCATGTCCTTATTGGGGCAAGTCAGCGAAACCAAAAAAGAAGATTTAATTGATGATTTCACTGCAATTTTTGGAAGTGGTCCAGCATACATATATCTTTTTATAAATTCTCTCATTGAGATAGCTAATAAATCGGGGTTTAAAAATTCGGACAGTATGGTTTTACAGACTTTCTTAGGATCGATATTACTTTTATTAAGTGAGCAAAAAAAGCCTACTGATTTGCAGAAAAAGGTGACAAGTAAGGGAGGCACCACTGAAGCAGCGCTGAGTATTCTTGCTTCCAATAAAGGATTAAAAAGTCTTCTTACAAGAGCTGTCAACAAAGCAACAAAAAGATCTAAAGAATTGAGTAAAATTTCTTAATTTGGTATTTCAATCGCAACCTCTAAACCTCCTAAATAACTGTCGTGCAGTGATATTTTTCCATTTATTGAATTTAATAAGGATTTAGTAGTAGCTAAACCTAATCCAGAGTTTGAGACATTCTGATTTCTACTTTGGTCTACTCTATAGAAAGGTTTAAATACATTATCTTTTTCACTATCAGGAATACCAATTCCATTGTCATGAATATTTATTTTAATCAGGTTTTTGTTTATATCTGCTTTAATTATTATTTTGTCTGATTGTACAATCGCATTATTTAATACATTTGTAATTGAACGAGAAAAAATATTCTCATTTACAAAAACTTCTTCATCATTAATGATTTCAAGGTTAATTTCATGTTTTGTAAAATGTATATCATTCTTAATATTTATTATTGCCTCAATAGGATTAATTGTTGATTTATCTTTTGACTCATTTATAGCTGCAAAATCTAAATATTCTACTAGCATTTCATTCATCTGATTAATTTCTAAATTAAGTTCGTTTTTAATTTCATTATCTTTAATTGATTCAAGTAGTAACTTCATTCTCGTAAGCGGAGTTTTTAAGTCGTGACTCACTCCCGCCAACATAAGAGATCGTTGTTCAATTTGTCTTGATATTCGATTTTTCATTTTTAAAAATTCCAAACTTGCCTGTCTTACTTCTAAAGCACCTGATACTTTGAAATTCTTAACTTCTTGTCCTTTGCCAAATTGTTCCGCTGCCTTAGCTAAATTCGAAATTGGTTTAACTTGATTTTTCAAAAATAAATACGCTATCAAAACAAGTATAAATGAAGAAATGATTTGCCATCCTAAAAATATATGGTTTCTTGAAGTTGTTATTCGTTGAATTGGGAAATTAAAATGTATTGCTTTTTCTGAAGTGCTTAAAATAACATCGACTGTCTCGTTATTTTGTTCAATAACAAAAAATTCATGGTTAATACGTGTATTCAGCTCATTTTTTAAACTTACAAGTACTTGATTATTGTTTTGTTTGGCATTTAGTTTTTCCAAATCATATTTGCTCAGTTCTTTAATATTCATTAGAAAGTAATCTCCAAATTGATTATTTGCTTGATTTTGATCTAACCTTATTTCACTTGAAAGCATTCTGTCAGAAATTAATTCTATTTCCATAGCAACAGATCTTGATAGGCGGTTGAGTGTACGTTCCCACAAGCTATTATAGTAATAGGATAGAATTATTAACTGAAACATAACGATTGGAAATAAAACAATTAGCACTGTTCTACCTAATAGACTCGTTGGTAATATTTTTTTTATCATTTAGTCAATCCATAACTCATAACCAGAACCTCTTTTAGTTTTAAGAAATTTGGGAATTTTAGGGTTTTTTTCAATTTTTTTTCTAAGTCTATTTATGCATACGTCCAATGTTCTTTCTTGATTAAAATTAAGTGATGTAATTAGTTCCTCTCTTGAAAATGACTTACCAGGAAATTTTGATAATATTCGCAATATTTTTAATTCATTGTCATTAAGAGATTGTTCAGTTGATTTTCCTTTTATCACACCACTTTTCAAATCAACAATAATATTATCAAGTTGAATTTGTTTAGTTTCTTTTTTAATAGATGTTTTATTTAAAATATTATTTATACGTAAAAGTAATTCTTTTGGTTCAAAAGGTTTTCCCAGATAATCATCGGCTCCAATTTCTAAACCATGGACTCTGTCTTCAGTTTCTCCCATTGCAGTTAGGTGTATTATAGGAATTAGGGATTTTTCACGAATTTCTTTAGTTAATTCATAACCATTTTGTCCCGGCATCATTATATCAATAACAAGTAAATCAAATGTAATATATTCTAGTATTTCTTTTGCTTCAGCGGCATTACTTGCTGTTGATACAAGGTACTTATTGTCAACTAAGAATGTCTTTAATAACTCCCTAATCTTGTCATCATCATCAACTAAAAGAATATGTAGAGTATTTTCACTCATCAACTATCCTCTATAAATGAATTAATAACTTGATTAAATCCTTGCACTGAACCAGCTCCAGACTTTACATAGGCTTTTGAAAGCGAATTTATTATAGGTTTTATTGCTTCGTTTAAAGCCTTATTAGCATTATCTGTCATAAATAAATTTTTTTTTCTTGCGTCATCATTATTTATTTTTTGAATAATTAAGTTTTCTTTGATTAGCACTCTCAACACACGGTTAAGGCTTTGTTTTCTTATATCCAGTTTCTTAAGTAGTTCATTAAATGTAATTCCGGGCTTAATATTTATTATCAAAAGACATCTAATATCTGCTATGCCCAATTTTTTATCGTCTAGATTTAATAAAATCTCTTTTTCCATAATTTTTGCAACTTCAAAAAAACTATTTAATGAATTTTTAATTCTGTCTTCACGCAAATAAAGTAAAGATGCAGATTTATTTGATATTGTATTTAAGTCAGTCACTATGACATAATAATCTGAAAATTATATATTAATCAAGCCATTTTTCTGTTATGACACTTCTAATTTATTAAAATAATTTACATGGAAATAGCACCATTTGATAATCGAGAGGGTTTTATTTGGATGAATGGAGAGTTCATCAAGTGGAATGATGCGAAATGTCATGTTATTACTCAAGGTCTTCACTATGCTAGCGCTGTGTTTGAAGGGGAAAGAGCTTATAAAGGTAAGATTTTTAAATCTGAAGAACACACAAAAAGGTTGTTTAGATCAGCGGAAATTGTAGGCATAAAAATTCCTTATAGTCAGTCTCAAATCAATGAGGCCAAAGATGAACTTATTAAAAAAATGAATTTTGAAGATTGTTATGTAAGGCCAATTGCATGGAGGGGGTCTCAGCAAATGGGAATCTCAACTGCTAAGTCTGATATAAATGTTGCAATTGCGGTATGGAATGATTGGGCATCTTATTTTAAAATCGAAGATCGAAAAGCCGGCCTTCGATTAATAACCTCACCCTGGAAGCGACCATCACCTGATACAGCGCCTTGCGAAGCAAAAGCATCTGGCCCTTACGTTATTTGTACAATGTCAAAAGAATTTGCGGAACAAAAAGGTTACCATGATGCCTTGATGTTGGACTATAGAGGTTATGTTGCTGAAGGTACTGGAGCTAATATTTTCTTTATTAAAGGAAAAGAAATTCATACCCCAATTCCTGATTGTTTTCTAAATGGTATAACTAGGCAAACTGTTATTGAAATGGTCACAGAGCAAGGCTTTAATATTACGGAGCGTCATATAAAGCCTGAGGAAATTAGTAATTTTGATGAGGCCTTTCTAACAGGCACCGCGGCAGAGATTACTCCTATTCAGTCTATTGACGATATTAAATTCAATACTGGAGACAATACCCAAAATTTTAAGTTTATGCAGGATTATCACGAAATCGTGAGATCTTAACTTAAAATATACTTTTGTAATATTGATACGCGCTGATCAGCGTAATTATTGTTGACAGCCAGAACAGATAAATACCTATGTTTAATATAGGCTTCAAATCTATGTAGATGCTTCCTAATAAGATCATAAATAAACTCAAAATTTGAAAAGCAGTTTTATATTTTCCTAGTATAGAAACATCTATTTTTTTTACTTCTGGTAAATTAGATGCATATTCTCTTAGACCAGAGATAAAAATTTCTCTAAATATTATTAAGTAGGCTGGAATTAAATTTATCTCATTAATATAGTCATTATAGATAAATGTAATTATTAACAGTACGACAAATAGCTTATCTGCAATAGGATCTAACATTTTACCAAATTCAGATGTACTATTCGTTTTTCTTGCAATTACCCCATCAAAATAATCTGACAATGCAATAACAATAAACAAAATAAGAATTGCCAAATTAAATGAGCTATTACTATCTATGATTAAATATAATAATAATGGTAATAAAAAAATTCTAAGTAGAGTGAGAAAATTTGGTAATTTAGACATTATCCATTAAAATATGCATATATTTTTTCTGAAAGCAACTTACTAATTCCTCTTACTTTCATTATATCCTGAGCTGAGGCATTTTTAATATTTTTAACTGATCCAAAATGATTCAAAAGTAATTTTCTTCTGCTTCGTCCTAAACCTTCTATCGGTTCTAGTTCTGAGGCATGCATTTCCCTCTTTCTTTTTGCTTTATGTGCCCCTATTGCGTAGCGATGTGACTCATCTCTAATTCTCTGAATAAAGAAAAAGGAGGGAGTATTTTTGTCGATAAAGTTTTTTTTATTTTTATATATTATTTGATCTAATGACTCTTTTCTTCCCTCACCCTTAAATATTGATATTAGTTCCGTTTCATTTAAACCTTTAGTTTCTAAGATTTCTTTAGCTAAATCGTAGTGGCCTTTACCTCCATCAATAACCAATAAATCAGGCAATTTTTCATATTTCTTAGAATTTTTGATTGCTTCTTTTGAAAATCTTCTTTCAAGGACGTGTCTCATCATTCCGTAATCATCACCAAGTTTTACTTTTGATGAGTCTATATTAAATTTTCTGTATGATTTTTTTTCAAACCCTTCTTCAGAGTAAACAATCATTGCACCAACTGCATTTTTGCCCGATAGATGACTGTTGTCATAGGCTTCAACTCTTTTTATTTTTTTAGTCATATTGAGTACTTTTGAAAGTTGGCTCAGATTCTCTTTGTCAGAGTGAGACTGTGCAATGTGATTTTTAAGTGCTAGTTCTGAGTTTCTACACGCATAATTCACTATATCTAATTTTTTTCCTTTTTTAGGGACAAAAAAAGATGTCTTGTAATTATAAATGGATTTAAGAGATGTTTCGATAAGAGATGAATTCTTTATAGGTAAGTTTAACAATACATTTTTTGGAGGGGAATATCTTGTATAAAAATCAACAATAAAACGCTCTAGGATCTCATAAGTTTCTACTTCATCGCTATGTTTTGGAAAATAAGATCTATTTCCCCAATTTTGACCTGACCTATAAATAAATACTTGAACACATGATTTATTTCCTTTTCTTGAAATTGAAATCACGTCAGTATTTTTTATATCGTAAAGATTTATGTTTTGCTGACTTTGAATCTGGGTTAGTGCAACTATCTTATCTCTATAGCTAGCTGCTTTTTCATAATTAAGACTTTTACTTTCTTCATCCATTTTAGAAGATAACTGCTCTTGTAAATTGCTATGTTGACCTGAAAGAAAGTGCTCAGCATTCTTAACACTTTGTAAATACTCTTTTTTACTTAATGTATAATCAACACAGGGACCACTGCACCTTTCAATTTGATAAAGAAGACATGGTTTAGATCTATTTTGAAAAATAGTATCATCGCACGACCTTAGTAGAAAAACTTTCTGTAATATTTTCAAAGTATAATTTAGTGAATTAATTGTTGCGAACGGACCAAAGTATTTTCCCTTATATTTTTGTTTTCCTCTATGTTTTGAAATTTGTGGAAATTCTTGTTCATGATTAATAAAAATATAAGGAAATGATTTATCATCTCGTAAAAGTATATTAAAAGGAGGTTTAAGTTTTTTTATTAAATTTGCCTCAAGCAACAAAGCTTCTTTTTCTGTCTCAGTAATAATTACTTCAATATTTGATATTCTACTAACCATCCTTCTGATTCGATTTGAGAGATTGTTAGTGTTTAGATAGCTTTTAAGTCTATTTTGGAGATTTTTTGCTTTGCCAATATACATAATCTCTTCTTTTTCATTAAGCATTTTATAAATACCGGAAGAAGTGGGGGATTGGTCAACTATTTCTTTAATATTCTCAAGATTATTCATTATTCTGAACGAGAGCGTTCAACTTCGATGCCTGCGCTTTCAGCTTCTTGAATTGCATCAAGTTTTTCAAGTCTTATCTTCATAGTTTGAATTCTTTTGTTTTTAAAACACTCCTGAAATATTTTTTCAGCAAGTTTTTCTAGTAAAATTGTATGACCAGATTTAATAATTTTTTTAATTTTTTTTGAAATCTGATTATAACAAACAACACTGTACAATTTATCATCATTTATTTTTTTTGGATTTTTAACTTTAGCAATTATGTTTATGCGGAGTGGTTGGCTCTTTATTTTCTCGTGTTTGTATACCCCAATATTTGCATCGATCATAAAATCATTTAAAAAGATTAAATCGTAACCAGAATTTGGATTGATCAAATCTGTTTCTGACCTTAATTCACTTAATTTAAGAATATTCCTTGCTGTCATGATAAATGTTCCCCACCATCTACAGCTATAAATTGACCTGTAATTGATTTTGATTCAAGAAGAAATTTAACTGCTCTGGCAATCTCCTCTGGTGGTGAACCTATTTTAAGTAAAGTATTTTTGATCGATTTATCAAAATGTTTTTTTGATTGATGAATATTTTTAAGTGTCGGGCCTGGGCCAATCGCATTAACCCTAATGTTAGGAGCAAATGATTTTGCCATGATTGTAGTTGCAGATAGTAAAGCAGATTTTGAAATGGAGTAGGAAAAAAACGATGTATCTGGGTTAACTACATTTTGATCCAATATATTTATGATATGCCCTAAGCTCTTTTTTGGAAGTTGTTTATTAAATTCTTTAGATATTATTAGAGGGGCGTATAAGTTTATATTCATATGATCATACCAAAGTTTATCATTTAAATTTTCAATATTATCATTGATGAACAAGGAGGCGTTATTAACAATTGCATGTATTGGTCCAAAAAATTTTTTACTTCTTTTAATTATATTTTTAACATCAGATATTTTAGACAAATCAGTTTTCACTATTTCACAATCGCGCCCGTTACTATTAATAATATTTTTCAATTCTCTGGCTGCTTTTGATGACTTATTATAGTGTATTATAAAATTATAATGAGAATCTCTAAGAAATAGTGCAATTGATCTACCAATTCTTTGGGAACCGCCTGTAATTAATATTGTTTTTTTCATAATATAAAAGAATACCCAAGATATAAAAAGTAACTAATCAAGAAAAAAGCAGAATGTATTTTTCTCATTTGAATTCTTAAAATTGCCATAATAGCTATCATCAAAGTTACTAATATTAAAATATATATATGAAATACATCTATATTTTTTAGAGAATATTCAAGCCCTCTAAGTTGAACAATTATAACCCCTGGTAGGAAAACAAACAGTATGTTCATAATGTTACTGCCAATAACATTACCAATACCTATAGAGCCCTTCTTTTTTAAGTAAGAAATAATAACAGTTATCAATTCAGGCAAGGATGTACCAATGGCCAGAACAAAAATACCTATTAGTACCTCGTTAACTCCTAACGTTTGAAAAATATTCAGTGAGCTGTCTAAAAAAATTTTCCCACCGATAAAAATGCCTATGAAGGCACTTAGTAAAATTAAATAAGTGTATCTTCCAAAAATTTTTTGTTCTTCATTTTGATCTGAGGATTTATAATTACGAAGAAAATTGATAAAGAACAAAGTTAAAACTAAATAGCCGATTGTGTGAATGAGAGAGACTGTTTGGCTAATATAAAATAAGAGCGCGAAGTATAAAGATATTAGAAGTAAAAAAATAATATCCTTGGTGCCTAATTTATCTAGATTAATTTTGAAAAAAAATGCTGAAGTTCCTAAAATTAGTAAAATATTTGCAATATTAGATCCTATAATATTTCCGGTAATGGCATCAGTAGCTGGAACAATCTTTGTTGCAGCAAATAGAGTTATAACTAATTCAGGTGCTGATGTACCAAACGCTACAATTGTTAAACCTATTAATACTGGGGATAAATTGAACTTTTTAGCAATTGCGTCAGCCGACTCAATCATTTTATCTGCACTGTATAAAAGAAGAGATAATCCTATTAACAGTATGCAGAAATCTATAAACATTAAGTAAAGTACTTTCTTTTTTTCCTTTTATTTTTTTTATAAACTATATTGCTGTTAGATGGTAACTCTAATTCATTATTCTCAAGCCTTTTTATCTCATCTCTTAACTTAGCAGCTTCTTCAAAATTGAGATCATCAGCAAAATCTGTCATATTTTTCTTAAGTTCCTCAAGATGTTTTTTTAGATTATTTCCGACGAGATGTTTTTCTGTACTCTTCAAATCAACGTTTACACGATCATTTTCATAAATACTTTCAAGAATATCACTAATATCCCTCTTTATAGTTTCAGGTGTAATATTATTTTCTTTGTTGTATTGCTTTTGTATATCTCTTCTTCTGTCAGTCTCACTTATTGCTTTTTTTATACTTTCTGTTTCTTTATCAGCATACAGTATTACTCTTCCATCTACATTCCGTGCCGCTCTACCGATTGTCTGTACCAATGATCTCTCCGATCTTAAGAAGCCTTCTTTATCAGCATCTAATATTGCGACTAAAGCACATTCAGGTATATCCAAACCTTCTCTAAGTAAATTGATACCCACTAAGACGTCAAATAGTCCCTTTCTTAGGTCACGGATGATTTCAATCCTTTCTAATGTATCAATATCTGAATGCATATATTTTACTTTTATTCCGTTTTCATGCATATATTCTGACAAGTCCTCAGCCATGCGTTTAGTAAGTGTTGTCACTAATACTCGGTATTTAAGATCAATAATTTTTTTACATTCTGATATTAAATCTTCTACTTGAGTTTTCGCAGGCCTTATTTCAACCTCTGGATCAATCAACCCTGTTGGCCTTATTATTTGTTCAGTAAATACCCCTTGAGTTTTTTGCATTTCCCATGGTCCTGGAGTAGCAGAAATGAATAAACTTTGAGGGCGCATCATTTCCCATTCCTCAAACTTCAATGGTCTGTTATCTAAGCAAGATGGTAATCTAAAGCCATATTCTGACAGTGTTGTTTTTCTGCTTCGGTCACCTTTATACATGCCTTCTAATTGAGGTACTGTGACATGACTTTCATCAACAAAAAGGAGTGCATTGTCAGGCAAGTATTCAAAAAGTGTTGGAGGCGGTTCGCCTGGATTTCTTCCAGAGAGATATCTTGAATAATTCTCAATACCTGGACAACTACCCGTTGCTTCAATCATTTCTAAATCAAACCTTGTTCTTTCTTCTATTCGCTGAGCCTCTATTAATTTATTTTCTTTTTTAAATTCAGGAATCCTTACTTCTAAATCTTTTCGTATTTGTTTTATGGCAGTATCAAGTGTTGGCCTTGGAGTGACGTAGTGACTGTTTGCATAAATTTTTATAGTTTCTAACTCAGCTGTCTTTTTTCCAGTCAATGGATCAAATTCGCTTATCGACTCGAGATCATCTCCGAATAATGATAATTTCCACGCGCGATCTTCGTAATGGGATGGAAAAACCTCAATCAAGTCTCCACGCACTCTAAATGTGCCTCTATGAAAATCTGTGTCGTTTCGGTTATATTGAAGCGTGATGAGTTTTTGAATAATTTCATTTCGTCCAATCTTTTGATTTTTTTCTAATCGAATAGTCATTGATCTATACGTTTCAACAGAACCTATTCCATAAATACATGAAACACTTGCAACAATTACAACATCTTTTCTCTCAAGTAAGGATTGAGTTGCTGAGTGTCTCATTCGATCGATTTGTTCATTTATCGATGCTTCTTTTTCTATGTAAGTATTTGACCTCGGTACGTATGCTTCAGGTATATAATAGTCATAATAAGATACAAAATATTCAACAGCATTGTCTGGAAAGAATGACTTCATTTCACCATATAATTGTGCAGCTAAAGTTTTATTTGGAGCAAGTATTAGAGTTGGCCTTTGAAGTTTTTCTATAATTTTAGCCATCGTGAAAGTTTTGCCTGATCCAGTTACTCCAAGCAAAACTTGTTCCATCTCATTGCCTTTAATGCTTTTAACAATCTCTTCAATTGCTTGAGGCTGATCTCCAGCAGGTTTGTATTCAGATGTAACTTTAAGAACTTCAGAATTTGGCATTAATTTATTAATTAGTTAGAATATAAATTGTGTATTAATCTAATTTAATATAATAGCTGATTGTATAAATAACAAATTCTGGGGATAAGCAGTGGTAGAACTATCACACAGTATAAAAAGAATTAAGCCATCGGCCACCATGGCAGTGACCCAAAAAGCTCGTGAATTAAAGGCTGCAGGAAAGGATATCATAGGTTTAGGAGCGGGTGAACCTGATTTTGATACTCCAGAAAATATTAAAAAAGCTGCTATTCAAGCGATAAAGGATGGAGATACAAAATATACCCCTGTTGATGGAACTCCAGAACTGAAGAAAGCAATCAAAGCAAAATTTAAAAGAGAAAATAATTTAGATTACGAGCTTGATGAAATCTCTGTTGGTACAGGAGGAAAGCAAATTATTTTTAATGCATTTGCTGTCTCCTTAAATGATTCAGATGAAGTAATTATTCCAGCTCCTTATTGGGTAACTTACCCTGACGTTGTTAATTATTTCAATGGAAAACCTATTTTTGTTCAATGTGGTGAAGAGTCAGGATTTAAAATAACCCCACAACAACTTGAAAACACAATCAATCAATCAACCAAATGGTTTATTCTTAATTCACCATCAAATCCTACTGGTTCCTGTTATACAAAGAATGAACTTTTAGAACTTGCAAATATTTTAAAAAAATATCCACACGTGAACATAATGACAGACGATTTATATGAACATCTTATATATGATGATAATGAATTTCATACTTTTGCAAGCATTGCTCCAGAACTTAAAGAGAGAATATTAACATTGAACGGAGTTAGTAAGGCGTATGCTATGACAGGCTGGAGAATTGGTTATGCGGGAGGAAATGCCAGCTTAATTAAAGCCATGGGCAAGCTTCAGTCTCAATCAACAAGCAATCCAACATCTATCAGTCAAGCTGCAGCAGTTGAAGCCTTAAATGGAGATAATTCATTCATTGCCGAAAGAGCTAAAGTATTTAAAGGTAGACGTGATTTTCTAATCAATGAATTCACTAGTATGAATGGAATTACTTGTAGAGTACCTGAAGGTGCATTTTATGTTTTTCCATCATGTAAAGGAGTAATTGGTAAAGTTGATGAGTCGAATAACAAAATTAATAATGATGAAGAATTTACGACATCATTATTAGAGCATGCAGGAGTTGCTGTTGTTCAAGGTTCAGCTTTTGGTTTGGAGGGCTATTTTAGAATTTCTTATGCAACTTCAGACGAAAACTTAAAAAATGCATGCATTCGAATGAGAGATTTTCTTAATAAATTAAGATAATTCAGCTAGGTATTTTTCTGCCTCAAGCGCTGCCATACAACCCATACCAGCTGCAGTAACCGCCTGACGATAAATTTTATCCTTTACATCTCCTGCTGCATATACACCTTCAACGTTTGTAAGTGTTGAGTCAGGTTTTGTAATTATATATCCATCTTCATCCATTTCGACTTGGTCCCTAAAAATTTGAGTAGCTGGATCATGCCCTATAGCAACAAATACACCGTCAAGCTCGATACTACTGGTTTCGTTAGTTTTTGTGTTTTTAATTTTTATACTTTTTACATTTAGAGGATCTTCATCGCCAACTATTTCTTTTAGTTCGCTATCCCACACACATTCAACTTTTTCATTTTTAAATAATCTATCTTGAAGAATCTTTTCTGCTCGAAGTTCATCACGCCTATGAACAAGGTACACTTTAGATGCAAAATTTGTTAAATATAAAGCTTCCTCAACAGCTGAATTACCACCGCCGATGACTGCTACCTTTTTTTCCTTAAAAAAGAAGCCATCACAAGTTGCACAAGCTGAAACGCCATATCCTTGAAATTTTTTTTCAGAGTCTAATCCAAGCCATCTTGCTTGAGCTCCTGTTGAGATGATCACTGAGTCCGCAGTATACTCAGTTCCCGACTCACTAATAGCCTTAAATGGCTTACATTTAAAGTCTACACTTTTTATAATGTCATTTATAATATTTGTTCCAACATTTTTTGCTTGTTCTTGCATTTGTTCCATTAACCATGGACCTTGTATTACATCCCCGTACCCAGGATAGTTTTCAACATCAGTTGTTATAGTAAGTTGCCCACCTGGCTGCAAACCTTGAACTAAAGTCGGCTCGAGCATAGCCCTTGCCGCATATATTGCAGCAGTATATCCTGCGGGACCTGAACCTATTATTAGAACTTTTGAATGCATTTAATTTTTATAATCTATATATTATCTTCTAGTAATTAAAGAACTTTTGTATTCAACATAGATAGTTATTAAATGACCAATTTCAAGAATTTGAGAGCGTGGTGCCTAACAGATGGATCAGCAGGAATGATCAGTCAGGTCAAAGGCCTTGCAGATGCTCTTAATTTAAATTTTGAGCAAAAGACAATAGATTTAAAATTTCCTTGGAATAAGCTTCCAGCGGGAATATTGCCACCATTTAAAATTATATTTAATAATTACAGACAAATAAGCTTAGAAAGTAATATTCCTCCAGATATTATTATATCATGTGGCAAGAGATCTATTTATGCATCTTTACATCTCAAAAAATCATTAAAAAATAAAGTCTTTTCAATTCATATACAAAATCCAAAAATCAACCCAGCTCATTTTGATTTGGTTGTCGCTCCAGCGCATGATGACTTAAAAGGTAAAAACGTACTTCAAACTGATTTGGCACTTAATCATATAAACAAAAGTCTACTGAGCAAAGAGGCTGAGATTTATGCAGCTCAATTCTCAAAAATAGAAAAACCTATTTGTGCAATTTTCTTAGGTGGTCAAAACCGAAACTATCGCTTCGATATTTCTGTTGTTAAGGTATTAGCTGATCAAGTTGATAAAATTATTAAAAATAATGACATTCAGTTATACATTTTATTTTCAAGAAGAACTGATCAATTTATTATCGAATACCTGAAAGAACGCTTTTTGGATCAGAATATTATTTGGAACGGCGAAGGTAATCCTTATTTGGCCTTAATGAAGTTTTCTAAATATCTTATTTGTACAGCTGACTCTGTTTCAATAATTTCAGAGTCTATATCTTCAACAAAACCAGTATATATTTTTAGACTTCCAAGCTTAAAAAAAAATAACAGAATAGAAAAATTTATTACGATGCTATTGAAAAAAAATTACGCAAGGCTTTTAGGAGAAAAACTCGAAGACTTTACAAATTCATATGAAAATGAGACCTTGCAAGTAGCCAGAATGATTGAAAAAAGGTATAATAAAAAAGCATGACATTAATCAATGCTTTGAAAAATAATTTATCACATTCCAATGTACCTTTTAATCATTGGACAATTAATAATCCTCTTTCAGAAAAAGCAATAGATGAAATTTATTCTATTAATTTTCCCGAAGGTAAAGTTATTTTCGATGGTACAAGAGCAGGAGATAAAACAGGGGATAACTTACTTAGTAAGTTAAGAATATTTATTAATAAAGATAATGCAGAGGAATATTCTGAATTAACTGGATTGGTAAAAGAAATGCAATCAAAAGAATGTACTAATTTCATTTCTAATCTAATCAATAGAGATCTAAAGAATTCTTATGTTAGATTAGAAGTCATTGCCGATCGAGATGGATTTTGGCTTGAACCTCACTGTGACATTAAGGAAAAATTAATGTCATCAATTTTGTTTGTAAACAGATACGGAGAAAATGAAAATTTAGGAACAGACTTTTATACTCCGGATTTGAAAGTTGCTAAAACTCTACCTTATAAAAATAATACAGGTTATATTTTTACTTCAGAAGAAAACTCTTGGCATGGACTTGAAAAGAAAAAAATTAAAAAAGAAAGACGCTGCTTGCAATTAAATTATGTTACTTTTGAAACAGAGTGGCCAGTAGACTGATGGTAAAAAAAGAAATTGATAGCGTTGATCTAAAAATACTTCGAATACTTCAAGATGAAGGAAGAATTTCAAATCTAGATCTATCTAAAAAAATTGAAATGTCCCCACCACCTACACTAAGAAGAGTAAGAGACTTAGAAGATAATGGGTATATTGATGGTTTTCGTGCAAATCTAGATCCATCAAAGCTTGGATATGACCTAGTAGCATGGATATTTGTGAGTTTAAAAAATCAAAATGAAGAAAGTCTAGGATCTTTTGAAAAGCTGGTCTGGGGTTGGGAGCCTATTAGAGAATGTTTTATGCTAAACGGTGAAATAGATTTTATTCTTAAATGTGTGGTGAAAAATATGAATGAATTTAATAATTTCTTAACAACACATGTGACTTCGAATGAAAATATTTTGAGTGTCAAAACAGCTTTTGTCATAAAAAATACAAAGAAACTAGGTACTGTTCCTCTAGATTAGTGAAATTTAGTTATAGGGTTAACTTCTAATTCATTATTTCTTAATTCTTTAATTGAATTAATTGCAGCCCTTGCACCAGATACCGTGAGAAAGTATGGCAAACTTTTCATGAGAGCAGTTCTTCTTATGCCAAAGGAGTCATTAATTGATTTTCTTCCTTCAGTTGTATTTATTATTATATCAACTTTGTCATCAATTAACTCTTCAACAATATGAGGTGATCCTTGAGAAACCTTGTTAATTTTCTTAACCTTAACACCACCCTCAATTAAATAATCAGCTGTTCCTGCAGTCGCATTCACTTGAAATCCTAATTTTTGAAAGGATCTTATAATTGGAAGTATTTTTGGTTTATCAGAATCTTTTACAGATACGAATAAAGAACCTTTCCTTGGAAGAGGGTTAGAGGAAGCTAACTGACATTTAATAAAAGCTGACTCAAATGACCTATCGATGGCCATTACCTCCCCAGTAGATTTCATTTCAGGGCCTAAGATGGTATCAACATTAGGAAAACGTTTAAAAGGAAATACAGGTTCTTTAATTGAGATACAATTAGTTTTACCATTCTTAAATTTATCTTTATTCAACGGTTTTCCCATTGCTGCACTGAGTGCTATTTTTACAATTGGATTACCTGTGGCTTTAGCTACAAACGGAACAGTTCGACTGCTTCTAGGGTTAACTTCAAGTAAAAATATATTATTATTTTGAATTGCAAATTGTATATTTAGTAAGCCCTTCACCTTTAGCGCAATGGCTAATTTTTTGGTCTGCTTTTCTATATCTTTAATGATTTTTTCCGACAATGAGTAGGGAGGCAACGTGCATGTCGAGTCACCAGAATGGATTCCTGCTTCCTCAATATGTTCCATAATACCTGCAATAATGACTTTTTTTCCATCAGATACAGCATCGACATCTACTTCAATAGAGTCTTTCAAATAGTGATCAATTAGAACAGGGCTTTTACCACTAACTACTACAGCTTCTTTGAAGTATTTTTTTAATTCATCTTCATTGTGAACAATTTCCATAGCTCTTCCGCCTAATACATATGATGGCCTTATCACTGCTGGAAAACCTATTTTCTTAATTACTGAGTTTGCTTCTTTTTCAGAATACGCGATACCATTTGCTGGTTGCAATAGATTTAAGTTTTCAGAAATCTTTTTAAATTTTTCTCTATCCTCAGCAGTGTCTATCGACTCAGTTGAAGTACCCAAAATTGGTATATTCATTTTATTTAAATAGTCAGACAACTTAAGAGGCGTCTGACCGCCGAATTGAACAATAACCCCTAAAAGATTTCCTTTGCTTTTTTCCTTTCTAATAATTTCATATACATTTTCATTCGTAAGGGGTTCAAAATAAAGTCTGTCACTGGTATCTGGATCGGTAGAGACTGTCTCCGGATTACAGTTTATCATGATTGTCTCATATTTTAATTCTTTTAGGGCAAATGATGCATGACAGCAGCAATAATCAAATTCAACACCTTGTCCAATTCTATTTGGACCGCTTCCAAGAATAATTACCTTTTTTTTACTTGTTGGACTGGATTCGCATGCATCACTATTTAAAGAATTTTTAGCGTAAGTTGAGTACATGTATGGAGTCTTAGCTTCAAACTCAGCAGCACAGGTATCTATTCTTTTAAAGTCAGGAAAAATTTTGTTTTTGACACGCATATCAAAAATTTTCTCTTCCTTAGTATTACAAAGCTGTGATATTTTTTTGTCTGAAAATCCCAAAGATTTTATTCTAAGCAAATCTATAGCGTTTCGTGGCAATCCTTTTTTTAGGGTTTTTTCCATATCAACTATGCTTTTTATTTGGCCTATAAACCAAGGATCAACTTTTGAGGACTTATGAATTTGAACTATATCTAATCCAAAACGTAGTGCCTGTGCCACTAATAATAGTTTATCTGCAAGAGGTTTCTTAAGTTCAGATAAAATATTTTTCTTTGTGAGCTTTTTTTTATTCATACTTACAGTTACTTCGTCTAAGCCGTCTAAACCAGTTTCAAGCGACCTCATTGCTTTTTGCAATGACTCTGGAAATGACCTTCCAATAGCCATGACTTCACCAACAGATTTCATTGAACTTGATAATAAAGGTTGCGTTAATTGAAATTTTTCAAAGGTAAATCTTGGAATTTTTGTAACCACATAGTCAATTGTTGGCTCAAACGATGCAGGTGTGACTTTTGTAATTTCGTTAGTAAGTTCATCTAATGTGTACCCAACTGCCAATTTAGCGGCAACTTTGGCAATTGGAAAACCTGTCGCCTTAGAAGCTAAAGCAGAAGATCTAGATACTCTTGGGTTCATTTCAATAATTACAAGCCTTCCATTTTTTGGGTTGACAGCAAATTGAACATTAGAGCCTCCAGTTTCAACACCAATTTCTCTCAGACATGCAATAGATGCGTTTCTCATAATTTGATATTCTTTATCAGTTAAAGTAAGTGCAGGAGCTATTGTTATTGAATCACCTGTATGGACTCCCATAGGGTCTACATTTTCAATTGAGCATATGATTATACAATTGTCATTTTTGTCTCTCACAACTTCCATTTCGAATTCTTTCCATCCAGCTACAGACTCTTCAATTAAAATTTCATTTATCGGTGAGTTATAAAGTCCGGAATTTGCAATTTCTTCGAACTGTTTCTCGGTAGTTGCTATCCCTCCACCTGTACCTCCAAGTGTAAACGATGGTCTTATGATGACGGGTAATCCAATTTTCTTTAGGGCTTTTTTTGCTTCTTTAAAATTTCTAGCAATTTCTGCTCTTGGGCATTCCAAGCCAATCTTAGTCATGGCTTTATAGAAACTTTCCCTTTCCTCTGCTTTTTTGATTGCTTTAAGATTTGCTCCGATTAATTCAACTTTGTACTTTCTTAATGTCCCATTTTTCGAAAGTTCAATTGCTATGTTTAATGCTGTCTGACCACCCATTGTTGGCAAAAGTACATCGGGTTTTTCTTTCTTAATTATTTTTGCGACAATCTCAGGAGTGATTGGTTCGATGTATACTACATCAGCAGTATCAGGGTCAGTCATTATAGTTGCAGGATTAGAATTAATTAAAATTACTCTATACCCCTCTTCTCGTAATGCCTTACATGCCTGTGTTCCTGAATAATCGAACTCGCATGCTTGTCCAATTATTATTGGACCAGCTCCAACAATTAAAATAGATTTTATGTCCTTTCTCTTAGGCATTTTCTCTAATCATTTTTTTAAATTCTTGAAAAAGATAATGACTATCGTGCGGTCCTGGGCTTGCTTCTGGATGATATTGGACTGCAAATATATTCCTTCCTTTTCTTATGCCTTCAACACTTCCATCGAACAGTGATTTATGAGTTATTTTTACATCTTTTGGAATAGATTTTTCAGTTACCTCAAAACCATGATTTTGAGATGTGATTTCTACTTTTTCTGTTTCAAGATTTTTTACAGGATGATTAGCCCCTCTGTGACCTTGGAACATTTTTTTTGTCTTTGCCCCTAATGCCAGAGAAATAAGTTGATGACCAAGACATATTCCAAATAATGGGATCTTTGATTTGATTAGTTTTTTTATAATTGGAATAGCGTATCTCCCCGTTGCTTTCGGATCACCTGGACCGTTCGAAAGAAAAATACCATTAGGACTATAAGAAAGAATCTTATCTACAGAAGTTTTTGCTGGAACTAAAATAACCTCTAAATTTAGATCTAATAAGCAATTTAATATATTTTTCTTAATTCCATAATCTATTGCTACTACTTTTAGTTTTGAATTTTTATTTGTTTTATAAATTTTTATATCTTTGCGTGACACATCGATAGCTAGATCAAGTCCATTAAGTCCTTTCCATTTTTTTATTTCCTTTAAACAAGATGCAGTCTTTTTACTGTTTATTGGACCTTCGACAATACCACCTTTCGGAGCACCTTTAGAACGGATTCTATTCGTAATTAGTCTTGTATCAATATTGCAAATACCTGGTACATTGTTTTTTTTAAGCCACGCGTCAAGATGAAGGATGGATCTATAGTTTGATGGATCAGAGATATCACAGTTAATTATGATTCCTTTCGCATAAGGTTTTCTTGACTCATTATCATCAAGATTTGTGCCTACATTACCAATGTGAGGAAAAGTAAAATTGATAATTTGTCCTGCATAAGAAGGGTCAGTTATTATTTCCTGATAGCCTGTCATTGAGGTATTAAAACAAACTTCTCCTATTCCCATATTAGGAGAACCAATTTTTAGTCCATTAAATCGGGAGCCATCTTCTAGAACAAGTTGACCATCAATAGGTTTAGGTCGAGTTGTTGAGTGATCTTTTTTCAACCTATTCGCATTGGCCATATGTAGTGATTCTAGATTTATAGAAATCTAGTGCAAATGGGGAATTCATGCAATAGTTAGATAAGATAATAAATATTAGATCTATTATTGCCACAATATATCTGATGATGTAAATTTTATGTTTATTTCAAATGAAAGAAAACATCACAACCGAATTATCTAATGCTCTCAAAAATGGGGATAAAGAGAGAATCCATACATTAAGACTAGTACTAGCCGCTATTAAAGATAAAGAAATTGCAAGTCGATCCTCAGGGGAAGATTCTACTATTTCAGATGATACGGTTATTAGTCTTCTCAAAAAAATGGTTAAGCAAAGAAATGATTCGATTGATATGTTTAAAAAAGCTGGACGAGATGAACTTGTTCAGAAAGAAAATAGCGAGATTGATATTATTAGTGAGTTTCTTCCTAAGCAACTTGGTGAGGAAGAGACTGTAGTAGCTTGTGAAGAAGCGATTGGTGCAACTGAAGCAAAATCACTGAAGGAAATAGGAAAAGTGATAAAGTATTTGAAGGAAAATAGTTCACCTGCTCTTGATATTTCTTTAGCAAGTAAAATAATAAAGGAAAAACTTCAAAATTTATAGATACTTGATAGTTATTTCTAACTAAGTTCAAGTAATATATTTTATTTATGCCTAGATATTCAAAACAGTTTATTGGAGAAATTAAATCAAGATTACGTGTTTCAGATGTTGTTGGAAAGTTTGTAAAACTTACTCAAAGAGGAAACGAGTTTGTTGGGCTAAGTCCTTTTAAAAATGAAAAAACACCTTCATTCACTGTCAACGATGAAAAAGAATTCTTTCATTGTTTCAGTAGTGCTGAGCATGGCGATATATTCTCTTTTTTAATGAAACATAAAAATATGTCTTATCCGGAGTCAATTGAATATTTAGCAAACCAAGCAGGTCTGAATCCTGAAACTGGTATCATTAGAGATCCAAATTATGTAGAAAAAGATTTTTCAAGCTTAAAAAAAATAATTAACGAAGCAAACAATTATTTTAAGAACCAACTAAAAGCTAGTTCAGAAGCTCAAAAGTATATTGATAAAAGATCAATTGATGAGAACATAATTCAAAAATTTGAATTAGGCTATTCTGGTAATGGAAATAATAATTTATATAACCATTTTAAAAAAAAAGGATTAAACATTGATGACGCAATCTCTATCGGTCTAATTAAAAAATCAAATAAGAAAAAAGATGAATTTTATGATTTCTTTCGTAATCGATTTATGTTTCCAATTAAAGATTATAAATCAAACGTAATTGCTTTTGGAGGAAGAGCCCTAGATAATTCCAACATAAAATATATAAATTCATCAGATAGTCCAATTTTCAAAAAAAGTTTTCAACTTTATAATTTAAATCTTGCAATTGAAGACAATAGAAAACCAAGAAATTTAATTATTGTTGAAGGATATATGGATGTTATCACACTATATCAAAATAACTTTAAATCATCTGTAGCACCATTAGGTACAGCGCTTACAAGTTACCAACTTGAACGAGCTTGGAAAGTTTGTCAAAACCCTATAATCATGTTTGATGGAGATGAAGCTGGTCAAAAAGCAGCACAAAGAGTTGCATTACTTGCATTGAATAATTTAATGCCTGATCATTCACTTCGGTTTTGTTTATTGCCTAAAGATTATGATCCAGATGATTATTTAAAAAAGAATAGCCCATCAAGCTTGCAAGATGTTATTGATAATTCTTTATCATTATCTGAATTTATATGGGATACAGAACTTGAAAAAGAAGATATTTCTATACCCGAAAAAAAAGCTGGTTTTGAAAAAAGGATAAGAATAATTACAAACAAAATAAATAACAAAACAGTACGTGAATATTATAACAAATTTTTTAACGATAAATTAAGTGAACTAAAATTTAATAGGAATATTACCTACGATGTAAAATATCAAAGGAAAAAAAATAGGATTTCTAGTGAAATGTTTGCTAGTGACAGAGTAAAAAAGCAAAGTCATGATTCTGTCGTTCGTGAGAAAATCATACTAATCTGCTTAATTGAGAATCCGTTCTTGATTGCAAAGTACTCAGAAGAACTAGGAAAAATTCACTTTAATGATCTCAATTTGTCATCATTGGTATCTGAAATCCTTGAATTCTCAGCTTCTAATGTTGATAAAGAGCTTGAAAACTTTGATTTAAAGTCTTATTTAATCGATAAGGGATTAAATCAGGAGATTACATATATATTTCAACCAAAGCTACTAAGCACTTATAGCTCTATAATTAAGAATGAAAAGGTAGAGGTAGAAAGAAGCTTTACCGGTCTATTAGACTTACATAAAAATTTAATTGAAGAAAGTGACCTAGACATTGCTCTAAATGACCTAGAGGAAAATATGGACGAAAAGAGCTTTGAAAATTTTATGAGAATAAAAAAAGAAAGCATAAGTAAAAACTAAAATGAAGAAAAGAGGTAGAAAAAAAAAGCAGGTAAAAGCTGAAGCTGAAAGCTTACAGTCGCAATCAAATGATCAAGATGGTCCTGTCTTAGATCTAGAAAAATCAATAATAAAAAAACTTATTAAGCAAGGTAAAAAAGATGGTTATCTCACCCACGAATTAATTAAAAAATCTTTTCCTGAAGATAAATTTACCTCTGAACAGATTGAACAATATACAACGAAGCTGTCTCAAGTTGGATTTGATATTATTGACTCTGACGATTCCGATAATGATGACGACAAAGATGATGAGTCACCTTCAGCAAAATCTGGGACAGAAAAAACAGATGATCCAGTTAAATTATATCTCAGAGAAATGGGAACAGTTGATCTACTATCTCGTGAGGGCGAAATTGCGATAGCCAAACGAATTGAAGCTGGTCAAGAAGCAATGATTTCTGGACTATGTGAAAGCCCACTCACGCTGCAGGCTATACTTGATTGGAGAGATGATATAATTGCTGAAAAAATAACGTTAAGAGAAGTTATTGATCTTGAGTCATTGTTTGAGGAATCTCCAAATAAAAAAGAACTAAGCAAAAAAATAAAAGAAGCAAAAAAAAGAAAAGAACAAGAAGAAAAAGAAGAAATTAGAAAAAGAAAAGAGGCTGAAAAAAAATCTTCTACTTACGGTGATGATACGGAGCCAATGATTGAAACTTCTGCAGATCAAGTTATAGAGGAATACGAAGATGCCGATGATGAATTGAATGTTTCAATTGCAATAATGGAAGAAGAGCTCAAGCCTCAGATCCTTGAAACATTTAAAAAATTAAATAAAAGTTTTAAAAAGTTACAAAAGCTACAAAAGGATAAAATTGCATTTCAGGAAAAGGGTAAAGAATTTCCTTCAAGGTCTGAAAAAAGCTATCAAACATCTAAAGCTATTGTTGTTGAATTAATCAAAGGATTACAGATTAATACAAACAAAATAGAGGAATTAATTAATAAATTATATGTAATTAATAAGGATATTGTATCTTTAGAAGGAAAATTATTGAGGCTTGCCGTACAATACAAAATTTCTAGGGATGAGTTTCTTGATAAATATATTGGAAATGAAAATAACCCATATTGGCTTAGGAAGATCACTAGGCTTTCCGGTTGGGAAAAATTTGTTAAACAAGAAAAAAATAATATTAAAAATATTATGAATGAGGTTAGAGCTGCTGCAAGTAATATAGGCTTAACTCTAAACGAATTTAAAAGAATTGTAAGCAATGTACAAAAAGGTGAAAGAGAATCTAGTATTGCAAAAAAAGAAATGATTGAGGCAAACCTTCGTTTAGTTATTTCTATTGCTAAAAAATATACTAATAGAGGTTTACAATTCTTGGACTTGATACAAGAAGGAAATATTGGCTTAATGAAAGCTGTCGATAAATTTGAATATAGGCGGGGTTATAAGTTCTCAACATACGCTACATGGTGGATCAGACAAGCGATTACTCGATCAATAGCGGATCAAGCTAGAACAATTCGTATTCCAGTGCATATGATTGAAACAATCAATAAAATTGTAAGAACGCAAAGACTTCTTTTAAACGAAATTGGAAGAGAGCCTACACCTGAGGAAATATCGAAAAAGTTGAATATGCCTCTTGAGAAAGTAAGAAAAGTATTAAAGATTGCTAAAGAGCCAGTAAGTCTTGAAACCCCAGTTGGAGATGAGGAAGATAGTCATTTAGGTGATTTTATCCAAGACGAAAATGCAGTAATACCAATTGATGCTGCAATTCATTCTAATCTCAGACAAACAACAACAAAAATATTGTCTTCTTTAACTCCTCGTGAAGAGAGAGTGTTGCGAATGAGATTTGGCATTGGAATGAATTCAGATCATACGCTTGAGGAGGTTGGGCAACAGTTCTCAGTTACAAGGGAGAGAATCAGACAGATAGAAGCAAAAGCACTCAGAAAACTCAAGCATCCAACTAGAGCAAAACTTTTAAAGAGCTTTTTGGATAAAAACTAGTTTGTAAGACTTTAAATCTATGTGTATAAACGCTTTATCCGGGCCCATAGCTCAGTTGGTTAGAGCCCTCCGCTCATAACGGAGTTGTCCTAGGTTCGAGTCCTAGTGGGCCCACCAAAAAAGATAAATTTTAACCCTTAAATCTTTTTTAACATATTCTATAATTTAAAAATATGTCTTTAAATGTAGTCGTCTCAGATCAGGCTTGTGGTGCGGAAATAACAGGAATTGATTTAAAAAAAGACTTATCTGAGAGTCAAATTTTTGAAATAAGAAATCATTGGCTTAAGTATCATATACTGAGTTTCCCCAACCAAGCCTTATCTGACGATGATCTAGAACGTTTCACTCTATATTTTGGATCTTTTGGAGATGACCCATTTATTGCCTCAATACCAGGTAGAGAAAATATTATTGCAGTTAAAAGAACCGCAGATGAAAAGGTGCCAATTTTTGCAGACAACTGGCACACTGATTGGAGTTTTCAAAAAAATCCACCAGCAGGTACATGTTTATTTGGAAAAATAATTCCATCAGAAGGTGGTGATACGTTGTTTGCTAATCAACATTTAGCATTAGAGCGCATGCCTTCAGAACTAAGAAAAAAGTTGGAGGGGAAAAAAGCAATTCATTCAGCCCTTGTGCCTTATTCACCGGGGGGTGGTTACGGTGATAGGGATAGAGAAATGGGAAGAAGCATGGATATAAGAGCGTCGGATGATGCTTTTGCTCAACAAATACATCCTATTATTAAGAATCATCCTGAAACAAATAAAGAGGGTATTTATGGTACAGTTGGTTATATCATTGGTATTGATGGTATGGATAACCAGGAAGCTATGAAATTACTTATGGAATTGAGTGCATGGCAGTGTAGAGATGAATTTGTTTATAGGCATAAATGGAAAAAAGATATGTTAATTATGTGGGATAATAGAAGCGTTCTACACCGAGCAACCGGCGGATATGAAGGACAAGAGCGTCTTTTACACCGCACAACCATTGCAGCCTACGGAATGTAAAATATATTTTATGGTAAAATTAAAAAGTATTTTAAAATACTTTCTATTACTCATACTAATTTTATTAGCATTCATTATCTATAATTCCGTATACTTTGATATACCAAAAGAAAATGTTATTGCGAAACATGCAAAGGGGGCTTCTGAATTTATAGAATTAAAAGATGGTTCGTTAATTCATGTAAGGGATGAAGGTAATAAAAATGGAAGTACCTTAGTTTTAATTCACGGATTTAATGGGTCACTTTTTAATTTCGAAAGTATGAATAAATTTTTATTAGATGATTTTAGAATAATATCATTGGACTTGCCAGCTCATGGATTAACAGGACCAGTCAATAGTGACGATTATTCTATTGATGGATTTATTAGAGTCATAAACGAAGTATTAGAAATAAAAAATATAAATAAATTTTATCTTGCGGGGCACTCTATGGGTGGAAGAGTTGTATGGGATTATACAATTGACTATCCAGAAAAAGTGAGTGGTTTACTGGTTATAGGCTCAGCCTTTATAGCAAACGAGGAAGAATATAAAGAATTTCAGTCAGAGAATGCCCCACCAATTGCATTTAAACTCTTAGAAATTCCATTTTTTAGGCAAATGCTGGGCTATATAACGCCAAGATTTATTGTAACTCAGGCCGCTTACCAAACGGTTTATAATCAGAATATCATAACTGAGGAATTAATTGATCAATTTCATGAAATAATTTTACTTGAGGGCTCTAGAGAGGCAATTGGTAATCTTATAGTTAATAATGAAAAAGACTTTATTACTAATCCTAAATTACTGCAAAACATAAAAATTCCTACTTTAATACTTCATGGTGAACAGGATAATTTAGTTGATGTAAGATTTAATAAACACTTTTTAGAAAATATTCCCAATATAAGTTTAATTTTATACCCTGAAGTTGGTCATATGCCTCCAATGGAAATCCCAGAAATATTAGCTGAAGATATCAAAAATTTTATAGTAAATTAAATTTGTTAAAAGTTATGATAAATGTAAAATTGATACTTCCTTGTGGCGCCGAAATTAAAAATAGATTTCTTAAATCAGCAATGACTGAGGGTTTGGCAAAAAGTGATGCGACAGCAAATAAAAGACATAATAATCTGTATGAAAGATGGGCTAAAGGAGGAATAGGAATTTCGGTTACAGGAAATGTTCAAGTTGATCATCGATATATTGAACGAGCTGGTAATGTTGTAATTGAAGGAAAGCAGTCTAATGAAAGTTTGGCCGCTTTAGCCGACTGGTCAAAAGCTGGAACACAAAATAATACTCACCTATGGATGCAATTAAGTCATGCTGGCAGACAGACGCCTTTTAGTATTAACAAAGAGAGCAGGGCGCCCTCAGTTCAACCTTTGCCAACACTGGGAGGAATACTAAAATTTGGAGTACCAAAAGAGCTAAGCCAATCCGAAATCTTGAATATAATTGATCAATTTGTTAATGCGGCTGAGGTTGCAAAGCAAACAGGATTCACTGGTGTTCAACTTCATTCAGCACATGGTTATCTTCTCTCAGAATTTTTATCACCAAATGTTAATCAACGAACTGATGAGTGGGGAGGCAGTATAGAAAATCGATCAAGATTACTAATTACAACAATTGAAGCGATCCGAGAGAAAGTGGGAAGCAATTTTCCTATTTCAATTAAACTTAATTCAAGTGATTTTCAAAAAGGGGGATTTTCTCACGAAGAAAGTATTGAAGTTGCAAAAATATTAAATAATACATCAATAGATTTACTTGAAATTTCAGGTGGAACTTATGAAAATTTTACTGCCTTAGAAATTGACTCATTGAATCTTAAAAAAGCAAAAACAATCAAACCTCAGCGCAGCACAAAAGTAAGAGAAGCTTATTTCTTGAAATATGCTGAAGCAATAAAAGAAGTTATATCAATTCCTTTGGCAGTCACTGGGGGATTTCGTTCTACTGAGGGGATGAATCATGCCCTTCAAAGCGGAGCTTGTGATGTAATTGGTTTGGGAAGACCACTTTGCTCTGAGCCCGATATTGTAAATGAATTGATAAGTGGTGAAAAAAAATCAGCAACTCTATATGAAAATATTTTGGAATTTGGTCCGTGGATTCTTGGCTTAAATAGCCCGATATCACTTATGCGATCCAATAATAAAGCTGCTCAAGTTTATTGGTGTTATCGACAAATATTAAAAATCGCTGACGGCAATGAGGTTGATACAAAGCTAGGACTTTTTAAGGCATTTCTTGATCACTTTAGAGACGACTCCGCTAACAGCAAAAAATATAAAGCCTTCTGGAAAGATTTAGATTGAAAAAAATTATTTTAATACTGTTACTTTTAAATTCATCTTTTGTATTGGCTGATCAAAAAGATAGCCGACTGAACAGTTTGTTTGATGAGTTATTTTTAAGTAATGACAATATGCAAGTCAGCATTATCTTAGCTGACATTTGGGATATATGGTCTATTGCAGAAAATGTTGAAGCTCAAAAAATATTCGATGAAGGCAAAGACATGATGGATCGTGGAAGTTTAGAAGAAGCAATAGCTTTATTTACGCAGGTAATCGATCTTAAGCCTGATTTTGCAGAAGGTTGGAATAAAAGAGCTACTGTTCTCTTTTTAAAAGGTGAGTTAGAGGCTTCAATTCTTGATATCCAAAAAACTCTTGAACTAGAACCAAGGCACTTTGGAGCACTTGATGGACTTGCGGAAATCTATTTAATTCAAGATGATCTTTTGGGAGCTGCAGCAACGTATAAAAGAATTCTAGAAATTATTCCAACAAGTAAAAAATCTCAAGACCGACTCAAATTAATTAACGAACTTATTGTTTAACAATGTGTGGGCGTTTCGTTCTCTCTGACAAAAAAGTTATTAAAGATAAATTTAATATTGAATTATCACCTTCATATAACATAACTCCTTCACAAGATGTATTGGTTATAAAACCAGATCCTGTTTTTATGAAATGGTCATATTCACCAAAATGGAAAGACGATATGAACTTGATTAATTGTCGTCACGAAACATTATTAGAAAAGCCTTCTTTTAAGGGATCACTTAGATGTGTTTTTCTTGCAAATGGTTGGTATGAATGGCAGAGGCAAAATAACTCTAAAACCCCTTTTTTCCATTATATTGAAAATGAATTGCTGTATTTTGCTGGTATTTATAATTTAAACAGTGGATGTGCAGTCGTAACTTGCCGGTCAAGTGAAACTGTCTCTCATGTGCATCATAGACAACCTTTACTTTTAGATGAATCTCAAACAACTGAATGGATAGAAGGAAAGCACGAAATTAAAAGAAAAAAAGACGATCAAGTTCAAGTTTATGAAGTCTCAAAAAATGTTAATAGTCCTCGTAACAATAGCCCTGAGTTGTTAGAAAAATCTTAATCTGTATAATTACAGAATGAGTAAATTTTATGCTTTCATAGACAGCACTTTTATTGATTTAGGACGGCAATTTAAATTAAGTTATCTACCGCCTTTGATGATATATGTTGCTGCTGGTGTTTCAGGTTTAACTGGAATCGTTGGAACCTTTTTTGTCAAAGATTATCTAAATCTTTCGGCTGCTTTTTTAGCTGGGCTTGGTTTTTGGGCAGGAATTCCTTGGGCATTAAAAATGCCGCTTGGTCATTTAGTTGACCTAATCTGGGAAAGAAAAAATTACCTTGTATATGTAGGTGCATCACTCATCGCTTTAAGTCTTGCTATCATGTACGGCCTTATTATTCATACTGACTTCATGGTAAGGTACTTAAGTGTTGAAAGTTGGTATGTTATTAGCGTTCTCTTAGCTCCGATAGGTTATGTGGTTCAAGACGTTGTTGCTGATGCAATGACTGTTGAAGCAGTCCCAAACATAGATCCAAAAGGAAATCAATACTCACCTGATGTAATAAAAAACATGCATACCACCATGCAGACACTAGGCAGATTTGCTATTATTGGCGGTACAGTAATTGTTGCATTAATTAATGTTGTTATTTTCAGTAGCGTTGAGGCTGAAACAGAACAAGAAAAAATAATTTTGTACGGGAATATTTATCTCTTCGCATTGATCATTCCGATCATATCAATATTAGGGGTATTACTTTCAATTTATTTAAAAAAGAAAAAAAACGATCAACTTTCAAAGTTAGGAATAGATTATCAAATCGAAATTGAAAAAACTAAGGTTGATTGGTGGATACTTGGAGGCTCTCTTGTTTTTGTAATTTTTACACTTAGCGTGGGAGGATTTAATCTTCCGTATGCACAAGAGATCGTATTCATTGGATCAGTAAGTATTATATTTTTTCTGATGGCTAAATTAATGCGTGAACTTCCTGAGTCGATGCGACTCACAATTTTGGGAACTGCAATTATAATATTTATTTTCAGAGCCATGCCAGGCCCAGGCCCAGGACTTACCTGGTTTGAGATTGATAATTTAGGATTTGATGAGCAGTTTTTTTCTTTGCTTTCTCTTCTTGCCTCCTGTTTGACTTTACTTGGCATCATTATTTTAAGGCCTTTTATGGTCAATAACTCAATTGCAAAAATTATAGTGATATTATCAATTGCTGGAGCAGTATTATTTTTGCCAAGTGTTGGCATGTATTATGGATTTCATGGATGGACCTCGTCATTAACAAATGATGTTGTAGATGCACGATTTATTGCAATATTTAATACAGCTTTAGAATCACCTTTGGGACAAGTTTCAATGATTCCACTTCTTGCATGGATTGCAAGAAATGCTCCAGCTCATCTAAAGGCTACATTTTTTGCTGTATTTGCATCGTTCACAAATTTAGCTCTATCCGCAAGTGCGTTGCTTACAAAGTATCTCAATCAAATTTACGAAGTAACAAGGGAAGTCAAGGATAAGGTCACAAATGAGATACTCTCCATAGCTGATTATTCTGACCTTGGTATTTTATTGATTGTTGTAACTCTGCTCACTCTTTTGGTACCAACAATTTCTGTTATAATCATTCAAAAAACTAGTTTAAAAACAGATGAATAATTAATGAAAAATGTATTACAGATTCTTGGTGTTTTTTTTGTAGGCGCCCTTATAGGTTTTATTTTATTAAGCTTTGGTCTGTCGGTTGATATCTCAATGATGACAGGTACGGTTGTAATTCTTGTACTGGCTTACCTTGTTACTAAACAAAACAATAAGGAAAGAAAATAATGGTTCAAATTCCAAGCGATCAAATTAAATCTAGAGAAATACTAAATTGGAAGGGTTTGCATTTATTTCATTTTAGAACTTCATCATGTTCACAAAAACTTAGGATTTATTTAAATTTAAAAAAAATTTCATGGACACCTCACAGCATTAATCTTGCTACAGGAAAAAACTATTCAGAATTCTTTCTAGGTATTAATCCTAAAGGCCTGGTTCCTGTTCTCGTGGATGATGGTCGTGTAGAAATTGAGAGCAATGATATTCTCATGTATCTCGAGGATAAATTTCCTGAAAACCCACTTGTTCCTGACTCCGATAAAACAGAAATTGGCACGTTACTGAAAGAAGAAGATGATTTGCATGAGGATATAAGAAATATTGCTTATCGATATATGTTTGGTGGACTCGGCAAAAAAGACCCTAATGAATTAGATGCGTTTGAAAAATATAAATCATCTAATAGTGAGCTGGACTATCTTAAATTAAAAGAAGTAAAGTTTTATAAGTCATTTCGTGAAAATGGAATAACTGATGAAGCAGTTAAAAACTCACTAAATAATTTTTGTAAATGTTATGATAAATACGAATCTCTATTAAATAAGCAAAAATACTTAATGGACAATAATCTTTCAATGCTTGATCTTGCCTGGTTTATTTATACATATAGGCTTTATGTCTCAGGATTTCCATTTAAAGACCGTTACCCAAAAATATCTGAATGGTTTCTTGATCTTTATTCTCGAAAAGAATTTTTTAAAGAGGTTAATGATCCATTACCTCTAAAGCTAATTAGGCTTTACGCTAAGACATCAACATCGTTGGGTGGAAAGTCAATTAAAGCCCTGCTTTCAAAATAATGACTGCCCTAGACAGATTATCCATACTTGAGGGATACTATAAATCTCACTGGCCTGTTGAATGTGGTGGAAATCGACGTCAAAAGGCAACTAAAGGATCGTTGAACGCTCGTGAAAAAAAAGCTGTTGTACAAAGCATACGAAATGAACGCTGGAATGTTATGACAATTTATCGCGATAATAATGAAATTTTTTTGGGCGGTACTATGCCAAGCTTTACAGGTCCAGAACCATTTGGATGGCTTCAAAAAATTGAACCTGAATCTTTGGAAATATTAGGGGAAACGCCAAAATTACCATGCGGTGATCACGTCTGGTGTGGCGCTATTGCAGCACATCAAAACGGCAATATCATCAAGGTTAATGGAAACTACATGCATAGTATTTCAAAAGAATGTGAAGTGATTAAAGAGTCAAAATTACCCATTGATCAGGCGCATAACGGTTTACTAATATTATCAGATGGAACAATCGTCACTAAAGATTTACGTTTAGAAGGTCAAGGTTATTCAACAATTACAAGATTAGATCAAAATCTAGATGTTTTACATGAACCCATGCAATTGCCTGAGGGTTCTATGGGAAGAATTGCATCAGACAAAACAGAAGATGGCGAGTTCATTTTTATTCCAGGTATCGAAAAAATATGGAAAATAAAAGTTCTGCCTAACAATCTAGAAGTTACTTCAGACTGGTCACCTAATTATAGGAAATCAAATGATGATCAAGGATTATCATGGGATGGCTGTATATCAGATGGATCACTCTGGCTGATGAATAACGGAGACATCGACTCATTAAGAGCGATTTATTCAACACATCCAAATGGTAGATTTAAAACTGCACCAAAAGAATTAAGTTGGAGACGTCCTGCTCCTTGGTCATGTAAGCAAAGGCTTTATAGATTTGATTTAATGTCAGAACAATTTGAATATATCGAACCATTTGAACATCATGGAGGGGGTATTATTGCACCACCCGTAAATATTCCCGAATGTAATATCTGTGTATGCTGGGATAGTATAAATGGTGGCATAGCAGGTATTGATACATCAAATAAATCGTTAAAAAAATCTTGGAAGGTTGATAGTCTTAGACCAACAATGCAACCGGTTGTGTTTCCTGAAAGCAAAGAGCTAGTAATTAATAGTTTCGAAAATAATGACGATCACTTAGTGGTAATAGACCTATCTAGTGGAGAAATACTCTCAAAGGTTGCACTCAATTCACCTCTTGCCAATGGCATGTTTTTAACACCAGGCTTAAAGAATGATATTTTTTATTGCTCCACAAGAACATTTGCTCGCGTATCATGGAAATAAATTAGACTGAATATTTATCCTTTCAAAAAACAACTATTTTTGTAAAATTTTTGAATGTTTGAGAAAGTTCAAAAATTATTCAATGAAAATTCAGTAAAGAATTGCCATTTTATATATCTGAAAAAAAATGGTAATGAATTTGAGAGTAATTCTATTTCTTTAGGCAAATCTCATTGGAACAATAACCAGGATTTAAATGGCGACTATATATTTAGGTTGATGTCGATGAGTAAGCCGATTACAGCTTTGGCCGCAATGCAATTAGTAGAAAAAGGTAAGTTAAATTTAGACTCGCCTGTTGAAGAGGTTCTTCCAGAGATTAAAGAAATACCAGTACTAAACGCTGATAGTAAATTGGTTAAGCAATCTAAATCAATAACATTACGTCATCTAATGTCGCATACATCAGGTTTCGCTTATAATTCATTGATGATGATTACTTCTAAGAAAATAAAAGATTTATCAATTTCTATGAAAATATTATTATTTTTAAAAGGTATAATTACATACATTTATCCTTTTTCAAAAGGACCAAGACTCTTCGAAGCAGGAACAGATTTTAAATATGGAACTGGTCTTGGTTTTGTAGGCATGATGATTGAAAAAGTTACAGGTCAGTCGTTAGAAGAATATTGCAAAGAAAATATTTTTAATCCATTGGATATGAAAAATACATTTTTTACCATCCCTAGAGAAAAGAGAGATAAAATTGTACCTTTAGGCATCAGACAGGGAAAAAAATCTAAAGTGATTAGAAAAATGCCTTTCAAAGGTCAGCCTTATCTCAGGTTTTGGAGAAAATCTTACTATGGGGGAACTGAAATATTTAGTTCGCCTAATGACTATGCAAATTTTGTGAAATGCTTAATGAACAAAGGCAGCTATAACAATAAGCAAATTATTTCTGAGTCAAGTTTTAATGAAATGATAAAGCCAGGAAAATTTGATCAAATGTTTGAGAGAGATGATAATTATAATTTCATAATGGGTGAAAATGGGAGATTAAAAAATAAAATGAATAGATATGGGTTAGGTTTAACAATTTCTTTCGATCCAAATGACTCAAGGCCCGTTGGATCCATTGCTCATGGAGGCGCTGCATGCACATTCTTTAGTTTTAATTTAGAAAAACAGAAGGGAGCCTTGATCTTTTCTAACTTCTATCCCTATAATGACAAAGAATGGCATGAAATGGTTGTTGCTTTTGAAAACGAAATTTATGCATAATTTAATAAATTAAAAATAAAGGAGTAATAATATGGAATTTTGTAATGCCGTAAGGTTTAAAGTTAAAGAAGGTTGTGAAGAAGAATACTTAGAAATAAACAAAAGTTTTGAAAATTTACCAGGGCAGAAAATGAGTCGTCTTTTTAAAACAGGAGACCGTACATATTGTTTTATTGGTATTTGGGAATCGGAAGAAGCCATTGCCTCGCAAAGAGAAAATATGATTGGAAACTTAGATAAAGTGAGACACTTACTAGAGGAATTATCTCCTGAATTAGGTGTAACTGATCCTGTTTCAGGAACGGTTGTTCTTGATTATAGCTGATAAATCAGGTTAAAATCTTTTTATGCATTTAGATCTACCAGAGCTGTTATTTGGCATACCATTGCACTTAACGCTTTTATGTATTTCTAAATTTTACGCAAATAGGTCATATGATGAAGCAGCAAGATATTTTAGTAAGGCGAGTAAAGTTTAAAAATTTACTTCCACCTGTAATTAAGCTAGTCATCAAAAGAAAATGTAATTTAAGTTTAATTGACTTAAACAAAACAATTAGATCATCTAAAACATATCATTAATAATATGAGCTTAACTGATGAAGGACATTACGGCCCCAAACAACTTAATATGCTCAAAACTGTTTGGGGCGAGGGTTTCCTATCACCTGGCGGGACAGAAGAAATTGATCAGATTTTAAAAGGATTAAATCTAAAAAATAAAAAAGTTCTAGATATTGGATGTGGAACGGGTGGTGCAGTTTTTCATATGATTGAAAAATATGGTGCAAAAGAAGTTATTGGAATAGATCCAGAACCGTTAGTAATTGATACAGCAAATAATTTAGCGTTAAAGAAAAATTTATCTGATAAAGCAAAATTTATTTGTACTAAGCCAGGTGAATATAAATTTGAAGATAAAAGTTTTGAGGCAGTATTTAGTAAAGAAGCATTTTTACATATTATCGATAAAAAAAACTTGCTCATAGAGATAAACGAGATCTTAGCTGACGATGGTATTCTTGCAGTTGGAGATTGGATGAGAAATGATGACAACGAACCATCAGAGCAGATGAAAGATTATATTGCCGCAGAAGGTCTAGATATGTTTATGTGCTCATTAGAAAAGTACGAAAGTCTTTTAAAAGAAACAGGGTTTAAAGTTCTCTCACTGAATGATCGTAATAAATGGTATCTCGAAAAAGTTAAGACAGAAATATCAGATATAAAAGGGCCACTTTATGATGATGTTGTAAATCTAATAGGAAAAGAAGAGGCAGACGGTGCACTTGAAATTTGGAAAAAACTTCTAGGCGTTGTGGAAAAAGGGGAACATCGCCCTGGTAATTTTCAAGCTGTAAAAATTTCAACCTAAAATGGCCAATAAACTATCGCAGTCAGACATCGATCGCGTTATAGAAATGGCCTGGGAAGATAGAACAACTTTCGCTGATATTCGTAAACAATTTGGAATACAAGAGAAAGAAGTTATTAAATTAATGAAAGAGAATATGAAAAGGTCCTCTTTTTTAATGTGGAGAAAGCGAGTAAGGGGAAGAAAAACTAAAATTAGTCCAATTTCAGATCGATTTAAATCATCTAATCAGAAATCATAGTAATGAGTAATATAAAAAATATATCTGCAGAAAATTGTTATAGCACAATTAAAGAAAATAAAGATGTATATCTAGTTGATGTACGCACACCTTACGAATGGAAAACATTTGGAAGAGTGGATGAAGACTCTTTTGATGCTCAATATATTGAATTAACTCTCATTAATGAAGAGGGTGTTGAAAACATTAATTTTTTGGATCAATTCAATTCTTATGGAATTTCAAAAAATTCGGAAATTTACTTTATTTGTAAGTCAGGGGCAAGGTCCATGCATGCTGCTTTAATATTGGAGTCAAATGGCTATCAAAATCTTTACAATGTTGAAGATGGATTTGTTATTGGCTGGAAACCATATGGCTTACCATCGAAATAATTTAAAAGATTTAATTAGAAACAGTAATAATCTTATCGATTAATTTATCTATATCATTATCATTATTTGCTAGAAATGACTGAAACTCTTCTCTTTGTGCAATTACAAGACTGATACCTTCAATATTCAGATCAATTATTTTTATATCACCGTCTCTATTAATCAGTCTCCACTTTAAATTTATTTTTAAAGTATCAGTTCCCTCTCTTATAATATTACTTTCAACAATTACGTATTTTCCTGCAGCTTCAGACCCAACGATTTGAACTTGCTCTCCAGAGTACTGATCAAGCTTATTTGCATAGGAGTTGACAAAATAATCTTTAAATGCAATCAAATATCTTTCTTTTTGTTCATCTGTTGAATTTTTCCAAGTTTTAGAGAGTACGAATTTTGAAATTAAATTTAGGTCAATTGCGTTCATTACAACATCGGTGAAACGAGACGTTTTATCATTTTCGCTAATAACCTCGTCACCTAAAATCTCTATTGCTTGGTCTGCGAAGTTTGAAACAAATTCCTCTTCATGTGCAAACTCAGAGTTTTGGGCGTAAGTTGCGAAAGAAAGCAACAAAATTAAAATCCAGCTATAATTTTTTATTTTAATCATAAATAATTTCAATATCCGGTCCTACATAACTTTCATCGATATCAAAGTCATCAAAAATATCATTTTCTTGATCTTGTGTATTGCTTTCTAAGTTATTTGAGGCCTGACTTTCTCTTCCTTGCGAATAAAAGCTTCTTACTGCTGCATAGTAATCAATTGAATTGTTTTGTAGATCATCAAGAATTTCTATGTTTTGAGATCTAAAATCAACTGCGCCAGTGCCCATTCTGTAAGTTCTTAGAGAGTCAGGAGCGGACCCACCTCCCACTTGATACATTGGATCCAATAGTGATGTTGATAGCATGCCCGCAAAGTCTCTTGGTGTGGAAGGTCCTAAGAAAGGTAAAACTAAGTATGGACCAGACTCAACACCCCATACACTCAAAGTTTGTCCAAAGTCTTCGTTTTCAGATACAAGACCCATACTTGCTGCTGGATCAAAGAAACCGAGTATTCCAACAGTTGAGTTAATAATAAATCGAGATGTTGATACTCCGGCTTTTCTTAACTCGCCTTGTAATACATTATTTACAGCTGTGATTGGCATACCTAAATTATTCAATGAGTATGTAACTCTGTTTCGAACAAATTCTGGAACAATGGCTCTGTAGGTAACAGCAATTGGCCTTAAGATAAGTTTATCAAAAATAATATTAAATTGAAAAACCACACGATTTACTTTTTCAAGTGGGTCATTAACGCTAACTATTTCAGTTTCAGAATTGTTATAGTTCATCGAAGCTTCTTTTGAAGCACATCCTTGCAACACAAGAACAGAACTTAGAAATAAAACTATTAATACTCTATATTTCATTGAAATAATGCTATTCTATATGAATTTTCTAATCAAATTAATATTTTAGTGTAATCGTATTATAAATAGAAAAAAATGCAGAAATGAGGCAGTATTGAGAACAATAGACATATTCATTGTACTATCCATTAATCTAGCGTGGGGACTGGCATTTATTTCTGCAAAAATTGGTGTAAATGAATTTCCACCATTTTTATTTACGACAATGAGATTTTTAATCATTGCAGTTTTACTCATACCCTTTTTGAAAATTCATCGAGGCCAAATGACTAATATTTTAATTATCTCTATATTAGGAGGAGGCATTCATTTTGCATTTTTCTATCTTGCTCTTGATAATTCTCAATTTATTTCCTCTGTTGCTGTGGTTCTCCAATTAGGTGTACCATTTGCAACTATATTATCCGTTATATTTTTAGGTGAGGTGATTAAGTGGAGGCGTATTCTTGGAATAGCACTTGCATTTGGTGGAGTTATTATTTTGATTTTTGAGCCTACAATATTTTCTGATCTTGGTGGTGTTTATTATGCATTATTAGCAGCTTTATCTATTGCTATCAGCCTACTTTTTATGAAGAAATTAAAAGATGTTAAAGTGTTTGATCTACAAGCTTGGATTGCTTTTATAAGCTTTTTATTCTTGGCAACGATTTCATTTTTAGTTGAGGAAAATCAATTAGACTTGATTTTAAATGCATCTATTATTGGCTGGGGAGCTATATTATTTACAGCATTTGCCGCAACAGCTATCGGCCATGCAGGTTTTTATTACTTAATAACAAAATATGAATTATCAAAAATTACACCTCTAACGCTCCTTGCTCCGGTACTTGCGATAATAAATGCACTAATTATTTCTTATTTTTCTCTCTATGAAGGATTTAATGAAGTGCTTACATTTAAAATCATCTTTGGCGCAACCATGTCATTCACAGGAGTTGCTATTGTAATGATGAGAGAACCAGAAGAGGAAAAGGTATCGAGTTCACCATGAAAATTGAATATCTAAAATCCCCAAATTTTCAACAAGTAAAAAGAAGAAATATAAAATATATAATTATACATTATACAGGAATGAAAACAGCGCAGGAGTCAATTAAAAGACTTAGATCAAAAAAACATAAAGTGAGCTCACATTATTTTATTAATGAAGGAGGAAAAATTACCCAACTCGTAAATGATAAAGATATTGCTTGGCACGCAGGCATATCTTATTGGAAAAAAGATAGAAATTTAAATTCAAAGTCTATAGGCATAGAGTTACAAAATAAAGGCCAAGAATTTGGATATCACAAATTCAAGTTATCTCAGATAAATTCACTTATATCATTAATCGAAAGTCTGCAGACAAAGTACAAAATAAAAAAAAGTAATGTTTTGGGCCACTCAGATGTTGCTCCGCTGCGAAAGATAGATCCGGGATATTTATTTCCTTGGCATAAGTTGGCTGCAAACGGCTTAGTAATTTTACCAAAGAAAAATAATTCAAAAACGCCGCTCAAAGCTTCAGAGATTAAGTCTTTACAACAGTTACTAAGAGATTTTGGTTATAAAATTACTTTATCGAGTTTAATGGATAAGGAAACACTTCAAGTTATTTACGCTTTTGAAAGTCACTATTGCCCCGAAGAGTTAGAGGATTTTACGGTTAAGCGCAAATTGATGGGATATCTGAGAGAACTTATATCTCTTCAAAGAGAGGCTTGACCAATATCTTTTAAGAGGATAAACCCTTTCAGCCAGATAATTGGATAACTGCTTGGCTTGATCAAGAGGAAAGTCCGGGCTCCACAAGGCAACAGTGCCGGGTAACACCCGGCGGAGGCAACTCTAGGGAAAGTGCCGCAGAAAATAAACCGCCCTAATTGAAATTTTAAGGGTAAGGGTGAAAAGGTGAGGTAAGAGCTCACCGCTTTTTTGGTAACAAAAAAGGCATGGTAAACCCCACTGGGAGCAAGATTAAATAGGGTTACATTGGCTTGTCTTGGCTGTAACCGGGTTGATCGCACGACTCAATTGGTAACAATTGAGCTAGATGAATAGTTATCGGTTTTTTGTAAAAAAATCACAGAACCCGGCTTATAAATTATCTGGCAAAATTTCTCATTTATTTTCAATAGTTTATAAATACAGGCTAATGTATAATATTAGTTAAATAATTGATTATAAAAGAAATATCATAAATAGGTATAGACATTACCCATATAATCCCATACTATCCCAAGTAATCCCAATTTAACCCAAATGAGGTAATTTTGTTGATTATTTTAATAACTAACTTTTTTTTAAAAATGGCATTGTTTCTATCTACATACATCAATCGCATTGACAAAAAAGGTCGTGTTTCTGTTCCGTCTTCTTTTAGAAGTGTCTTAGAACAAAACGGATTGAAGGGCATGATTTGTTATCCTTCACCGACTCTTAAGTCAATTGAAGGATGTACTGCTAATAGAATGCAAAAGATCAGTGATGCGATAGAAGCATCCGGTCCCTTCAGTGAGGAAAGAAATACCTTTTCAACTTCTATTTTTGCTGACAGCCATCAAATTCATTTTGATCAAGAAGGCAGAGTCATCATACCCGATGGACTAATCTCTATTGCAGGTATTATTGACCATGTTTCTTTCGTAGGTATGGGTGAAACATTCCAAATGTGGAATCCTGAAACTTATGATTCTTTCAAAAAAGAAAAAAGTGATAATGCAAAAAATAATTTAGCAAATCTCAAATGGAAAAATGAATAACTAATGAAAATAGGAGGATAATTTCATGGTTTTAAATTTAAGTGTTCCAGAACTAAAAGAGCTTAAGCCAAAGATAACAGTATTTGGAGTCGGTGGTGCAGGCGGTAATGCAATTAACAATATGATTCAATCCGGATTATCGGGAGTTGAATTTGTTGCAGCCAATACAGATGCACAGGCTCTGTCTAAATCATTAAGTGACTCAAAAATGCAATTGGGTGTTCAGGTTACTAAGGGATTGGGAGCTGGTTCTCATCCTGATATCGGTAAATCCTCAGCCGATGAAACTAAACACGAAATAATGGAAAGACTTGAAGGCACAAACATGCTTTTCATTACCGCTGGTATGGGTGGCGGTACTGGTACAGGCGCTGCTCCTGTGATAGCGCGTGTTGCTAGAGAATTGGGTATACTTACTGTAGCAGTTGTTACTAAACCATTTCAATTCGAAGGTGCTGGAAGAATGAGAATTGCTGAGCAAGGGCTAAAAGAGTTAGAACATTTAGTAGATACAACAATTGTTATTCCAAACCAGAATCTATTTAAAGTTGCTGATGAGAAAACAACATTTGCCGATGCATTTTCAATGGCGGATGATGTTTTGCATGCAGGAGTAAGAAGTATTACCGATTTGATGGTCGTACCGGGATTAATCAACTTAGACTTTGCTGATGTAAAGACAATCATGAATAATATGGGACGCGCCATGATGGGCACAGGTGAAGCGTCTGGGGAAAACAGAGCAATAGAATGTGCTCACAATGCAGTTACAAATCCACTGCTTGATGACTACTCTTTGGATGGAGCAAAGGGATTATTGATCAATATAACTGGTGGAACTGACTTAACATTGCATGAGGTTGATAAAATAACAAATGAGATAAGAGAACAAGTTCACCCAGATGCGGATGTAATTGTTGGATCAATCTTTGACGAAAACCTTGAGGGAAAAGCTAGAGTTTCTGTGGTTGCGACTGGTTTAGAACCTCATGACAAGCCATCAAAGAGGATAATTGATTTACAAGTAAATAATAGTTCAACAGTTTCATCAGTTTCAGCAGCTCAAGTAAATGGAGCAGGATCTATTCATGCTTCAGCTAATCAAGAAGATGAAATTCACGAAAATACTGATCCGTATATGTATATGGATAGCTCAGATAAAAAAGACTTAAGTTCAATGAATGAGGAAAAAACAATTATTGAAGAGGAAACTTCTGAACCAGAAATGATTGCTGAGCCTGTAGTTGAACCAGAACCAATCGAAGAACCAGAAATGGAAGTTGCTGAAGAAGAGGTAATTTCTGAGCCAGAAATGGAATCAGAGCCAGTTTCTGAACCAGAAATGGAAGTTGCTGAAGAAGAGTTAATTGGTGAGCCAGAAATGGAATCAGAGCCAGTTTCTGAACCAGAAATGATTGCTGAGCCTGTAGTCGAACCAGAACCAATCGAAGAGCCAGAAATGGAGCAGGAAGAGTCTTCTCAAAGCATTATGGATTTAATACATGCAAATAGGGAAAATTCAGATAGCGACTCGCCTGACTTATTTAGTGACCAAAACGTGCATCAACTGGATGAAACACATAATTCTATTGAAGCTGATGAAGAATTAGAAACTGATCAAGATTTACTTGAAATTCCATCTTTCTTGAGAAGACAGAGTAAATGACAAATAAAGAACTTGGCCACAGGCCAGTTCTTATTGAAGAGGTTATTGAACAATTAGGACCAAAAGATAATGAAACATACATCGATGCAACATTTGGATATGGAGGATATACAGAGAGAATCCTTCAAAGCTGTGAATGCAAAGTCATTGCAATCGACAGAGATCCAACAGTCAAAAAACAAGCTGAAAGATTTAAAAAAAAATACGGCAGTCGATTTTCTTTTGTACATTCTAAATTTGGTCAGATTGATCAAATTTTCAAAGAAAAAAAAGAAAAAGAAATTAACGGTTTCGTATTTGATATAGGAGTTTCATCAATGCAACTAGATGATGCAAATAGAGGGTTTTCATTCATGCAAGATGGCCCCCTAGATATGAGAATGAGTCAGGATGGCCAAACAGCCTCAGACTTAATAAATAAAAAGGACAAAGATGAGCTTGCTGATATCATCTATCATTATGGAGATGAGAGAAATTCAAGAAAAATTGCAAGGAATATAGAGAAGCATAGAACTCAAAAAAAAATTGAGAGTACGATCGAGCTTGCAGAAATAATTAAAAAATCGTTTCCTTCAAAATATTACAAAAAACATCCTGCAACGAAAACATTCCAGGCTATTAGAATTTTTATTAATAATGAAATACAAGAGCTTCATGCTGGTCTCAACCAAGCTTTTAATTTACTAAGAGCGAACGGGAAGATATGCGTGGTCACATTTCATTCAATTGAGGATAGGCTGGTAAAGAATTTTACAAATAAAGTTTGTTTAAAAAATAAAAAGACCAAATTAATAAAACCATCTTCCAAGGAAGTATTAAGTAACCCAAGATCCCGTTCTGCAAAGCTTAGAGTCATCAAGCGTGAGGGATTAAACTTTAATTATATTCCAATATCTGAGTTAGGATTTGAATTATGATAAGTACTTTCTTTAAAATATTGTCGGTTGCTGTTTTATTAACCGGATTACTTGCAATTATGGTTATAAAAAACATATCAGCTGAAAAGCAAAAGTATATTAATGAACTTGAATTAACACTTCGAGAAGAACAAAAGATAAATGAGCTTTATAAAATTGAATGGGACCATTTGGTTTCACCAATGAATATTAAAAAGATTTCAGAAATGATTATTACTAATGATTACGAAAAGTATTTTGTTGTATTAGATAATGAAGATATTGAAGAAAATAATGAATTATTTAATGATGTCATTGAAATTTATAATACATCAACAATAAATCAAAATTTGGCAAGGTAAATTCCGTGAAAAAAAAGCGGAACAATGGCCGAAAGAAAATTGATATATATCAAAAAAGTTTTTCATTCACACACAGATACAATAAAGAAAAGTTTGCTTTTGAAAGATTAAAGTCTTTAAAGAGTAATTTTGCCCTTAAAATAAATAATCGTTTAATATTGTCAGCGATTGTTTTTAGTAGTTTGTTTTTGGCAGTAACAATCAAGATGATAGAAATTAATTTACTTTACACTGAAAAGGGAAATTATTTTGTTGAGAATGTTAAGACAAAAAGGGGAAATATTTTAGATAGAAATAATACCTCTCTTACAGCAAATTTATTAACATCCCATATATCTGTAAATCCAAAAGCTGTACATGATAAGAAAAAATTTATAAGTAAAGTCTCAGCAATAAATAATAGGTTTTCCAAAACTGATCTTGATAAATTGGTATCTGAAAAGAAATTTTTCTGGCTTGATCGAAATGTTGAACCATTAGAATTACAAAAGTATATAGATTTAGGTGAAACTGGAATTGAATTCAGAGATGCTTATAAAAGAAAATATCTTCACAGTGAACTTTTTAGTCATTTAGTTGGAAAAGTTGACATTGATAATACAGGCGTATCTGGACTAGAAAAATCTTTTAATAAGTTTCTTCAAAATGAAGAAAATAATGATTTGATATTATCTTTAGATACAAGAATACAACATATTGTTCGTGATGAAATATTAGCTGCTATGAAATTATATAAAGCAACTGGTGGCTCAGGGCTCATAATGAATGTCAACAATGGAGAAATTCTTGCCATGACATCACTTCCAGATTTTGATCCCAATACTAAAAATGCTAATGACAATCATAAGTTCAACAAAAACACATTAGGCGTATATGAGTTTGGTTCAGTGATGAAAATATTTACTGCAGCAATGGGAATTGAGGAAAAAATCTTTAAGCCAAATACAAAATACAAGATTGAAAATCACATTTATATCGGAAAGCACCGTGTAGAGGATGTTCACAGGCCTTGTGAAATAAAAATGTGTTCTGTTGAAGAAATATTTGTTAAATCATCAAATATTGGAACGATTAAAATGATTAGAGATATTGGTAAAGAATTACAGCAAGAATATTTGTCTCAACTTGGATTACTTCGTCAAGTAAATATTGGAATACCAGAAAAAGCAATTCCAATTATTCCTGACCCATGGAGAACAGTTAATACAGAATCAATCTCTTACGGTTATGGCCTTTCAGTATCACCATTGCATTTAGCTGTAGCTACATCAGCTGTAGTAAATGGAGGATATTTAATTAAGCCATCTCTAACAAAATTAGGAGATGATAAACGATATGAAAATCAAATTTTTTCAGAAGAGACCAGTGAAATTATGCGTTACCTTTTAAGCCAAGTTGTTGCAAAAGGAACTGCCAAAGAAGCCTTTAACAAGGATGCTGATAAAGCATACACAGAAGATGGTAAGTTCAAATATTTGGTTGGAGGTAAGACAGGCACATCTCACAAGATAGACAAAAAATCCTACACAAGAGAAAAGTTAACTACTTTTATATCGGTACTACCCATACACAAGCCAAAGTATGTAGTTCTTATCTCATTAGATGACCCGAAAGGGATTAATAGAGAATATGGAGAGCCATATAATACTTGGAACTGGAGTGATGCTGGATGGAATGCGGCAAGAGTTTCAAGACAAATTATTGATAGAGTAAGTCCTATTTTGGACATAAAGGCAAGATACATACCTAATGAAAACATGCTCATTAATACCTCTCTTTAATAAATGCCAAATCACTCCCTTCTAGAAGAAATTAAATTAAAGAAGATAAAATTTAATGGAATCTCATCAGACTCGAGATCGATAAAAAAAGGAAATATTTTTTTTGCAATCCCTGGAAATGAAATAGATGGATCTAGGTTCATAAATCAAGCAATCAAAAAGGGTGCTGCAGCTATTGTTGTTCCGTCATATAGTAAAAAAAGATATCCTAAGAATACGACAGTGATAAAGGTTAAAGATATAAGAAAATCACTATCGCTATTAGCATTTGAAATAAACAAAAATAATATTGAAACAAAAATTGCAATAACAGGAACTAATGGAAAAACATCTGTTGCATATTTTTTAAGTTATTTACTGAGAATTTCAGGAAAGAGTGTAGCTACTATAGGTACTCTAGGCAACTCTGTGTTGAAGACAAATAAATATAACCTTACTTCACCCGAACCGATTGATCTTTCAATGCAATTAAAAAAAATAGGTCAAAAAAAAATAAAATATTTAGTTATGGAAGCATCAAGTCATGGCTTACATCAAAGCAGATTTTATGGAATGAATTTTGATGTTTGTGCATTAACAAATATATCACATGATCACCTTGATTATCATAAAACCATAAATAATTACATAAAAAGTAAAATGATACTTTTCAAAGATTATGTACATAAAGATAGTAAATTAATTATTAATTCAAAAACTAAATACATTAAAAAAATAAGATCAATTTTAAAAGAAAATAAATCCATTCAGCCATTATATTTTCAAGCCAATAGAAATTATAAAATTAAAAAAATTCTCAAAAAAAATGATATTCAACATGTAAAAGCAATAGTGGGTAGCAAGCAAATTCTTTTAAAGTTTAAAAATTTTCCAAATTTTCAGATAGAAAATTTTATATTTGCAATTTCAATTTTGAATTTAATAGGATTTGATCCTAGAAAATTATCAAAAAGCAGTCTTAACTGCCCGTCAGTATTAGGAAGAATGGAATATGTTGGAAAAACAAAAAAAGGTGGAAAAGTTTATGTTGATTTTGCACACACGCCTGATGCTCTTAAAAATTCAATTGTAGAGTCAAAAAAGTTAGAGACATCAAACGTACATGTTTTATTTGGTTGCGGTGGAAATAGAGATAGAAAAAAAAGACCGCTTATGGGTAAAATAGCTTCAAAATACGCTGATAAAGCAACAGTCACAGATGATAATCCAAGATATGAAAATCCAGCAAGGATTAGAGAGGAAGTGATTGGAAATTTAAAAAACATATCTGAAATTGGTAATAGAAAACTAGCCATAAAAAAAGCTATTAACGAATTAAAGAGAGGCGATTTGCTTCTTATTGCCGGTAAGGGTCACGAAAAATTTCAATCCATCATGGGAAAAAATTTACCTTTTGATGATATTAAAATTGCCAAAAAATATTTACAAAAAAAATGAAAAAATTCATTACAACTGCTGAAATAAATGAATTATTTGGGACCAATATTGCTGGCAAAAGAATAACTGGCGCATCGATCGACACACGGTCATTAAGGAAAGGTAATATTTTTTTTGCAATTAAAGGTTTAAATACGGATGGTCATAAATATTTAAAAGAAGCGGAAAAAAAAGGTGCATCTATTGCTTTTGTTCATAAAAAAGTAAAAGGCATAATAATACCTCAAATCAAAGTCAGAGATACATCTAAAGCACTACTAAAGCTTGCAACAAAGTATAGAGTGCAGCTGAAAACACAAATTGTAGGTATTACAGGTAGTATTGGGAAAACTGGCACAAAAGATGCAATAAATTTTTTGCTAAGAAATGAGGAAAATGTTTTTTGTTCGCGTAAATCATTTAATAATCTATATGGCCTACCTCTTGAATTACTAAATATGCCACGTCATACGAAGTATGGATTTTTTGAAATAGGCATGAATCATTTAGGAGAAATAAAAAGATTAGTAAAGGTATTGCAGCCGCAAACAGCTATAGTTTTAAATGTTGAAAACGTTCACCTTGGTAATTTTAAATCTTTAAAAGAAATTGCATTAGCAAAATCAGAAATATTCACTTCAACAAAAAGTATTGAAAACTTAATTATTAATAGAAATTCTAATTTTTATAAATTGCTTTACACGTTATTCAAAAAAACAAAAATCAGTACTTGCTTAGACATTGGAAAAGTTAAATCATCAAAAGTATATCTTAAAAATGAGACAAATATTGCAAATTTTATTAAATACCAAGTAATATTGCCTGATGCCAGTAAACTTGATTTTACTCTAAGAAGAAATCAAAAAAATCTTATTTTTAATGCATTAGCCATTCTTGCCTGTTTTTATATGTTAGGTTTAAATTTAAAACTAATCAATCAATTTAAAAATGTACCTTTTACAGAAGGAAGGGGCGAAATACTAAAATCAAAGTATAAGGGAAATAAATTAGAAGTACATGATCATTCTTATAATGCTAGCCCTGTTTCTATGAGAGACACAATCGATATTTTTAATAAGTTTAAAAATAGACACTTAGTTTATGTCATAGGTGACATGAATGAACTTGGAAATAAATCTGAAAAATTTCATATGGATTTAATTAGATATCTAATACTGATTAAAGCTAAAAAAGTAATTTTTGTTGGATCAAAATTTTTCTCACTTAGAAAAAGATACAATAGACTTCAGTTTGAATATTATGAGAATATAGATAGTGTTATAAGTAATGCAGAAAAAATATTTAATAGGAATTGCAAGGTATTTCTAAAAGGTTCAAATTCAATCAATTTACGAAAGTTGTCAAATCATTTAATAAGTTAACTATGATCTTATATTTAATTGAGTATTTAAATCTTGGTGCATTAAATAATTTTTTAAATTATTTAACAGTTAGAACAGGTTTGGCGTTGTTTACTTCATTTTTTTTTATACTCTTTTTTGGCCCATTTTTAATTAAAAGAATTGGATCATACCAATCAATTGGTCAGCCTATTAGAGAAGACGGTCCTGAATCTCACTTAGTAGCTAAAAAAGGGACACCAACAATGGGAGGCATTATAATTTTGATTTCTATAGTTGGATCAATGATTCTATGGGTCAATCCTGAAAGCTATATATCTTGGCCAATTATATTCCTTCTAATATCTTTTGGATTGGTTGGTTTTGTGGATGATTTTAGCAAAGTTAAGAAAAAAATAAGTAATGGAATTTCAGCGAAAATAAGAATCTTTTTTCAAATAATAATATCGTTGATATTTATTTACTGGATAACAACTTATAATGAAATTGATATTCAGTTATTATCCTTACCTTTTCTTAAGGATATATTTCTAAACTTAGGTTTATTTTCAATTCCATTCGTTATATTGGTAATTTTAGGATCAGCAAATGCAGTTAATCTTACAGACGGTCTTGATGGGCTAGCAATTGTTCCCATTATGATTGTCTCTGCGACTTTTGCCGTAATCTGCTATTTGGCAGGAAATATGATTTTTTCGAATTATCTTTACATTAATTATTTACCTGGAGCAGGTGAATTAACCGTGCTTTGCGCAGCCATAATTGGATCTGCTCTTGGCTTTTTATGGTACAACGCGCCTCCAGCAATGGTCTTTATGGGCGATACAGGCTCATTATCATTAGGTGCTGCATTGGGGGGTATAAGTGTTCTAACCAAGCAAGAAATTGTATTAGCAATAGTTGGAGGAATATTTGTGGCAGAAGCGGTGTCAGTAATTCTTCAGGTTGGATCATATAAGTTAACTGGCAAAAGAATATTCAAAATGGCCCCCTTACACCATCATTTCGAGAAGAATGGTATTGCAGAATCAAAAATAGTAATTCGTTTTTGGATAATCGCTTTAATTCTTGCCTTGATTGGACTCGCAACACTTAAGATCAGGTAACTAAATGTTAAGGTCAAAATGTTTTTCAAAGAAAAGCTATGTAGTCATTGGCATGGGAAAAACTGGATGTTCAATTTATAAATCTCTCGTAAATAGTGGAGCGGTAGTATATTTTTGGGAAGATAATCCCAAACATTCAAAAAAAATATTAAATAAAGGATATAAAAAGTATTCTTCTAAAATAAGTCAAATAGACTATGTTATACCTAGTCCTGGAATTGCTACAAAAGGTAAGTCAGCACATAAACTAATAAAAAAATTAACTTCAAAAGATAGTAAACTGTTAAGTGAATTAGATTTATTTCAAATATACCTAGATAATTTAAATATAAGGAATCAGATTAAAATAATTGCGGTTACAGGCACAAATGGAAAATCAACAACAGTATCGCTTATTCATCATATTCTTAAAAAAAATAAATTCAACACACAGCTTGCTGGGAATATAGGTAACCCAATCTTTGAAACCAAAATGATTAAAAAAGGTTTTTATGTTTTAGAATTATCATCTTATCAATTGGAGAGCTCTAAAATATTTCAACCTGATATTGCCTGTATACTTAATTTAACTCCAGACCATTTAGCGAGACATAATACAATGTCTAATTATGGTAATGTCAAATTAAATATTTTTAAAAATATAAATAGCTCACAAAAGGGTTTTTTTGATAATAATTCAATTATAAAAAAATTAATAAAAAAGAATAATCATTTGAATAAAATGAAAAATTTAAAACAGATTAATAAAATTAAAAGAACCTCCACTAAAAAGTTAAATATAAATCAGTATAATTTACTGAGTAACGACCAAAACTACCGCTTCTCATATGAAATTTTGAAAGAAGTCGGCTTAAGTAGCAACAAAATCTTCAATGCATTTAAATCATTCAGAGGGCTTGAATTTAGACAGCAAATAATTTTTTCTGACAAAAAGAAACTTATTATAAATGACTCCAAATCAACAAATTATCATTCTCTAATTGACGCGCTAAAAAAATATAAAGATATCTTCTTGATATGTGGCGGTCAAATAAAAAGCAGTAAAATCAATATATTAAATGACAGTCTTAGCAATATTAAAAAAGTAATAATTATTGGAGAGGAATCTAATACTTTTCACAAATACTTTAAAAGTAAAGTTACCACAGTTTATGTTCACAGCTTAGATAAAGCAGTGGTCGAAATGAGTAAATTTATGAAGACTAATTCCGATTACAATACTTTTTTATTTAGTCCAGGTGCCGCTTCATTTGATCAATACAATAACTTTGAAGAACGTGGAAGACATTTTAATAAACTTATAAGTAAACTTACCAAATAATGAATAAAAGCACTTATGAACAGTCAATAGTTACAAACTGGATTACTGAAATAAATAAACCAATTTTTTTTTGTATAATAGTATTAATAACTTTTGGTCTGTTAATAAGTTTAACTATAAACCCTGGTACAAGCAGGTATCTCAATAACAACCTATTTTCATTTTTTAACATACAGGCTTTGTACCTAGCAATAGGTTTTTTAGTATTTATTTCTATTTCACTGATTGAGACAAAATACATAAAATTATTTAGCGTGATATTATTTACGGTATTTTTTACTTTACTAGTTCTTACTTTATTATTTGGGGATGAAATCAAAGGTTCAAGAAGATGGATAAGTTTTGGATCTTTTTCTCTCATGCCAATAGAATTAGTAAAGCCAGTATTTTGCGTTGTACTGGCTATGATTTTAAATAATCAATACCAAGGCACAAAAATATCATCTCACTCACTAAGTGCTTTAATCTATATTTCAGTTGCAAGCATACTTGTTTTGCAGCCTGATATTAGTCAATTTTTTTTATTATCAGCAATTTATTTTGGTTCAGTGCTTATGAGTGGCTTCAGTATTATAATACTCTCTGTAATTGTGGTTTTTGGACTTCTAAGTTTTATAATGATATATTTGTTTAATTTTAATGTTCAAAATAGAATAAATTCATTTTTATTTCCAAATGAATATGACGTAAGTCAAACTGAAATTTCTCTTCAAGCAATTAAACAAGGAGGTATTATTGGTGTGGGGCCCGGTAATGGTCTTTTAAAAAATAAAATTCCTGAAGCTAATTCAGATTATATTTTTTCCGTGGTTGCAGAAGAGTATGGCCTTATAGGTTGTACACTTATATTATTAATCTTCTTTATAATATCATATCAAGGTTTCAAAAAAATTTACGGAAACAATGATCACTTTATTCAAATCTGTTTATTTACGCTTATTTTATACGTATGCTTACAGGCCTTAATCCACATAGGGGTAAATATAAGGTTGATACCAACAACTGGAATTACCTTACCGTTCATCAGCTATGGAGGTTCATCGGTCCTTGGCATGTCAATTGCAGCGGGATTAATTCTATTATTTTCAAAGAATCGACATATTCGTGAATAGACTAACTCTATGAAAAAACTTTTTTTAGTAGGTGGAGGAACCGGCGGTCACTGTTTACCAATAAATGTAGTTTATTCGGAGGCACCTAAAAATTTTAAATGCTTTATTTTAACCGATAACAGAGGCAAGAAATATTTCAATGATATAGACTCAAATAATGTAATTATACTTAGAAATCTTATTTCTTCTCAATCAAGACTAGCAAATATTATAAATTCTCCGTTCTTATTTATTCAATCAATATTATACAATTTTAAAATCAAACCAGATTACACTTTAGGTTTTGGTGGATTTTTCACAATACCTGTTCTTTTCGCTAGTTTAATAATGAGAAAAAAAATTTTTCTTCATGAGGGCAATGCATTTATTGGAAGAGCGAATAAATTATTATTCAAATATGTGTGTAATATCTTTACAACTTTCAACGAAACGCATGGTGAAAAGCTAATTCAAAATAAAAATTCATTCAGAGTTGGTATGCCAACTAGGAGTAGTAAAAACTTGGAAAACAAAGAAACTAATAAAAAAGATCAGCTTACAATATGTATTCTTGGTGGTAGCCAAGGTGCAAAAAACCTTTCAGATAATATCGCTCATTCGATCATAAAATCTAAGAATGAATGTAAGAAAGAATTTGTTGTTTACCATCAATGTAGGAGAGAAGATGTAAACCTAGTAGAAAAACTTTATAGAGAAAATAGTATTGAGTGCTATGTAAATGTATACTTCAGCAATGTCACAGATATTTTAGAGAATACAAACTTAATTATATCACGAGCTGGCTCATCGACTGTAAATGAAATTATTTGCTTTGGAATTCCCTCAATTTTGATTCCTTATCCATATGCTGCCGACAACCATCAATATTATAATGCGTCAGTTCTTAAAAATCTTAATTGTGCTGAAATAATTGAGGACAAAGATATTAATATTCACATATTATCAAGTCTAATTAATAAAATAATCAATAATCCCCAAAGAAGAGAGTCTATTAAAGAAACTTTAAAAAAAGAGTATATAAGCAATCCTGTTGAAAGAATTTTTGAGCATATAGAAGCAAGTCGATGAAATTAAATAAAAATAAATTAATACATATTGTAGGAGTTGGTGGAATTGGAATGAGTGGAATTGCAGAAATTTTATCAGAAATGGGATATCAAGTTCAAGGAAGTGACATAAAAATCAACGCAAACATTGTTCGATTAAATAAAAAGAAAATAAAAACTTTCAATTCACATAAAAAGTCAAATTTAAAAAATGTAAGCTTAGTTGTTTATTCATCTGCAATAAGTAAAAACAATATTGAGCTTGAACATTCCAAAAAAATAAAAATTCCTTCAATTTCAAGAGCTGAAATATTATCTCAAATTGTAAAACTAAAAAAAACTATAGCTATATCTGGGTCTCATGGGAAAACTACTACGACATCTCTAATTTCAGCAGTTTTAAATGGGGCAAGAATGAAACCCACTGTAATCAATGGCGGGATAATAAATCAGTTTGGAACAAATACAAAATTAGGATCAGGTGATTGGTTAGTAGTTGAAGCTGATGAATCTGACGGAACTTTTGTGAAACTTCCCGCTTCAATTTCTGTGGTAACTAACATTGATAAAGAACATCTTGATTACTATTCAAATTTTCAAAATCTAAAAAAATATTTCAAAAGGTTTATCACGCAAGTTCCTTTTTACGGTTTCGCAGTTGTAGGTATAGATGATAATGAGCTACGTAAGTTAGCTTCAAATATAAGTACAACAAAAATTATTAGAACCGGTTTTCATAGAGATAGTGATATCAAATGTATTAAATTAAGACATAAAGCCAATGAAACAATATTTGATGTTTTTGTAAAAGAGCAAAACCAAACTATTAAAAATATTAAGTTGCCACTTCATGGAGCATATAATGTAAATAATGCATTAGCTGCTATAGCGGTTGGTCTTCAATTAAATGTAAAACCAGAAATAATTAAGAATTCTCTAAATTCTTTTAAGGGTGTCCAAAGAAGACTTACTGAATTATGGAGTAATAATAACATAAGAGTTATTGATGATTATGCCCATCATCCGACTGAAATTAATAATGTATTAAAAGGATTGGTTGATGCAGACAAAAAAAATAGAATAATAACTATTTTCCAGCCTCATAGATTCTCAAGGGTTTTAGATTTGAAAAGTAAATTCACGACATGTTTCAAAAATAGTGAGCGTGTATTTGTTTCGGATGTGTATGGAGCGGGAGAGAAAATACCAAAAAATTTCAATTTAAATAGATTTATTAGTAACATTGCAAAAAATTCTAAAGTCAAAGCTGAATATTTTGTTAAAAATGATCAATTATTTGAATTAACAAAGAAGAATAGATCAAAAGTAATCTTTTTATTTTTAGGGGCCGGGACAGTTACAGATTGGGCTCAAAATTTTGCTAGAGAGTTAAAGAAAATTTATGAATGAAAACCAAAGGGAATTTTTAGAAAATTGTAAAAAAAACAATGTTATTGGAAAAATTCAAATAAATCATAATTTATCAAAATATACCTGGTTTGGGGTAGCAGGCAACGCTGAGATATTTTACATACCTCCAAATTTTGATGAATTGGCAAAAGTTTTAGAAATCAACAGAGATAAATTACCAGTAACGGTGATTGGAGCTGGATCGAATATCATTATAAGAGATGGTGGAATATTTGGTCTTGTAATAAAGTTAGGAAAAGAATTTAGTCAAATTAAATTACATAATGATTGTATTAAAGTTGGGGCTGCAACCTACGATAGAGTATTATCGAATTATTGTCAGAAAAATGAAATAGGCGGAATGGAGTTTTATTTTGGAATTCCGGGAACACTTGGTGGTGCAGTTCGTATGAACGCTGGTTGTTATAATTCTGAAACAAAAGATGTTTTTATTAAAGCAAAGTGTGTTGATTATAGGGGGCAAGTCTCAGAAATATCCAATTCGAAGGAATTATTTTCTTATAGGGAAAGTAATATACCTCAAGATATGATTATCTGCGATGTGTATATGCAAAAAAAAAATTCAAGCAAAAATGCAATTTCCCTAAAAATGAAAGAAGTTGATGATCAAAGAAAAAGAGCTCAACCTCAGCAAATTAAAACAGCAGGAAGTACATTTAAAAATCCAAAAGATCAGACTGATAAAAAAGCATGGGAAATTATTGAAGAAGCTGATCTTAAAAATTTTGAGCTTCAAGGAATATGTTTCTCATCTAAGCATTCAAACTTCATAGTTAATAATCAAACTAAATCAGCAAACCTTATCGAAGACTTCGGAGAATATGTTAGGTGTGAAGTAAAGAAAAAATTGGGAATAAGCTTAAACTGGGAAATAAAGATATTCGGTGAAAGATGAATAAAGACAAAAAAATTATGCTTTTGTATGGAGGCATCTCTGCAGAAAGAGAAATAAGTATTATCTCCTCAAAAGAAATAAGCAAATCTCTTAAAAATATGGGCTACAATATTGTAGAAATTGATGCAAATGAGAGTCTATTAGCTGACCTTGAACTGCATAAACCTGACATAGTATTCAATGGATTACATGGAACATGGGGAGAAGACGGAAGTGTTCAAGAAATACTTGAAAAATATGGAGTGCCTTACACTCATTCTGGAATTGAATCATCCAAATTAGCAATGGATAAATACAAATCTGCTGAACTATTTATTGAAAATGGGTTCAATCATCCTTTAACGAAATTGATGAAGATAGAGGAAGTGAAAGATCAAAATATATTTGATTATCCCTATGTCTTAAAACCTAAAAATGAAGGATCTAGTGTTGGAGTTAGCATTATTAGAAACCATGAGGAATTAAATAAATACTTGTCTGAGAATAAATTTCGAAATGAATTATTGCTTCAGCAATTTATAGAGGGTCCTGAGATAAATGTTGCTGTTATAGGAACAAATAAAACTGGTTCTATTGAAATTGATCCAAAAAACGAATTCTATGATTACGAATCAAAGTACTTTGATGCAGGGAAAACAAAACATATAATTCCACCAAGATTAGAGAGCGACCTGATTAAAAAAGTTGAAGGTTTAGGTTTAGATGCTCATAAATTATTGGGTTGTAAGGGAATCAGCCGAACCGAATTTATATTAGATAAAGTGACAAAAAAATTTTATATATTAGAGCTAAATACCCAACCTGGCATGACACCAACTTCATTAGTCCCTGAAATTGCAAATTATAAAGGTATAAACTTTGATAATCTTATTAATTGGATCCTGTTAGATGCAACGCAAAATTAAAATAATAAATCTTGTTTCCTTCTGTTTAATATTAATTTCTCTTATTGCAATTTTTGTATTTTTAAAATTTCCAAGTTTACTAAATAATTCATTTCAAATTAAGAATGTAATTATAGAAGGTTCTGAAAAATCAAATATATCTGAGATTGAAAATAATGTGACTGAATTCAAAGGCAATCTTATTGGCTTAAATTATAATTCCATCAAGGAAATTGTAGAGTCAAGTGAATGGGTAAAGCGGGCGTCTATAAAAAAAGTTTTACCATCAACTTTAAAAATAAATTTAACTGAGAACGATCCATATGCAATATACTTTCAAGAAGGAAAATCTTTTCTCATAGATATTGATGGATCAATCATTACTGAAATTAACTTAAACAATTATGAAGATGACCTTTTATTTGTAAGGGGTGAGAACTCGCCAGAATTACTCGAGCAATTAATCAGGGATATAAGTATTGCGTTTCCAAATTTAACTCAAACTCTGAAAGAAGTTGAATTTATTGAAAAAAGAAGGTGGAATCTAAAATTAAATAATAAATTGCTTGTAAAATTACCGGATGAAAACATTCAACAATCATTAAAAAATTTAAAACAGCTTTTTGAGGAGCAAGAAGTAATGGAAAGTAACATTATTGAAATAGATTTAAGAATTCAAGGAAGAGCAGCCCTTAAAGTTTTAGATGGAAAAATAAATTATGGTATTGATGAGATTTAATGGGTCAAAAAATAATTAGTGCGATTGACATAAGAGCCGACAAAGTAATTTGCCTTATTGCTCAAGAATTACAAATATTAGACAGAGGGAAAATTCTTCAACTTATTGGAATAGGTACTTCTAAACTGAAAGTCAATTGTTTAAAGCCCTTTTCATTGAAAACAGATGAAATTAAAAATCATCTTGATGCTGCCATTTCGAAAGCAGAAGTAGATGCTGGAATAAAGATTAGCAACGTTTATGTCAGTATATCTGAAAACATGAAATCAGATTATATTGAATTTGAAAATAAAATTTCAGGTAGGATCATAACAGAAAATGATATCAAATCTTTTTTTGAAGATACAAAATTTAAAAGACTATATACTGAAACTGATGAACCACTTCATTCCTTTCCAATAAGTTACAAGGTAAATAATAAAAAAAGCTTATCAGATCCAATTGGTGTGAAAGCTGAAATTCTTCATACAAAATGGCATGTTATATCAACTTCAAAAGACTATCTTGGTAAAATATTAGATTTGTTAAATAATCTAGACATAAGCCTGAAACAGATAGTTTCAAGTCACTATGCTAGCAGTCTTGCAGTGTTAACAGATGAAGAAGCAGACAATGGAGCAGTAAGTATCGATATTCAAAAAAACAAGACAATTATTTCTTATACCTTTGACAATCAACTTATTGGCTATGACACAGTTAAAGTTGGAACTTATAATTTTTCAAATGATATATCACAAGTCAAATCAATTTCACTAGAAGAGGCCGAACTAGTAAGAAAGCAAATTGATACGATGAATAGTCAGAGAATTTATGAAAAAAAATTAGAAAAGTATTTTGAGATATATTCATCAAGAGCAAAAGAACTGTCAAATTTAATTAAAAATATAATTTATAAATCAAAATTTAGCTCTCTAGTATCTAATAATATTGTGCTTACCGGATATGGAGCAAAATCGTTAACTGTGCAAAAATTTATCAAAAATCAAATGAGTGATAGTAATTTTCGTTTAGGATCGACAAAAAAAATTAACGGATCCAAAACTTATTTAGATAACCCGTCTCTTGCATCGGCATTTGGTCTATTAAATTATGCCGCAAACCATAACATGGAGGGAGATAAGGATGAGTCTAAATCAGGAAAAAAATCATTATTTTCAGTAGTTTATAATTTTTTTAGAAACCTTTGATTAGTAACAAAAAGAAATAATCTTTGTTTTTTCCCATGGTTTTAAACAATTTATAAACATCAAGATGCAAAAAACCATTAACAAGTCATTCAATATTGAAGGTGTAACTTTACACAGTGGTGAAATATCAAATTTGTCTGTTAACCCAGCGACTGCCAATACCGGCATTGTATTTAGAAGAGTTGATATTAAAAATTCTAATGAAGAATCTCTAATTGAAGCAAAGTTTAATAACGTTAGCATCTCAGATCTATGTACAAAGATTACTAATGAATACGGAATATCAGTTTCAACAATTGAACATCTAATGTCAGCTTTACATGGCATGGGAATTGATAACGCTATTGTTGAAGTAGATTGTGATGAATTACCAATTCTTGATGGCAGCTCACTAGAATATGTAAGTTACATTGAGGAAGTTGGTCTTAAAAGTTTAAATGTAGAAAAAAAATATCTAAGCATATCTAGACCAATTGTGTTTAGTATGAATGACTCTTTTGTGAAAGTTTCCCCATCTGATAATTTAGAAATTGATTATACAATTTCTTATGATCACAATCTTATAAAGGAACAAAGATTTAATTATGAGTTTAAAGACTCAAACCAGTTTAAAAACCTTATTTCTAATTGCAGAACTTTTGGCTTTAAAGAGGAGGTAGACTCTCTTAGAAAAAAAGGACTTATAGCGGGAGGTTCTTTAGATAATGCTATTGTTCTTGATAAAAAAGGAATTGTGAATAACGACAAACTGCGTCAAGAAAATGAATTTGTTAAACATAAAATACTTGATTTCATCGGTGATATTTATCTCTTGGGATATTCAGTGAAAGGAGCCTTTGAAATATATAAAGGTGGTCACAGATTAACCCATGAAACTATGAATTCAATAATGTCTGATCAGTCAAACTGGCGCCTTATAAACGAAGAAAATTTAAATGATAAAAAATATCAAAATACCTATTACACGAAGTCCGTAGCTGCATCATTATAATTTAGAAATTCATCTTTAATCTTCTTAAATAATCATTAAAATTATGGTTATGAAATTAATAAAAATTTTTACTTTTCTAACTTTAGTTTCTTTAACACTTAGCGCTTGTTCAGATACAAAGTTAGTTACACCTGAAACAGAGGGTGAAAAACTTCAAATACTCTACTCAAATGCTATGGAATTAGTTAAAAAAAGAGATTTTGTAGATGCTGCAATACTATTTGAGGATATTGAAAGACAATATCCGTATTCTAAGTGGTCTAATCAGGCGCAATTGATGACAGCTTTTTGTTATTATAAGTCACAATTTCATGATGAAAGTCTAGATGCTCTAGAAAGATTTATTGCACTTTACCCTGGCAGCAAGAAAATTTCATACGCTTACTATCTACGTGCTTTAAATTACTTTGAGCAGATTAAAGACGTAGAGAGAGATCAGAGTATGACGGTCAAATCTAAAAAGGCCTTTTATGAGGTTATAAACAAATATCCTGACTCTGAGTTTGTTGAAGATGCTTACTTAAAAATTGATATTATAAATGATAGGCTTGCAGCAAAAGAAATTGAAATTGCCAGATATTATCAATTTAAACAGCAATGGATATCAGCAATTAACAGGTATAATAAAATTTTAGAGGATTATAATACTTCTGTATATACAGAGGAAGCATTACATAGACTCGTTGAAATCTATTACTCCCTTGGTTTAACTGAAGAAGCAAAAAGATATGCATCAACTCTAGGCTTTAATTTTCCTGATAGTGATTGGTATATAAAAAGTTACGAGTTAGTCAAAGATTTAAGTTAAATAAAAGTAGTGGAAAAATTTCCAAAAAAAAAGTTTCAAGAACTGGTAAAGAATATCCAGTACCATAACAATCTTTATTACAATAATGATAGTCCTGAAATAAGTGATGCAGAGTACGATGCTCTGGTAAACGATTACAAAAATATCAAAAAACTTTTTCCTGAAGAAACTATGCAATCTGATATCTTGAACAAAATTGGAGGTAGGGCCTCTGATTTATTCTCAAAATTTGATCATCCCACAAGAATGCTATCTCTTGATAATGCAATGTCAGAAGAAGACCTGCAAAATTTTCAAAAAAAAATATCTAATTTCTTAAACAAAAAGGGTATTGATTTTGAATTTTCATCTGAACCTAAAATTGATGGTCTATCAGTTAATTTAATTTATAAAAATGGAAAACTTGTAACAGCTGCTACTAGAGGCGATGGTCAAATTGGGGAAAATATTACAGACAATGTAATTACAATCAAGGATATACCAAAAATCTTAAAAACAAAATATCCACCAGTTTCTATTGAAATTAGAGGTGAAATATTTATCACTAAAAATGATTTTATGAAGCTGAATACAGATAACAAATTTGCAAATCCAAGAAACGCCGCGGCAGGAAGTCTAAGACAGTTAGACTCAAAAGTTACCGCAAAGCGTCCACTCAAATTTATCGCTCATGGGTTTGGATCATTTTCTGAAGAAAAGAGCAGTTATTACGATCAATTAATTGAATTCAAATCGTGGGGGATCCCAATCAGCCCATTCCTAAAAAAAGCCAAAAACCTAAAAGATTTAATAAAGATTTATGATGAAGTTAACAAAAAAAGAGCAGAAATACCCTATGATATTGATGGACTTGTATACAAAGTGAATAATTTATCTTTTCAAAATAGATTAGGCATTGTGGGCAAATCCCCTAGATGGGCCATAGCCCATAAATTTGCTTCAGAAACTGCACAAACTGAAATTAAAAAAATAGATATTCAGATTGGAAGAACTGGATCGGTAACACCTGTCGCAAGACTGAAATCAATTAACATTGGCGGTGTACTGGTATCAAACGCTACATTGCATAATTTTGAAGAAATAGAAAAAAAAGATATTCGTGAGGGTGACTCCGTGATTGTTGAAAGAGCAGGTGATGTAATTCCTCATATTCTTGAAGTTGTATCTAAAAATAAAAAAAATAGACCAAATCTTTTTAAACCACCTAAATCTTGTCCAATATGTAAATCACCAATAGTTATTGACTCTGACGAAGTTGTTGTCAGATGTTCAGGTACTTACGTATGTGATGCGCAAAAAATTGGCAGGTTGAAACATTTTGTATCAAGAAGTGCACTAGATATTGAGGGTTTGGGAGATAAACAAATCAATCTATTTTATAATAAGGGACTCATAGAGGAATACGCTGATATTTTTGACCTTGAAACAAAAAGAGATGTAATTGTTAATATAGAAGGATGGGGCACACTTTCGTTTAACAATTTAATAAATGCAATAGATCAAAAGAAAAAAATTGAGTTATCAAAATTTATTTATTCCTTGGGAGTTCGTTTCGTGGGGCAAATAAATGCAAAATTAATCGCATCAGCTTTTTCAAATATAAAGAACTTTATAAGTTTTTTTGAAGGAAAGAACGATATACTTAGCACCCTTGAAAATACAGATGGACTGGGTCCAAAAGTTATTCAATCATTTATAGAATACTCATCAATTAAATCTAATAAGGAACAAATATTAAAACTAACCCAGAGGGTTGATCTATTTATTAAAAAAATAGATACCGTTAAATCAAAAATAACTGGAAAGAAGATAATTTTTACTGGAACACTGTCATCAATGTCTAGGGCTGAGGCAAAAACAAAAGCTGAGAAACTTGGTGCAAAAGTCGTTTCATCAATAAGTAAATCAACAGATATACTCGTTACAGGTGAAAATTCTGGATCAAAGTTAAAAAAAGCAAAAGAATTAGGTGTCAAGGTAATGAATGAGAAAGAATGGTCAAATTTAGCTAATTAATCAGGGGGGAAGTTTGGTTTATCAGCCATTTTTTCTCCTGTTCATTCATAAATCGCAATAGATTTGATCTTACATCTGAGTGATACTTATCAATCCACTCAATTTCCTTTTTATTCAACATTTTTTTATTTATTAAATCTCTCTCGAACGGAGCCATTGTTAATGTTTTAAAATGCAAATAACCTTTACTTATTTTAGACATCATTAGGCTCTCAATCCTTATACCGTAGTCATTTTTTTTATAGAAACCAGGTTCATTTGAAACAACCATACCTTCTTCAAAAGATATTCTAGAAAATTGTGAAATAGAAGGGGGACTTTCGTGTACATTCAAGAAACAGCCGACCCCATGTCCAGTTCCGTGTTCAAAATTACAATTTATTTCTTTGAGATATTTTCTTGCAAGATTATCTAATCTTTTACCTTTTTCTCCGTACTTAAATTTACTACGTGCGACCGCAATATGACCTTTTAAGACTCTAGTATACATATCTATTTGGTCTTTTCGCGGCTTATTAAAACTTATTGTTCTCGTTACATCCGTCGTTCCATCAAAGTACTGAGCGCCAGAATCAACTAGAAATAAATCTGATTTTCTAATTTTTTTGTTTGTTAATTTATTTGCACGATAGTGAACAATTGCTCCATTTGAGCCTGTACCCGCAATAGTTGGAAAGCTGAGTGAAAAGAAATTTTTATTACTCTTTCTTAAATTATCTAAATATTTAATTGCATCTATTTCTGTTATATTTTTATTTTGTACTTGGTTTTTAGCCCAAAACATAAATTTTGTTAATGATGCACCATCTCTTTTATGCGAATTAATCATACCTTTTTGTTCAGTTTTATTTTTTTTTGATTTTAGTAACTGTATGACATCCCCTTGAAGTTTTAATGTCCCATAACTTTTAATCTCATTAGCTAAATTAAAATTAATCGTATTGATGTCACATATGAATGATTTATTAATTCCACACTTTTTGATGAATGGATAAATATCTTTTTGCTTTTTGAAAGAGACATCAATTTTCAATTGCTTTTTTAAATTGTTTTTACAATCAGAAAAAATGTAACATTTTCCAGTTTTATGAATAATTGCTTGAGATAGAAATATAGGTGTATACTCAATATCATTTGATCTTATATTGAATACCCACGAAATTGAGTCACATGCAGTTAAAACATAGTAATCTGTTTTAGATTTTTTTAAAAAATCGACGATTTTATTTATTTTACTTTTAGTACTTTCACCTGAAAAATTTTTTTCTAAAACAAATGGCTTTGAAATGCTTTTCTTTGGTTTCGTTTTCCAGATTTGATCAATGAGATTTTTCTCTAGTGGTATTAAATTTGTTTTTTTACTTAAAGATTTTGAATATGATTTAATTTTAAAATAAGGCAAAATGTTACCATCAAACCCAACATTTTTAGCTTTTTTTAATTTTAGTAAATTTAATGGGGTTAGTTTATTGTAATTAAATATCTTATATTGTCCTTTATTTACCTCATTCTGAGCTTGGATGGTATAACGCCCATCAACAAATAAATAAGCTTCTTTTATGCCTACAATGACATCTCCGGCTGATCCAGTAAAGTTGCTAATCCACTCTAGTCGTTTACTGTAATCTGGCAAAAATTCATTCTGATATTCGTCTGAGTGTGGAATTAAGTAATAATCAATTTTATTTTTAATTAATAATTTTCTTATTTCAGCAATTTTTTTTGAGGTATTCAACATGGTTTTAGAAAATCAGATATTAATTTTTTTGTACCATGTTTATCAAAATCTACAACTGCCTTTGTGCCGTCAATATCTTTTATTCGACCAATACCAAATTTTTTGTGTTCAACTGTTTGCCCGATTTGAAGTAAAACATCATCGTTTATATCTCTGACATTTTCTATTTCCATATCAACTACTGTTCGATAACTTGAAGATGGATTGTTTTTAAAATCTAATTTTCTTGGTTTAAAATCAAAATCTTGATTAAATTCATCAAATTCTTGATTTTGGAATCTGTCCATATGGCTTGACGCGTGATTAATAGTTTTTATTAATTCTTGATCTAACTCCTCAATAAATCGAGATTGCAATGAAGGCATCCAATTGTTTTGAAATCGACGACTCATTGATGTTGAGATATTTATTATTTTTTTAGCTCGCGTTATGCCGACATATGCAAGTCTACGTTCCTCTTCAATTCCTTTATTGCCAGTTTCATCAATTGTTTTTTGGTGAGGGAAAAGCCCTTCTTCCCAACCAGGCAAAAAAACATAATCATATTCAAGACCTTTAGCGGCATGAAGCGTCATGATACTTACTTTATTGTCTTCATTATTTTCATCTATAGCTGTAACTAAAGATACATGCTCTAAAAACTCCTCGATACTGTTATAGTCTTCCATCGCAATTATTAATTCCTTAATATTTTCTATTTTTGTTTGAGCAGAGACATTTTTATCATTTTTAAGCATATTCATATAACCAGACTCATCGAGCAGCATTTTTAATATGTCATAAAACTGCATATTATCGATGGATGATTTTCCTCTATCGATAACAGAAATGAATGCTTTTAAGCTTTCAGATATTTTTTTTGTAAATTCATCTGTATCAACCATATCTTTTGATGCTTGATACAATGAAATTCGTTTTTGTTTTGCATAAGATAAAATATGATTAAATGATTTTTCTCCTATACCTCTTTTAGGGACTGTTAAAGCTCTTTCAAATGCGACATCGTCTTGACTTTCATAGACCAGCCTAAGATATGAAACAGCATCTTTTATTTCTGATCTCTCATAAAACTGGATACCACCTACAATACGATAAGGAATTGAGTATTTAATCAAAGACTCCTCTATTTCACGCGATTGAAATACTGCCCTTACTAATATTGAGATATTGTTCAGGTCAGGGTTATCATCACTATACTTCATAATATCCTGAGCAACTAAATCGGCTTCATCTCTGCTTGAGTTAACTAAATGTAAATTTATAGGCTCTCCATCTCCTTGGTCCGAAACAAGCTCCTTGCCAAGTCTATATTCGTTATAGCTAATTAATGATGATGCAGACTTAAGTATATTGTTTGTTGATCGATAATTTTGTTTAAGCCGTATTATCTTTGCATTTTCAAATTCTTTTTCAAACCGAAGCATATTATCAACTTCGGCGCCACGCCAACTATAAATTGATTGATCATCGTCTCCAACACAACAAACATTTTGATGATGAGAACCAAGAAGTTTAAGCCATTTATATTGTGCAGCATTGGTGTCTTGGTATTCGTCCACATGAATATATTTAAAATTATTGCTATAACGTTTGTGAATATCAGGAACTTTAAAAAGATTGATACACTGTAAAAGTAAGTCACCAAAATCTAAGCAATTAATTTCAAACAACCTTGCTTGGTAAATTTTATAAATAGAGAGACTCTTTTCATCGACTAAATTATCTAGTGACTCAGATTTTATGTCATTTGGATTAAGAGCTTTGTTTTTCCAATGATCAATTTTAGATTGTATTAATTTAGGTGAAAACTGAGATTGGTCTAAGTTTTCAGCCTTTATGATTTGCTTGATCAGGGAAAGCTGATCATCCTTATCAAGTATAGTAAAACTTTGTTTAAGACCAATTACCTCTGCGTGGTTTCTAATTATTTTTGCTCCAATTGAATGAAAGGTTCCCATCCAAGGCATCTTTTCCATATTTTGACTTACTAGTTTTTGAACACGTTCGGACATTTCTCTGGCAGCCTTGTTAGTAAAGGTTACGCAAAGGATTTGAGAGGGGAAGGCTAAGTTATTATCTATGATATGAGCAACTCGCGTAGTAAGTACTTTAGTTTTTCCAGTTCCAGCTCCTGCAATAATTAAATTTGGACCTTCGGTGCTACAAACAGACTCATATTGTAGTGGATTAAGACTTTCTAGATAATTTAATTCAGTCATAACTGACCCTTTAAGTGATTCAGAACATATAGTCTAATTGCGCTTGATAAATTGGAAGTGTTCTTCGTTTTGTCTATTTTTGAGATTATTTTATCTGGAGTAGTATTTTCTTTTTTGCTTAGTTTTAATATTTCTTCCCAAAATTCATTTTCAAGAAATACACTTGTAATGTGGCCATCTATCTTGACAGTGCGCTTATTGGAATTGGGCATGAACGAACTATGATGAAGAAATCATTTTTGATGGATTAAGAAGGGACTTCATCTTTCTTACATCAATATATTTTAGGATTTTATTTGCCTCAATTAGAGTAATATTTTTCTTATGTGCAAGCTTTGCGAGTTCTGCAGCTTTTTCGTACCCAATCTCAGGGGCAAGAGCAGTCACGAGCATTAAAGAGTTCTCAACACCTTCTTTTATATTTCTTAAATTCGGTTTAATCCCCTTTAGGCATTTATCACAAAAGTTTGTAACTCCTGAGGATAATAAATTGATTGCATTAATTATGTTAAAACCAATTACTGGTTTAAATGCATTAAGTTCGAAATGACCTTGAGTTCCTGCCATTGATATTACGTTATGACTGCCCATAACTTGTAAACAAGCCATTGTTAAAGCTTCACTTTGAGTTGGATTTACCTTACCAGGCATTATAGATGACCCAGGTTCATTCTCAGGTAAATTAAGTTCTCCAAGACCTGATCTTGGTCCAGAAGCTAAAAGTCTTATATCATTTGCTATTTTAAACAAATCTGTTGCAATAACATTCAGTACTCCTGATAGTTCCACAAGAGAGTCATGAGAGGCCAAGGCTTGGAATTTATTACTTGCAGGTTTAAATTTAATTTTATTTATTTTACTTATTTCACTAACAACATACCTATCAAAACCTTTTTTTGTATTAAGCCCAGTTCCAACTGCTGTTCCTCCTTGAGCTAAATAATTTAAGTTAATCAAGGCTGTCTTTAGTCGTTTAATGTTCATATCAATTTGAGCATGATAACCGGAAAACTCTTGTCCAAGTGATAGAGGGGTTGCATCTTGCAAGTGTGTCCTGCCGATTTTGATGATACTTTTCCATTTCTTAGACTGGCTACCTAAAATTTTTTCCATTTCATTTAAAGCCGGAATAAGTTCATCTGTAACTTTTTTTGAGGCAGCAATATTAATTGCAGATGGAAAACTGTCATTAGTTGATTGACTTTTGTTGACATGATCGTTCGGGTGAACTGGACTATTTGTTCCAAGTTTTCCAGTAAGTTTTTTATTGGCAAGATTAGCGATGACTTCATTTACATTCATGTTAGTTTGAGTTCCAGATCCAGTTTGCCAAACCGAAAGAGGGAATTGATCATCATGCTTACCGGTAAGAATATTTTTTGATGCACTAATTATTGCATTTGCTATTTTAGGGGCTAACGATTTTTGTTTTTGATTTACTTTCGCGCACGCCATTTTTATTGTGACTAGTGCATGTACAACCTCTATAGGCATTAAATTATTGCCAATTTTAAAATTCTTTAATGATCTTTGGGTTTGAGCCCCCCAAAAATTGCTATTTGAAACTTTTATTTTGCCGATGCTGTCTTGTTCTAACCGTGTTTTTTGATTCATCTCAAATGTATTATACTACTTTACTTGTATATATGGTAATTAATTCAAGTTTTTAAAGATTTTATTTTTTTGATAAAGTATTAGGATGATTAATGTATGACATTTAGTGAATCAATAACGACTTGTTTTAAAAAATACGTTGATTTTAATGGACGAGCATCTCGTTCTGAATTTTGGTATTTCTATCTATTTTTAACAATTATAGGTGTTGCTATAATTCCTTTAGATATTGCTATTTTTCCTTTTAATGAATGGGGTCCTATTGGAACCACCTTCGCAATATTGACTTTTTTTCCATATATTGCTGTTACAGCAAGACGATTGCATGACTCAAACTATTCAGGTTGGCTTCAATTATTGGTCATAACAATTATTGGAATAATACCAATATTGATTTGGTTGATACAAAAAGGTCAAGACGATGAAAATAGATTTGGGATAAATCCTCTTAATTAATAATTTAAGTGGGAGACTTCTGTTGCCCGGTGCCTCCCGAACCGCGCTTACCTAATTAGATTAAGCAGCGAGCGCTAATTCATCGTTAGCATTTATAAAATAGCCCGATAACGGTGGTACAATACCGAGAGAAAAACTTACCTTTAAGCATTCGTCGATCCTATATCACCCCCTAATTTATGGTGGAGGTGCCGGGTACCGCCCCCGGGTCCGTAATGGGTATTACGCAAGCCGTTTATCCCTATAGCTGGGATATCCCCAGCAATCTGAATATAGTTGGATATTGAGACTTTTTAAAGAGAGTAATCTTAATATAGTATGTGTTTATTATTTGATTCAAAAAAATGCCGGTAAACAAAGAACAACTTGAAGAAATTGAAGCCTTAAGGTCTGAAATATCAGAAACAGCTCGTGTTACAGCCCCTGAATTAGAAGCAGTTTTGTACAAGCCAATAGAAGTGCTCGATCATGGTTTTATTCGTGTCATTGATTATATGGGGGATGACAGTTCAATAGTGCAGTCGGCAAGAGTATCATATGGTAAAGGCACAAAGAAGATTTCAAATGACAAAGGGCTTATTAAATATTTGATGAGGCACCGTCACTCAACACCTTTTGAAATGTGTGAAATTAAATTTCATATTAAACTTCCAATTTTCATTGCTCGACAATGGATACGACACAGAACTGCAAACGTTAATGAGTACTCGGCTCGCTATTCAATCCTTGATAAAGAGTTCTATATTCCATCAGCAGAAAACCTAGCAGCACAGTCAGCAATCAATAATCAGGGTAGAGGTGATGCGTTAACAGATGATGAAGCCTCTAATGTTATACAAATACTAAAAAAGGATGCCGAGCAGACATATTCTAATTATGAAACGTTATTAAACGAAAGTTCTGAGGGCAACATAATTGATGAAAGTAAATCTGGAATTGCAAGAGAATTGGCCCGAATGAATCTTACCCTCAATACCTATACACAATGGTACTGGAAGATTGACCTGAATAATTTATTGCACTTTCTTGCTCTAAGAGCTGACGACCATGCGCAGTATGAAATACGTGTTTATGCGGATGCCATGTTAGATATTGTAAAAAAATGGGTTCCTCTTACTTACGAAGCATTTGAAGATTATAGAATTGGTGGAACAGAACTCTCCGCCAAAGAGGTCAATCTGATGAGAAAACTTCTAAAAGGGGAGAAAGTAACTTTTGAAGAAGAAGGTCTATCTAAAAGAGAATGGAGCGAACTGCAAAGAAAGTTTGAAATTAGTTAGTATTTGCTAATTGTTCTAATTTTAATCGTTTTAATAAATTCTCAGCCAATTCAATAAACATTTGGCTGACTTTATGATCTGGCACTAAATCTGTAAGAGGGTGACCTTTTTCGCATTGCTCAAGAAGTAATGGATCATGAGGAAGATTTGCGAGTATTTCATAATCATATTTTTCAGCAACTTCATTTGTTTTACTTTCACCGTAAAGTTTATATTCTTTACCTGTGTCAGGTGCTAAGAAGTAACTCATGTTTTCTACAATGCCAAGAATGGGGACTTTAGTTTTTTCAAACATCTTTAAACCTCTGATTACATCAATTAAAGCAATATCTTGAGGTGTAGTAACTATTAAACTTCCAGAGATTTTTAGTTTCTGAATCAGAGACAGTTGAACATCGCCTGTGCCTGGGGGCAAATCAATGACCATAATGTCTGCAGCTCCCCAATTTACTTTATCAATCATTTCATTAATTGCTTTCATGACCATGAGACCTCTCCAGATGATTGGATTTTCATCATTGACCATGTAACCCATAGACATTGTCGATAGTCCATATCGATTGATTGTTTCAATTTTTTGTCCATCAGAATGAGGCTTTTCATTAATCCCAATCATTTTGGGAATTGATGGACCATAAATATCAGCATCAAGTAAACAGGTTTTTAAACCAAGTGATTTAAACGCGCACGCAAGATTTGATGCGACTGTTGATTTACCAACTCCTCCTTTTCCTGATGCAACTGCAAGAATATATTTTATTTGATTAGTGCCAACGCTATTTGTTTTGTTATCTGAATTCACTTCATCATTTGCATGTCTTGAATTTTCCTTATGTAAAGTTGTGATAATATTAACTTTAGTTACACCTGGAATCTCTTTGAGTGCTTTTTGGGCATCCTCAAAAATTTTTTCATTTTTTTTCTGATCATTTTCTTTGAATTCAATAATACAATCTATCTTTCCCTCACTCACAGATACATTTTTAACCATACCCAGGGCCACTATGTTCTCACCTGCTTCTTCGTTAACAACTTGTCCAAGGAGGTGTAAAGCTTGATTTTCCAGAGTTTCTGCCATTTTTTTGATCTTGTATTTACGTAATTAATTACAATATATCATAGTATAAGTGTAAATAATTGCTTTTAAGCATTTTTACCATATATAGGTAATAATTCTAAATTATATGTCTTGGTCTGATAATAACAATAACGATCCTTGGGGTTCTTCGGGAAATGGAAGCGGTAGACGTGGCCCAGGTCCCAACATGGATGATGTGATCCGCAATGCACAGAATCGTTTCAAAGGAATGATGCCAGGTTCTTTTTTTGGAAAGTTAGGACCAATGGTCATCATTGGTATTTTAATACTTATATGGCTTGCAAGTGGTTTTTATAGGGTTTTACCGGACGAGCAGGGCGTAGTTTTACAATTCGGAAAGTATACTAAAACCACACAACCTGGACTAAACTATCACTTACCATATCCTATAGAGCGTGTATTCACACCCAAAGTAACCAAAATAAATAGAATAGATGTTGGTTACAGACAAAGTCCAGATTCTAGAGTTACTGCGATTAGAGATGTAGAAGAAGAAAGCCTAATGTTAACAGGTGACGAAAATATTGTTGATATTGACTTTTCAGTATTCTGGTTGATCAATGATGCAGGTAAGTTTTTATTTAATGTTCAAGCTCCTGAACTTACTGTTAAAAGTGCTGCAGAGACTGCAATGAGAGAGTCTATCGGGCAGGGTGGCCTGCAATCCATTCTGACAGAAGGAAGAACAGAAATAGAGGAACAAACTAGATTGATTATTCAGGAAATTTTAGATGAATACGGCACAGGAATTACAATAACACAGGTACAAACTCAAAAGGCTGACCCGCCAGCACAGGTAATCGACGCATTTAGAGATGTACAAGCTGCACGTGCTGATATGGAACGACAAAGAAATGAAGCAGAGGCATACGCTAATGATATAATTCCAAGAGCAAGAGGTGAGGCCGAGCAAATTCTTCAATCTGCTGAGGGGTATAGACAAAAAGTCATTGCTGATAGTGAAGGTAAGGCAGCAAGGTTCCTGTCAATTCAAACAGAGTACGCAAAAGCTCCCCAAGTGACAAAGAAAAGAATATTTTATGAGACAATGGAAGATGTATTCTCCGATATGGACAAAGTTATTATTGACAAAGCTGGAGGTGACTCTGTTGTTCCTTATTTACCTCTCCCCGAATTAAGCAAGAAGACACAGGATTAAATATGAGCACTACTAGAATATCATTGATAGTTTTAGGATTTATAGCAATTGTTGCTTATTTCACCCTGTTCACAGTACTTGAAGTAAAAAATGCAATCGTATTGCAGTTTGGTGATCCAAAAAGAGTAATTACTGAACCAGGTCTTAATTTTAAAATACCATTCATTCAGAATGTGATATTTATTGATAATCGTATACTAGACATTGATGCCCCTGCAGCTGAGGTGATCGCATCTGATCAAAAAAGACTTATTGTTGACGCTTATGTAAAATTCAAAATTGTTGATGTATTAGAGTTCTATAAGGCATTTGGTAATGAAAATGTCGCTAGATCAAGAATTTCTGCAGTTGTTAATTCAAGAATTAGGGGCGTTCTAGGTGAGGAACCTCTAGCCGCCGTATTATCAGATGATCGTTCGAAACTAATGAAACAAATTACGTCATTAGCCGAAGCCGAGGTGAAGAATTTTGGAATAGAAATTGTTGATGTAAGAATTAAACGAGCTGATTTACCTGAAGCAAATAGCCAGGCAATTTTTGGTAGAATGCAAACTGAACGTGAACGTGAAGCCAGAGAGTTTAGAGCAAAAGGTGCAGAGATGGCTCAAAAAATTCGTTCAACTGCTGATAAGGAAGTTACGATTATAAAGTCACAGGCAGAGAAAGAAGCTAACATAATTCGTGGTGAAGGTGATGGAATGGCTAACAAAATTTTTGCGGATGCATTTGGAAAAGACCCTGAATTTTTTGCTTTCTACAGAGCAATGCAGGCATATGCAGAAGGTCTTAAAAGTTCAGACACAACTATGATCTTGTCTCCTGAAAGTGAATTCTTTCAATATTTTGGAACTTACTCTGAGTAAAGATATCTAACTTTCCTAAAATGATGCAATTTATATTAGGTTCTCTTGGATTACTTTTAATTATAGAGGGCCTTCTTTATGCCTTATTTCCAAATAGAATGAAGAATATGATCAGATCTATGTTAGAGATAAACAATGACACTCTTAAATGGGGAGGTCTGGCATCAGCAATAGTAGGATTTCTAATGTTATGGACTGCAGTAAGATGAAATTAGATATCAAAATTATACCAGTCATATTTTTCTTGTTTATTTGTTCTACGTTTCAATCTTTAAGCTTTAATGGACCTGATACCTTCTCTGATTTAGCTGAGAGAGTTTCACCCTCAGTTGTTAACATTTCAACTACAGGTGTAATTGAAAATACAGGGCCTCAAGTTCCATCGATTGAAGATTTTTTTAATTTCCCGTTTAATATGCCTAGCCCAGAACCATCAGAAAGAGAGTTTAGTTCATTAGGGTCAGGCTTTGTGATTTCTGCAGATGGTTTTATTGTTACAAATAATCATGTTGTAGAGAACGCTTCAGACATACGAGTTACTTTTACAGATGGATTAAAATTAGAAGCCGAATTGATTGCTTCTGATGCTGAGACTGATTTAGCACTTTTGAAAGTTGATGCAAATAACCTTCCATTTCTAGAGTTTGGTGATTCAGATACTGCAAAAGTAGGCAATTGGGTAATGGCAATCGGTAATCCGCATGGACTTGGAGGTACTGTTACAGCAGGTATCGTTTCTGCAAGAGGTAGGATGCTTGGTGGAAGATATGATGACTTTATACAAACTGATGCATCAATAAATAGGGGCAATTCAGGAGGACCATTATTTGATTTAGATGGAAAAGTGATTGGAGTGAATTCAATGATCATTTCTCCAAGCGGTGGATCTATTGGAATTGGTTTTGCTATTCCATCAAATCTTGCAAATAACATTATTCAGCAACTGCAGGAAACAGGAGAAATTGAAAGAGCCTGGTTAGGCGTAAGAATTCAAGAAGTAACTGATGAAATTGCGGAGAGTTTGGGTCTCGGTAAAACTTATGGCGCCTTAGTTCAGGGTTTAACTACAGATAGCCCGGCACTTAAAGGCGGAGTTAATGAGGGTGACATCATTATTGAATTCAATGGCAAAGAAGTTGAATCTGTTCAAACGCTTCCAAAACTTGTGGCCGAGGCTGATATTGGTCAATCTACAAAGGTAGTTGTCTGGCGGGATGAAAAAGAAGTTCAGTTATTTGTAAATTTAGGCAAACAACCGTCTCTTGAGGAACTTGCCTCAATTGAAAATAATGGATCAGCTGTTTTAATAAAAGAACTAGGAATAAAAGTCAGAACCTTGACAGATGAAGACAAGTCCAGATTGGATTTAGCTAAAACTTTACAGGGAGTGATTATATCTGAAATCAATAATGACTCTTTCCTAATACGACAAAATATTAAGAAAGACGACATTATTATTGAAATACAAAATAAATCAGTGAAAGCATCTGGGGAAGTATTACAAATAATTGATGAGGTTGTTTCTCAGGGAAAAGAAAATGTTTTAATTGTTTTTTATTCTGGCCCTAACTCTAAAAAATATATAGGCGCTAGGTTGTCTCTCGACTAAATAAAATGGAAAAAAGGGACATACTGGTTATCTTTGGTCCCACGGCAAGTGGAAAGTCAAAGCTTGCAACTCAAATTGCTTCTAAACATAAATCAGCAATAATTAATTTTGATAGTCTACAGGTATACAAAGATCTAAAGATACTAACTGATAGACCAGACGATGAGATATGTAAAAAATTTGACCATCGTCTTTATGGTATGCTTAAAGGCAATGAAAGTTGCTCAGCAGCTATTTGGCTAGAAAAAGCTGAACATGAAATTAATAATTGTTTCGATAATAAGTTGCTTCCAATTGTTGTAGGTGGAACAGGTTTGTATTTAAAGGCCTTGATGGATGGACTTTCAGAAATTCCTTCTATAAAAAAAAATATAGAAGAACAAGCAAAGCTGGATTTAGAAACCTATGGTCTTGATCATTTATACAAAAAAATCTTAATTAAATACCAAGGCACAAAAATTAATCCTAATGATAAACAAAGAATAATGCGTAGTTATTCATTACTGCTTCAGACTGGAAAAGTTTTAGAAGAATGGCAATTTAATCCAAACAAAAAAATTGATAATGTAAATTATAGAGTGATCCTAACTGGCAATTTACGTGAGAAGCTATATGAGTCAGCTGAGCAAAGAGTTGATAACATGTTTCATGATGGTGCTGTCGATGAGGTTCAATCTTTAATTGAGAAAAATTATAGCGCTGAATTATCTATTATGAAGGCAATTGGAGTTCGTGAAATAACCAACTTTATTGATGGAAAAGTCAGTTTAGATGAAGCCAAAAGCATAATGAAGAAAAACACGAGAAACTATATCAAAAGACAAGATACTTGGATAAAAGGTAATAATATTACTCAAAATGTTGACATAAAGAAATATTTATAAATTATCTATAAAATATTCTTTTCATATATTTAAAATATTTGACTTATTAAGTAAATCTCCATAAAACGTCACTTCTTATTAGGGGTATAATTTATGGTTAATATGCAAATGACTGGTGCACAAATGGTTCTTAAGGCCTTGGAAGATCAACAAGTTGATACAATATTTGGCTATCCTGGTGGCGCAGTTTTGCCAATATATGATGAATTAGCAAAAACTAAGGATACAAACCATCAAATACGCCATTTTTTAGTAAGGCATGAACAAGGTGCATCCCATGCTGCTGAAGGGTATGCAAGGTCAAGTGGTAAAGTTGGAGTAATGTTAGTTACTTCTGGCCCCGGAGTTACTAACGCAGTGACTGGATTAACTGATGCTATGATGGATTCAATTCCTCTTGTTTGTATTAGTGGACAAGTTCCGACGCACTTAATTGGAACGGATGCATTTCAGGAATGTGATGCGGTTGGAATTACTCGTCCGTGCACTAAGCATAATTGGCTAGTTAAGGATATAAATGATCTATCTCGAATTTTACACGAAGCTTTTTATGTAGCTTCAAGCGGCAGACCTGGACCTGTTCTTGTAGATATACCCAAAGATATTCAATTCCAAACTGGAACATATATTGGGCCTGATACAATTAAACATAAGTCCTATAGGCCAAAATTAAAAGCGAACATTGATAATATTGATGATGCTCTAAAGTTAATCGCAGAAGCTGAAAAGCCAATCTTTTACACTGGAGGGGGAGTAATCAATTCGGGAAATGCAGCCGTTCAACTACTAAGAGAGTTTGTTCGTCTCACTGGTTTTCCAATTACATCTACTCTGCAAGGTCTTGGTGCCTTTCCAGGTGATGATACTCAATTTGTTGGAATGCTTGGCATGCATGGTACATACGAAGCTAACATGGCGATGAATGAATGTGACCTCATGATAAACATTGGCGCACGTTTTGATGATAGAATTACTGGAAAAATTGATGAGTTTTCTCCAAATTCAAAAAAAATCCATATCGATATTGATCCATCATCAATTAATAAAGTTGTCGATGTAGATGTTGCCTTGGTTGGTGATGTTGCCCATGTGCTTGAAGATGCCATTAAGCTATGGAAATCAAAAGTTTATAAGGTTAATAAATCGCAGGTTAAGGATTGGTGGAAACAAATAGATAAATGGAAAGAGCGAGATTCATTAGGGTTTAATGAAGATAAAAAAACGATAAAGCCACAACATGCAATACAAAGATTGTATGAACTGACTAAAGAAAAAGATGTTTTTGTAACCACTGAGGTTGGACAGCATCAAATGTGGGCCGCGCAATATTACAAATTTAATAGACCCAACAGATGGATTACATCTGGAGGACTGGGCACTATGGGTTTTGGTTTGCCAGCTGCAATAGGCGCTCAAGTTGCTCATCCCGATAAACTTGTAATTGATATTGCAGGAGAAGCTTCAATATTAATGTGCATACAAGAAATGTCGACAGCCATTCAACACAAACTGCCTGTAAAGATTTTCATTATTAATAATCAATACATGGGGATGGTAAGACAGTGGCAAGAACTTCTTCACGACAAAAGATACTCTCACAGCTATACAGATGCTTTACCTGATTTTGTCAAGCTTGCTGAAGCTTACGGCGCTAAGGGTATAAGGGCCCAAAGTCCGAGTGAACTTGACAAGGCAATAAATGAAATGATTGATCATGATGGCCCTGTAATATTTGACTGCGTAGTTGATGAAAACGAAAATGTTTTTCCAATGATACCATCTGGTAAGGCTCACAATGAAATGTTGCTTGGTGATGAAACAGAAAAAGAAGAGATCTCAGATGAAGGAAAAGTATTAGTATAATGAGTGAATTAATTTCAAAACATACAGTATCAGTTCTTGTTGATAATGAGCCAGGTGTTCTCGCGCGAGTAATAGGTTTAATTTCAGGTAGAGGTTACAACATTGATAGTCTTACAGTTGCTGAAGTAGATGCAGAAAAACATATATCTAGGATCACAATTGTGGCGCCAGGTACTGAAGAAACAGTAAATAAAATGATTAGCCAATTACAGAGAATTGTACCTGTAAAAAGAGCGGTAAACGTCACATTTGAGAAACAGGGCATTGAAAGGGAGATGGCCTTAGTCAAAATTGTTTCAACTGGAGAAAAAAGAGTAGAGTCAATGCGGTTATCTGATGTATTTAGAGCCAGAGTTATAGACACAACACACGATTCTTTTGTCTTCGAATTGAATGGTTCTCCAAGAAAAATTGATGCTTTCATCGATCTAATGAAGCCATTAGGTCTCTCTGAGGTATCAAGAACTGGTGTAGTAGCTATTGCACGTGGAACAGAAAAGATGTAAGGAAAAAGAATGAAAGTATATTACGAAAAAGATGCTGATCTGGATTTAATAAAAACCAAAAAAATTGCTGTATATGGATATGGTAGTCAGGGTCATGCTCATGCGTTAAATTTAAAAGACGCGGGTGTCAGCGATGTTGTAGTGGCTTTGAGAGAAGGTTCTTCGAGTGCAAAAAAAGCAGAAGCTGAAGGTTTGAGCGTAATGTCTATGTCTGATGCAGCTGAATGGGCTGATATAATGATGATGTTAATACCTGATGAACTTCAGGCAGATGTTTGGAAAAACCACATTGAACAAAGAGCTAAAGAAGGTTCAGCACTTGCGTTTGCGCATGGTTTAAATGTTCACTTTGACCTTATTAACGCAAGACCAGATATGGATGTTTTCATGGTTGCACCAAAAGGACCTGGTCATACTGTTAGGTCAGAATTTAAAAAAGGAGGCGGTGTACCTTGTCTAGTCGCAGTAGATAGCGACAAAACGGGAAAGGCACTTGATATTGCATTGTCATATGCATCAGCTATTGGCGGCGGTAAAGCTGGAATTATTGAAACAACATTCAAAGACGAATGTGAAACAGATTTGTTTGGTGAACAAACTGTTTTATGTGGTGGTGTCGTTGAATTGATTAGAAATGGATTTGAAACTTTAGTTGAGGCAGGTTACCCACCTGAAATGGCATACTTTGAATGTTTACATGAGGTAAAGCTTATCGTTGATCTAATTTATGAGGGTGGAATTGCAAATATGAACTACTCAATATCTAATACCGCTGAATATGGTGAGTATGTATCTGGTCCAAAGATAGTTGATGGAGAAACAAAATCAAAAATGAAGAAGGTTTTAGAAAAAATTCAGTCTGGAGAATTTACAAGAGAGTGGATTGAAGAATATAAGAGTGGTGCAAAAAATTTTGAAGCAATGAGAAGTAAAATTGATAATCATCAAATTGAAAAGGTCGGCAAAGATTTAAGAGCTATGATGCCATGGATTTCAAAAAATAAATTGGTTGATAAAGAAAAAAACTAGCTCAGCAATTCTTCAGTTCAGTAATTTCCTTGATTTATGCCAGAAAATTAGGTTTTTTTACTAATACGTTGAAAAATAACGAATTTTCATATAATTATCAAAATATCTCAAACAATTAGAAAGTGCAATAAAACAGAGTGGTAAAATTGAATAAAAATTTTGAAAATCAATTAACTGTGAATAGCGCTTCTCAATCTCTATTGCTGTTAAATCTGCTTAGCAGCCCCTGGGTAATATAACATTACTGCAGGGGGTACTTAATTTTAACACAATTTAATTTTATTAAGAGGATGAGAGATGAACAAAGAAAATAATTACATAAAGATTTTTGACACTACATTAAGAGATGGTGAGCAGTCTCCTGGTGCTTCAATGAACATCGAAGAAAAATTAAAAATTGCAGAAGCTTTAGAAGATTTGAAAGTAGATATTATTGAAGCAGGATTTCCCGCCGCATCAAAGGGAGACTATGATGCAGTTTCTGAAATTTCAAAAAAGATTAAAAATTCGTCAATATGCGCTTTGAGTAGGGCTTCAAAAAATGATATTCAAACAGCTGCGGATGCTCTAAAAAATGCAGCGTCTCCAAGAATACATACATTTATCTCAACGAGTGAACTTCACATGAAACACAAGTTACAATTGAATTCTGATGAAGTTTACCAGAAGGTAATTGATAGTGTATCTTTTGCAAGAAATCTATGTGATGACGTTGAGTGGTCTTGTGAAGATGGTACCAGGACAGACTTAGACTTTATGTGTAAGACTGTAGAAGCGGCGATTAAGAATGGTGCATCTACAATTAATATTCCTGATACGGTCGGTTATTCAATTCCAGATGAATTTACCAATATTATAAATCATCTAATGAATAATGTTCCAAATATTGATAAAGTTACTATTTCAACACATTGTCATAATGATCTTGGATTAGCTGTAGCAAATTCTCTAGCAGGCGTGAGAGCTGGGGCAAGGCAAATTGAGTGTACGATTAATGGTTTGGGTGAAAGAGCTGGAAATGCTGCAATGGAAGAAGTTGTCATGGCAATCAGAACTAGAAATGACATGATGCCTTTTCAAACAAACATACAGACTGAAAAATTAACAAAAACATCTAAACTTGTATCAGCAGTTACAGGTTTTCCGGTACAATTTAATAAAGCTATCGTTGGAAAAAATGCTTTTGCACATGAAGCTGGTATTCACCAAGATGGAATGTTAAAAAATAATAAAACCTATGAGATTATGACTCCAGAAAGTGTTGGAGTTTCAGAGTCAAATCTTGTAATGGGCAAGCACTCAGGCAGACATGCATTTAAACAAAAAATAATCGAACTTGGTTACTCAATTAATGACAATGTAATTGAAGAGGCCTTTGAAAATTTTAAAAATTTAGCGGACAAAAAGAAAAATATTTATGATGAAGACATCATTGCCATTATTGATGATCAGGTAATTAGAGTTAATGACTCTATTTTACTTCAAGATTTGCAAGTTATTGCTGGAACGAAAGGACCTCAAAAAGCTGAGATCAGTCTTTTAATTGATGATGAGCATAAGACTGTAACCTCAACTGGAGATGGACCCGTTGACGCAATCTTTAATGGTTTAAGTCAACTTGTCCCACATAAAGGAAAATTATTACTTTATCAAGTTCATGCTGTTACAGAGGGTACAGATGCTCAAGCGGAAGTATCTGTTAGGTTGGCTGAAGATGGCAAAACTGTTGTTGGACTTGGTGCGCATACGGATACACTTGTTGCGTCAGCAAAAGCATATATAAATGCTCTAAATAAATTAATAATTAAAAGAGAAAAGTCTGCTCCTGCTAGTATGTCAGGTGTCACTGGAGTTTGATAAGGAAAGGTTAAAATGTTTAATAATTTAATTGGAATTTGGTCTTCTGATATGGCAATCGACTTAGGTACGGCAAATACACTCGTTTATGTAAAAAATAGAGGAGTTGTTCTTAATGAACCTTCTGTTGTCGCTGTTTTAAATCAGGGCGGTAAAAGTAAAGTTATTGCTGTAGGCGAGGAAGCAAAAAGTATGTTAGGAAAAACACCGGGTCATATTCAGGCAATAAGACCTATGAAAGACGGAGTAATAGCTGATTTTGTTGTTACAGAAGAAATGATAAAGCACTTTATTCGCAAAGTTCACAATAGAAAAACATTTGCAAATCCAAGAATTATAATTTGTGTTCCAACTGGTTCAACACCTGTTGAAAGAAGAGCAATACATGATTCAGCTTTAGCAGCGGGTGCGAGAAAAGTTTCATTAATAGAAGAGCCAATGGCAGCTGCGATTGGCGCAGGACTTCCGGTAAGTGAACCTAGAGGTTCTATGATAGTCGATATTGGCGGAGGTACATCTGAAATAGCCGTTATCTCACTTGGAGGAATAGTTTATTCTCGTTCAGTAAGAATTGGCGGAGACGCAATGGATATCGCACTAATCAATTATATGCGAAAACGATATAATCTATTAATTGGTGAGGCTTCAGCAGAAATGATAAAAAAAGAAGTTGGTATAGCCATTTCACCGAAAACTGGCGATGGAAAAACAATTGATATCAAAGGTAGAGACTTAGCTTCGGGAGTTCCTAAGGAGATAGAGCTAACACAAGCACAAGTTGCAGAAGCATTATCTGAGCCAATTCAAACAATCATCGAGGGTGTGAAATCTGCACTAGAGGATACACCACCTGAACTGGCCGCAGATCTTGTAGACATGGGTGTAGTTTTAACCGGAGGTGGAGCACTATTAGAGTCTATGGATGAAGCAATTAGAGAAGCTACGGGGCTTCCTGTCACAATTGCAGATGAAGCATTGTCATGCGTTGCTTTAGGAAGTGGAAAAGCACTTGAGTCTGAAAGTTCTTTTGAACCTATTCTATCTTCTGCCTATTAATTAAAGTCTGACAGTGAGGACATCACGTAATTTTTACTCAAGATATGTTAACAAGAATAGCTACATATCTATTCTTATTCCTATTGGTTTAATCATATTTTCCTCTTTTTTTTATTTTGGACGATTTGACAATAGCAATCTATTAAATGAACTTAGAGCAAAAAGTATTAATACCGTCTACTCAATTACTTCAATTGTTTCCAGTCCTATTAGTTTAATTAAAAATGGACTTAAAAGCATTTACGAGATTCAAAATATTTATGAAGAAAATCAAAAGTTCAAAGAAATGCAATTACTTGACTCCGCTAGCTTTCAAGAGATGGTTTCTATGAAACTAAAAATAGCTCAATATGAAAGTCTATTAAATGCATCAAATGATATTGAATATGATTTTAGAACTTCAAGAATAGTTGGTGATTTTTCAAATAATTTTAACGGCACTTTAATTGTTAATTCAGGAAAAGAAGAAAATATTGAAGTAGATATGCCAGTTTCAGGATCTAATGGGATAATTGGTAGAATATCTCATGTCGGTGAAAGCCTCTCGCGTGTACTTCTAATAAGTAACATTAACAGTAGAATTCCAGTGATAATTTCTGAAGATGGTTATCATGGCATGCTAATAGGTCAAGGTCGAGAAAACCCAATTATAGAATTTGTTGAAAATATTGAAAAAATTAGCATTGGAGACTTAGTCACGACATCAGGAAAAGGTGGAATTTTTCCTCCATTTCAATTGATTGGTCAAGTAGTTGGAAAAAAATCAAGTGAAATCGAGGTTAGTATATTTGAAAATATAACAGCGTTATCACATGTAAAGTTATTAAATTATAAACTTAAAAAAGAAAATTAATAAATGAATCTAAGTTTCAAAGGTTATTTACTATTAAATGGATTTCTTCTTTTTTTTATTTCATTTAACAATGTATTTAATTTAAATCTAATCGATCTTACTTTAATAATGTCCATTTTTTTGTATTCAATAGAATGGAACAAAAGCGAATGGTTAGTTCCCCTTTTTCTCTTTGCTTGGGGAATTTTTCAAGATATTTTACTTGGAATGAATTTAGGTTATTCAGGAAGTATTTTTTTATATTTCTATGTTCTAAGTCAAATTACCTCAATTAATGGTTTATTCGAACAACAAAAAATAAAATTTATAATATTTATCACAGCATTATTAATATTATTTATATTTAAAAACTTATTTATCTATTTTAATTACCAACTCAATTACTTATCTGTTGGTGAATTGTCAGCTTTTTTTATAATGGTCTTATTATACTTGCCCTTAAACTCAATAATTATATACAGTCAGAAAAAATATGAAAAAATCAGGTAGATTTATTTTCCAAAAATATGATACTGAAAATTTAATCAATAGAAGAGCAGCGCTTGTAACAATTGCTAAAGCCGGTGTATTCTCTGTACTTGCCGGAAGACTAGCTTATTTGCAAATCGCTGAGAATAGTAATTATAAAAAATTATCTGATAAAAACAGAATAACACACAGATTTCTCGAACCAGAAAGAGGTATAATTTTTGATTTGCAAGGGCGACCAATGGCGATCAATAAACAAAAATATGAAATTATAATAATAAAAGAAGAAACTAGAGACGTAGAAAGATCATTAAGTAATTTAAAATCACTTTTACCTCACGTAAATATTGATGTTGAAAATATATTGAAGGAAGTAAATTCAAGAAAAAAATTTCTTCCCATCGGAATTGTAGATGACTTGACATGGGAGGATTTTTCTAAAGTAAATGTAAATATTCATAAATTAGAGGGAATTTATCCTCAGATTGGCTTCAAAAGATATTATACTCAAGGAGAATCTCACTCACATTTAATTGGGTATGTTTCTCCAATAAGTAAAAGTGAAGAAGAGTCAAACCCGTTATCTAAATTAAGCACAGCTAAAGCAGGTAAGATAGGTGTAGAAAAAGCCAAAGATACAATTTTACGAGGTAAACTTGGCAATAAGAATATTGAAGTTAATGCCAGTGGACGAGAAATTAGAGAACTTGATCGAGTAAATAGCGTGCAAGGAAACTACATACAACTTACAATTGATTCAGAATTACAAAAGTTTTGCTATGAAAGATTAAAAGGACTTAGTGGAAGCGTTTCCGTTATTAATGTAAAAAATGGAGAGTTTTATGCACTGGCTTCATCACCATCCTATGATCCAAATATATTTAGTAAATCTATTTCAAATGAAACTTGGGAAATTCTTTTATCAAATAAGTATAAACCATTGATTAATAAATCGATATCCAATCAATATCCTCCTGGATCAACTATAAAACCATTTGTTGCGCTTGCAGCCTTAGAGTCAGGAGTTTCTCATAAAGAAACTTTATTTTGTAACGGTAAACACCTGATAGAAGATACTAGTCTAGATTCAGGATATAAAACATTTCATTGCTGGAAGAAGGAAGGACACGGAAATGTAGATATGAAAGAGGCTATAAAGGTATCATGTGATGTTTATTTTTATCAAATTGCAAGAAGAATAGGTATTAATAAAATTGCAGAGGTTTGTAAAAGATATGGGTTAGGAGAAAAAGTTTTCAAATCTTTTTATGAAGAAAAAAGTGGAGTAGTTCCAAACAAACAGTGGAAATTAGAAAATCTTGGTAGTAGATGGATGGTAGGAGAAACATTATCTGCTGGTATAGGCCAAGGATATTTTTTAACAACCACAGCGCAGCTATCTCTCGCGTTAGCCCAACTTATTAATAATGGAAATAAGCTTAATCCAAAATTAGTATATGATAATGAAATTCCAAGTGTTTATGATGAGCGACTTATCGCAGATCCCAAATATCTAAAAATTATTAAAAACGCATTAGACGAAGCTACTAATGCTCCTGGGGGGACTTCTTATCGATCTAGAATTATCGGTAAGTATAAAATGGCTGGTAAAACAGGTACATCTCAAGTAAGGGCAATATCAATTAAAGAAAGAGAAGAAGGTTTAATAAAAAACAAAGATTTACCTTGGGAAAAAAGAGATCATGGCCTTTTTATTGGATACGGCCCAACCACAGATCCTAAGTATGCAGTTTCTGTAATTGTTGAACACGGAGGAAGTGGATCTGGATCTGCAGCTCCAATTGCATCAGACATATTTAAATATTTGTTTGAAAAAAAAATCAATCTAAAGAGAAACGAAATATTTAATGTATAATCAAAATAATATATATAGTACAGCCTTTGCTAAGCTACAAAGTATCAATTATCCTCTATTGGGTTTAATAATTACATTATTTTTAGTGGGTTTAGCCGCATTATATAGTATTTCAAATGGTGACTTTAACTCTTGGCCATTGAAGCACTCTCAGAGATTTATACTTGGATTAATCATCTTTTTTATACTTGTATTCTTTGATTTAAGGTTAATATTCGGATATGCCTATGTAATTTTTTTTCTGAGTATTATATCTTTGGTCATCATTCCTTTTTTTGGAATTGAGAGTAACGGTGCTACTAGATGGATTAACATAGCTGGTATAAGTCTACAGCCTTCAGAGTTTGTTAAATATACTTTAATCTTAGCTTTGGCTAAGTATTTTCATTCAATAAATAACGATAGCGGTTTTATTAAGACTTTAATTATTCCACTGATCATTACTGTAGTCCCAGTATTCTTAGTAATCACACAGCCAGATTTAGGTACAGCTCTAATAATTCTACTTGGCGGAATAAGTCTTTTTTGGATCTCAGGTTTAAATTATAAATATTTTATAGTAGGTGTATTTTCAATTTTATGTTCTTTACCACTTTTGTGGCAATATCTCAAAGATTATCAGAAAGACAGAGTGCTCACTTTTTTCAATCCTGAACGTGATCCTCTTGGAAATGGATACCACATAATGCAATCAAAAATTGCTCTTGGCTCTGGTGGTATTTTTGGGAAAGGCTACATGGAAGGTACTCAGAGCCATCTAAATTTTCTTCCTGAAATGCAAACAGATTTTATATTTACAATGTTAGGTGAGGAATTTGGTTTCATAGGGACATTACTTTTATTATTAATATATGCAGCCTTAATTATGATTTCTATTCGTCTTGCACTAAAAAGTCGCAGCTTATTCAGTAAATATTTGTCTTTAGGAATATGTAATGTATTTTTCATTTACGTTTTTGTAAATATTGGAATGGTCACAGGCTTGCTTCCAGTAGTAGGAGTTCCACTTCCATTTATATCCTATGGAGGGAGTTCGATGTTAGCAGTTATGTTTGGATTTGGACTCTTAATGAATTGTTATATCAATCGAGATATCATAATTGAGAAGACAAATTATTAAAAATTATTGTTTTGTAAAGTAATCCTCCTGACTACTTTCGCGATAAACATCAGTTGTTGCGCAGTGTAAAGCGCCACCAAATGGATAAGCATCCCTGAAAGGCACCGGAACAACTTCGAAATTTAACTTATCTAGTTGATCCATCTGGTGAACTTCAGTTTCTTCAACGCAAACTGTTTTTGGATCTAGCATAAGAACGTTCATGCTTAGCCATACACTTGAATAGCATAATGGAGGAGGAGAATTGTGAGCAGGTCTAGCGGCATCGACTATTTCCCAGTCATTATCATGGAAAATTTTTCTTTGATCATCAGGTAGTCTTCTTTCAGGATTATTTAATATCAATCCTGGCCTCAATGGCGTAAATGTAGCATCAATATGTGTAGGAAAAGGATCAGTTGGGAAATTTAGTACATGAATACGTTGGTCTGGAAAGTGTCTTTTAATCCAATCAATACCTTTTAAGTTTGTTGTGAACCCGTGTTGAATAAATAAATCCTTGCCCATTCTTAATACATCGGCTGCATCAAATAGTGGTTCTTCTTCAGTTGTAACAAACTTTTTATCAGCAACCCATTCGTATCTTTGGTCTATTGTTATTTCATCTGTAAGATAATTATCCCTGTATGATTTATTCGTTAACCTTGGTTTTGGAGCAGTTTCCCATTTCATTTCTGGGTCTTGGTCAAAAAAACTTTGTATTAGCGGTCGATAACATAAATATTCAAACCATCTTGAACGAAAGGACATCGTAGCTTCCAGCATCTCACTGCCTAAAGTAAGTATAACATCTCGAGGAGGCATACAGCCAAACATTGTTTCTATACTCCAATCTGGGGTACCAATTTTCTGATTGAAATCTAGTGGAGATGGACGATCAACTTTTATTCCTCGTTTCTCTAAAATATCAGAGAAATTATCAAGTAAATAATTTGCTCTATCAATTGTATGTTGTGGCCTTGGTCCAAATTGACCTTTCATGTCAGAGTCTTCAGGAATTTTTGGAGCCATTGCAGGTTCAACTGGAGCAATGCAACAATTATCTGCTCTTCCAACAATTATATGTTTTAGAGGATCCCACTCATTCCATGAATTTACTATTTTCACCATTTGAAATATTTTTTACCAAATTAAATAATGGCTTGAATTCAAACTAAATTGAAAGTAAGAGTCAAGCGATTTCATTATCTAGGAGTTATTTTGACTAGTAATATTAATCAATATGATGTTGCAATTGTGGGTTTCGGATTAATTGGACAAATCTGTGCAAAAGTATGTAGCCAATACAATCTTAGAACACTAGTTATTGAGTCAAAATCGGACACTGAATTTTCCTCAAAAGCTGTATCATTCGATGATGAAAGTTTACGTTTACTTGAAAATGTTGGTTTATACGATGCTCTAAAGGAATTTTTAAATAAACCAGATTTTACTGACATTGTGCTAACTAATGGAAAAGTGATCCAACGTAATCCAGTATTACACACTGATAATGACTTTCCTTCCGTTTGTACTTTTTTTCAGCCAGAGATTGAAAAAATAATAAGAGAAAATTGCAAGGCTGATGAAAATATAGATTTATTATTTGATAACGAACTTATTAACTTTAGTTTAAATGATAATAAAGTGGAACTTGATACAAAAAGTGGTAACAAATTAAAACATTTTGAAGTCCTTTACCTAATTGCATGCGATGGTGCAAATTCTTTTGTAAGAAATAAATTAGGTATTGAGTCCGTTGATCAAAGATACTCAAAAAATTGGCTTCTTGTTGATATATTGCTAAAGAATGAAAATAGTTTAGAAAATGTTTTCAGGCAAATTTGCGACGATAAAAGACCTACTTCTTATATTTCTCTTTCAAATAGAAGACATAGGTTTGAGTTTCAATTGCTAACAGGTGAACAACACCAAAAAATAATTGAAAAAAAAAATATCAAAAACCTAATTTCAAAATGGATAGAGCCTAATCAATACGAGATTGAAAATGTGTCTATTCAAAATTTTAGAGGGTCTTTTGCTAATACTTTTCAGAAAAACAATGTTTTTTTAATAGGTGATACTGCTTATCAAATGCCGCCCTATGCAAGTCAAGGCCTAAATACAGGAATTAGAGATATATTAAATCTAATATGGAAAATTAATTTGGTCATTAATTTTAATTGCAACAAAAAACTCCTACTTTCTTATGATTTAGAGAGGGCTCAACCAATAAAGCAAACAATAAAATCATCTATTGCACTTGGACAATTGATTGACTCACTATCTATGGCGTTTCAGAAAAATATGCCATTAGAGGAGGCAATCGCCCCAGAGGCCAGAGACCAAGCATTTGGGAGAAATAACAATATTGAAGAAAAGGAATCAAGAAAAGGTATTTTTAGTGATTCACAGAGTGAAATGATAATCAACAGAAGACTTTCTAATAGAGAGATTACTGATAAACAAGGTATTGCTTGCTTAGATAAAATGGTTGGAAACTGTTTTGCAATATTTTCGAAAAAAGACGTAAGAAATGAGTTAACCAAGAATATATATGAAAAATTAGTTAACCTAAATTTTATATTTATTTTTGACTATTCTAATTTAAATATCGGCCCCGAGTTATCCGATTATTTAGAAGAAGGGGAAATAATTATTAGACCAGATAAAAAGATCTATGGACTTGCATCAAAAGGGTTAAATATTAATAAACTTGTATCTGAGTTGTTAATGCAGATTGAATAGAATCAACCCAGTGCAGATGTACAAAATAATGTTGTATAAATGTGACATTTTTAAAATTATTAGGAAAAATCAAATAAATTCAATTACTTAAATTGTAAAAGAAACTTGTTTTACCATATTTAGAATATACTGTTCACTTATGTACTAAATATAGTACTGCTATCTAAATAAACATAACGAGGGGGAAAGTTATGATTAGAAACGCACAGAACGCGATAAAGGCTCTAACCAGTCTTGGTCTTTCACTGCTAGCTTTGGGTATTGTTATTGGCCTGCTAAGCGGAGGAAGCATCCCATTTGTTGGCAATATAGCTAGCAATATCGTATCTCTTGTGAACCAGTTAGGAAATGCCGGCGTTGTTGGATTAATTGCTGTTGGTGTTATTCTCTGGTTATTTAGAGATTAAACATATTATCACCTCCCATGTTTGCGCATGGGAGGTGATAAAAAATTAGAATATGATCTCAAGAATTAAGCAAATACTAAGAGAAATCATTGATTTTGGCTTATTGTTGATAGCAATAGCTATAATTTTGGAAGTACTCTTTGGGCCATCATCACCTTTTTTAGGAAAAAATATTACTCAGAACTTGGTAGGTCTGATTAACCAACTAGGAAGTGAGGGTGTTGTGGGTATAATTTCTGTCGCAATCATTATATATCTTTGGAATAGACTTCAAAAATAATAAGTAAAACTAACATTTTTCTTGCTCATTTAGTAATTTTAATAGACCCTATGCCTCTGTTTATTTCAAATTGGAGGAAATTTAGTGAAAAATTTAAAATTATTAATAATTGGATTGGCAATAAGCGTCATATCCACAATGGCATTTGCTGACGGTCATTGGTCAAAAATTAGAATTGGGACGGAAGGCGCATACGAACCATGGAACTTTACAGATGCATCAGGAAATCTCGTTGGTGCTGAGTTAGATCTTGCAAGAGATCTATGTAAAAGAATGAACGCTGAATGTGAGTTCGTTCAACAGGACTGGGATGGAATCATTCCTGCGTTAGTAAATGGGAAATATGATGTAATCATGGCAGGTATGTCAGTAACTGAAGAAAGAAAAAAAACAATTAGTTTTTCTAAAGCTTACATGACAGAACCAGCTAGATTTTTCACACTTAATAGTTCACCATTAAGCACTTTTACTTCAGCAAAAAACTTAAATCTTGATGATGATAGCAGTGCTACCTCTGGTACTATAAGTGCGTTAAACAATGCAATGAAAGGCATGAATATTGGAGTAACTGTTGCGACAATTCACGAAGATTTTGCAAATAAATACTTAGATTCAAACTTAAAGGTTTATCCAACACAAGACGAAATGAATCTTGATCTTGCGGCCGGTAGAATAGATGCAATGTTATGTGATGTCGGAACAGCAGAAGCATTTATGGAAACATCAGGTGGTTCTAATGTAGTAACTTTTGGTCCAAATGTATTTGGAGGACTTTTAGGTGAAGGTGTTGGCGCAGGTATCAGACAAGGAGATGCTGATCTTAAAGCGATGTTTGATAAAGCAATAGCTGACGCGGCTGCAGATGGAACAATTTCTAAAATATCAATGCAATGGTTTGGTAAAGACCTAGCACCGTAATTTTGAAATTAATAACGTAAAAAAACGGCTGACTTATACTCAGCCGTTTTTTTTTTATATAAATAAATATGTTTGAAGTATTTTCCTTTGGTTCATCTGGATGGGGAGATGAGATGCTTATGGGTGCACTGATGACAGTTCTTGTAAGTGCGTCATCTTTACTTTTAGGTATTCTGATAGGAATTATTTTTGCTGCATGTAAACTATCAAATATTTTTATTCTAAAAATAATAGCAAATACATACACAACAATAATAAGAGGAATACCTGAGCTTTTAGTCATATATCTTCTTTTTTTTGGTGGCAGCGGCGCAGTTATGTATATTGCTAAAATTTTTGGATACGATGGCTATATTGAACTGAATGCATTTACAATTGGCACAATTGCTGTCGGCGCAATTTCAGGGGCTTATTCTACAGAAGTCATTCGAGGTGCGGTTAACTCCGTTCACAAAGGGCAGTTTGAGGCAGGTAAAACACTTGGATTAAATGGATATGGTCTTTATGGAAGTGTAATATTTCCACAAGTTGCAAGAATTGCACTGCCAGGTATTGGCAATGTATGGCAAATCACACTTAAAGATACAGCACTCATTAGTGTTACAGGGTTAGTTGAAATTATGCGACAGTCGCGTATTGCGGCGGGCTCTACACATGAACCATTTATATTTTATACAGCTGCTATAATTCTGTATTTGGTAATCACCAGGCTTTCTAACATTCTATTTGATAAGGCTGAAAATACTTACTCTAAAGGCTTTGTGTCAAAGGGGGTGCCATGAGATTTGAATTAATGTATGAGTCATTTTTTAAAATAATCGAGGGTATTCCTCTTACATTACAAGTCGTTTCTATTTCAACAGTACTTGGACTTGCATTAGCTATAATCGTGGCATTGATGAGAATTTCTGGAAGAAAATCAATGTCAATTCCTGCTTATTATTTTGTCTATTTAATTAGGGGGACACCATTATTACTGCAGTTGTATTTTGTTTACTATGGCCTTGGTCAATTTTCTTTTATTCGAGAGAGTATATTGTGGCCAATTTTGAAAGAGCCATATTGGTGTGGTATCATTACACTGACTATCAGCACTGGCGCTTATTCCTCTGAAATAATTCGAGGAGGTATCCTTTCTGTGTCAAAAAATTTTATAGAAGCATCAGGAGCATTAGGACTGAATAAAATTAAGACATTTTTGTTAATTACACTTCCAATTACCGTGCGACAAGCATTACCAGCTTATGGTAATGAGTTGATATTAATGGTTAAAGCCAGTTCATTGATATCAATTATCACGCTTATGGAAATTACTGGAATAGCTAGGACTATAATCTCAAAAACCTATGCACCTGTTGAAATATTTTTAGTAGCGGGATCAATATATTTAATTATTAACTTCATTATAGTTTTAGCTGTTGGGTTAGCGGAGCAAAAATTAGGGACAGTGAAAGCTAATTAATTACTTTTTGGAAGGCATATTCGGTTGTATTGCTTATGTCATTTAACTTTCTTGTTTTCGACATTTTTTTGTAATTTAATTTTTTATACATTTTGTGAGCTTCCTTAAATCTAGTATCAGTCCATAGTACTATCTTTCTTTTTTTATATTTCTTTGCGATACTCTCAATCCTTAACATTAGTTTTTTTGCCAAGCCTCTCATTCGATAATCTTTATCTATATACAGCTTATGTATTTCTAAATTATTTTTTTCTTGCGGTAGATAACCCATGCATCCGATAATTTTATTTTTATCAACATATACCCAGAATTTTCCTTTTTTATTTTTAAAGTAAGAATAGACGTTTCTTAACTCTGGAGAGTCTTTGTCTACATCAAGGTAGCAATTTTTATAATCTTTAAAACATCTTTTGATTAAGTTGATTATTTGATTTCCGTCTTTATTTCTTGCTAGTCTTAGTTGCATAATGTTAGATTATATAATTCTATGAGCTATTTTCATAATAAAAGAATATGGGTTACGGGTGCTTCATCTGGAATCGGTCGATCAGTCGCGATTAAGTTATCAAAATTAGGTGCAGAAGTAATATTAACTGCGCGAAATAGAGATAAATTAGAGGAAGTAAAAAAAGAATGTGGAAATGCAAAAGCACATATTTTTGATCACGATCTCTCAAAATTGGAGTCCATTGACGATTTAGTTAATAGAGTTACTCGTGAGGTTGGTTCAATAGATATACTCTTTAATAATGCAGGAGTATCTGCATATTCTGCGGCAAATGAAACAGATTTTAATGTTTATACACAAGTTATGAATCTAAATTTTCTCTCTGTTGTTAAATTAACTAAGTGTTTGCTGCCACAAATGATATCAAATAAAGATGGTCAGATAGTAACGAACACCAGTTTGTCTGGAAAATTTGGATCAAAAAAAAGAACTGTTTATGCTTCATCAAAACATGCATTGCATGGTTTTATGGATTCTCTTCGAGCTGAAGTTCATGAATATAATATTAAAGTTAATACTGTCGCACCGGGATTTGTTAATACTGAGATAGGTATGAAAGCCTTAACTGGAGACGGCACTCCTTATGGTGCGAATGATAGAGGCCATGAAAGTCAAGGTATGGATTTGGATAAAGCCTCAGAAATGATTATTAAATCAATTGAGGCAAATAAAAGAGAAGCTTATATTGTTCCTAGAATAAGCTTTCCAAAAATTGCATTATATATATCAAGATATTTCCCTGGTTTAGGGGCTATTATCGCTCGAAATTATAATGAAGAGGACAATGGATGATTATTGATTTTTTAAATATTCAACAAGAAATTTCATACTGTCAATGCCCCAATACATTTCATCATCGATGTAAAATGTTGGTACCCCAAATGCTCCTTTATTAATAGCAAATTCTGTATTCTCTCTTAATTTATTTTTAATTTCATCACTTGAAATTCCTTCAGCAAAACTATTTGCATCCATTCCAGACTCAGTAGCAACTTGAGTCAACAGTTCCTGGTCATTAAGGTTCATAGCTTTTGTCCAAATAGATTCAAACATAACTTGCATATAATTTTCTAAAATATCATTTTTTTGAGCTAAGACCGCCCCACGCATGTGAGGCACTGTTAATATTGGAAAATAGGGGTTCATCTTAAATGGAATATTGAGTGTTTTTGTCCAACGAGTAATATCTTTAAACATATATTCTCCCTTTTTTTGGACAGTTGCAGGCGGTTGATTTCCTGTAGCCTTAAATATACCTCCCAACAGAACAGGCATAATTTCAACTTCTGCTCCTTCGTCTTTAATTACTTTAAGATTACTGTAGGCTAGGTAGGAGTAAGGACTTCCAAAATCAAAGCAAAATGTTACGTTTTTAGACATATATAATGGTATAAATATAAACAATTAGATCAAATAGTAAAATGAAGATTGTAGTAATAACTGGTGAAGAGTCTGGCGATAAATTAGCTGCATCAGCCATAAAAGAACTAAAAAAAATTTCAAATGTGCCTCTTAAAATTTACGGTATTGGTGGAAGAGCTCTTGAAAAAGAGGGTATTCAAAAATTTTTTGACATATCTGACATCAACGTCATGGGATTAATTGAAGTTATTCCTAAGATATTTAAAATAAATCGCATAATAAAATCAGTGGTTAATCAAATTATTGAACTTGATCCTGATATTATTTTCACAGTTGATAGTCCAGATTTTACATTGAGAATTGCAGAGCGAATAAAAAAAAGAAACAATAAATTAAAAATTCTTCATTATGTGGCTCCTAGCGTTTGGGCATGGAGGCCTGGACGTGTTCATACAGTAAAAAAATCAGTAGATCACTTACTGACAATTCTACCCTTTGAGAAGAAAATATTTGAGAAATATGAAGTGCCGACAACTTTTGTGGGACATCCGATAACAGAGATAAATATTGAAAACTTTAAAAACAATCAAATTACCAAACTGGACAGAGAAGTTTTCTTAATTTTACCAGGAAGTAGAAAAAAGGAAGTTGTATCTCTTTTACCAATTTATTTAGAAGTAATAAGAGCAATGAAGTTAGATGATAAGTATGAGCTTGTAATGCCACTTACAAAAGAAATGATTTTTTATGTAGAAGATATCTTAGGTCAATTTGGTTTACAAAATAGAATAAAAATAATTCTAGATGAGCATGTTAAATATTCTTATTACTATCATGCAAAACTTGGTATTGTGACCTCAGGGACAGCAGCTCTAGAAGTCTCATATTTTAATACACCATATGTGACAGCATATAAATTCAATCCTGTAACCTATTTTATATTGCAATTTCTTATTAATACTAGAATGGGTAACTTGATTAATATTATACAAGGGAAATTTATCATCCCTGAACTGCTACAAAGTAAAAGTAATAAAGATAATATTATGTATTATATAAAAAGATTTTTAGAAGATAATGATTACCGTCAAGACGTTCTATCAAATGCAAGCGAAGCTGCTGCGAAACTCAAATCTCAAAGCACACCAAGTATAATGGCAGCAGAAAAAATTATTCAGATAATTAATGAAAAATAAATCTAATTATACTGAAATTGAGTCAAAAGCTTTATGGTACTTACAAAGATACGCATCAAGCTCAGAAAACTTAAGAAATTATCTAAGACGAAAAGTTAAAGATAGCCATCTAAGTATTAACTCAGAGGAAATTATCAATGAAATAATTTTTTCTTTAGAAAGGCAAAAAATTCTT
>CACMWW010000001.1 GCA_902617525.1 uncultured Pelagibacteraceae bacterium | reverse complement strand
AAACAGGACTCGTCATGATCTCGGCAAAGCAAGAGATAGGGCCCATGTATTGATTGGCCTAGCAGTTGCTGTTGCTAATGTTGATCAAATAATAGAAATAATTAAAAGCTCCAAAGATCCTAATGAGGCAAGAACCTCGCTTCTTAAAACTAAGTGGCTAAGCAAGGATATTGATGATTTGTTAAAGTTAGTTGATGACCCAAGGCAAATTAAAAATGAAAAAGAAATTTATTTAACAGACGAGCAGGCCAAAGCGATATTAGAGTTAAGATTGCAACGTTTGACTGCTCTAGGCAAAGATGAGATCAAGGCAGAATTATCAGATCTTTCCAATCAAATAAACAAATTCCTCTCAATATTAAGGGATACGGAGGTATTGGATGATGTAATAAATGTTGAGCTAAATGAAATTAAAAAGCAGTTTGCAATACCAAGAAGAACAGAAATTAATGAAGGTGAGGCTACAGATATTGATCAAGAAGACCTAGTTCAAAGAAGTGATATGGTCGTAAGTGTAACAAACTCAGGTTATATAAAAAGAGTTCCTTTAAATATGTATAGAGCACAGAAAAGAGGTGGCAAAGGAAGAGCGGGAATGAAAACCAATGAAGAAGATTTTGTAACTCAAGTTTTTACCTCAAGTACTCATGACAATATGTTGTTTTTCTCGTCTGGAGGAATAGCTTATAAACTTAAGACATGGAAGATTCCTGAGTCATCACCCCAAGCTAAGGGCAAAGCAATAATCAATCTCTTAAATCTTAAAGACACTGAAAGTCTATCAAGTATCCTTGTGTTGCCAGAAAATAAACAATCAAATGAAAATGAGTATTTAATATTTGCTACATCGGACGGCAGCATCAGAAAAAATAGTTTAGAAGATTTCAAAAGGATTCAAGCAAATGGTAAAATTGCAATGAAACTAGATAATAATAATGCAATCGTAGGTGTAAAACTTTGTAGTGATGAAGACGATATTTTACTATCAACAAAACATGGAAAGTGTATTCGAACTCCTGTTTCAAAATTGAGAACAACTAAAAGTAGAAGTTCGGTGGGTGTAAGGGGCATCAGGCTAACAAAAGATGATAAAATTATTTCAATTTCTGTCATTTCTCATACCGATGTATCGTCAGCAGAAGCAAAAGCTTACTTAAAAATGATTTCAAAGGAAAAAGGAATGCAAGAAGAAACCGAGAGTGACGATAATGATACTGATAACTCTGTTTCTGACATTGAAATATCTAAGGATCGATATGATGAATTAAAAGCGAGAGAACAATTCATTTTAACCGTTACTGAAAATGGCTTTGGTAAAAGATCTTCTTCTTACCAGTTTAGAGTTTCTAATCGTGGAGGATCGGGCATTATGTGTATTGCGACATCAGATAGAAATGGCGATGTTCTAGCTTCTTTTCCAGTCAATAATGATGATGATATAATGCTGATAACTAAAACAGGTCAATTAATTCGCTGCCCGGTAAAAGATGTTCGCGTAGCTGGTAGAAATACGCAGGGAGTAAGTATATTTAAAACAACAAAAGAAGAAAAAGTTGTTTCTGCAAGCAGAGTTGAGCTAGATAGTTAATAAATTACTAGAGGTCTTTAAATAATCATTATATATTTCAAACATGAGTAGAACTGGCATATATCCTGGAAGCTTTGATCCCATTCATAAAGGGCACATTGATATTATCAATAGAGCTACAAAACTTGTTGATAAATTATATATCGCAGTTGCTGACAGCCCGCATAAATCACCTTTATTTGATTTAGATGAAAGAAAAGAAATGATAGAAAATGAGTTTTCATCAAATGATAAAATTGAAGTAATTGCATTTGATAATTTATTGATTGATTTAGCTAATTCGCTAGATGCAAAGATACTCATAAGAGGTCTTCGTGTTGTTTCTGATTTTGAATATGAGTTTCAGATGTTGGGTATGAATAGACAATTAGATAATAATATTGAAACAGTATTCTTGATGGCAGACGCTCAACGGCAATCAATTTCCTCTAATTTTGTAAAAGAAATTGCACGTTTGGGAGGAAATATCAGTAATTTTACAAATAAGTTTGTTGAGCAAAAATTAAAAGATAAATTTAAATAAATAAAATGAAATTAATAAGAACTTTAATCTTTGTATTTTCATTTTTTATAGCGTTAATCGCAGAAGGAGTTGTCATGGCAAATGATCCAGAAAATTCAATTCAAATAGAGCTGAAAGATGGTAATGTAATAATAGAATTACTACCTGATATTGCCCCAAATCACGTAAATAGAATTAAAGAACTTGCAAGAGAAGGCTTTTATGATGGAGTACCCTTTCACCGTGTCATAGAGGGCTTTATGGCTCAAACTGGTGATGGCGAAAATAGAAATGGAACAGGCGGATCAACCAAGCCTGATTTGAAAAATGAATTTGGTGATACACCTCATCTTCGTGGAACAGTATCGATGGCAAGAACAGCAGACCCGGATTCAGCTAATAGTCAATTTTTTATATGTTTTGCCGAGGCTCCGCATCTAGACGGCCAGTATACTGTATTTGGTCAAGTCGTAGAAGGGATGGAGTTTGTTGACAAGATTAAACGAGGAGAGCCAGGCTCTGGAAGTGTAGATGACCCAGATGAAATGATAACTGTAAGGGTCATTTCAGATCTATAATTTTCATGAAATTAAGTCAATTTGACTTTGAACTACCAGATAATCTGATCGCTGAAAGACCATGTGAGCCTCGAGAAGAATCGAGGATGTTGGTTTATAAAAATGAGATATCTGATACGAACTTCAGTAAATTTATTGATTATGTTGGCCATAATGACTTGGTTGTAATTAATAACACAAAAGTTATCCCTATTTTCCTTGAGGGATTTCACTCAAAAAAAAACATTAAGGTTACGCTTCATAAAAAACTATCAAGTAATAAGTGGTTTGCATTTTTGAAACCTGCAAAGAATGTAAGTGAAAACAGTATAATCAGTTTCAATAATGAGATCTCTTGTACAATTAGAAAAAAATTAGATTATGGTGAGGTAGAATTAGAATTTAATTGTAGTGAGGAAGAATTTGATAATTATTTGAATCAATTTGGACTTATGCCGCTGCCACCATATATTCAAAAAAAAAGGAAAAGTGATCAAAAGGATTTTACCGATTATCAAACTGTATATGCAAAAGAAAAAGGTTCTGTAGCAGCTCCTACTGCTGGTTTACATTTTAATGATGAAATAATAAACAAACTGGTTGAGAGTGATCAATTAGTTGAGATTACTTTACATGTTGGGGCCGGTACGTTCTTACCTATAAGAAACGAGGATGTTGATAATCATTTAATGCATTCTGAGTACGGTACAATTGATGAAAAAACTGCACTGAAAATTAATCAATGTAAGAAAAAAGGTGGAAAAATTATTGCTGTCGGAACAACTACACTAAGACTTTTAGAAAGTGCTGCAAAAAATAATGTAGTAGAGAAATTTAATAGAGAAACTAATATATTTATAAAGCCTGGATATAAGTTTCAAATTGTTGATATGCTATTGACTAACTTTCATTTACCAAAATCTACTTTATTGCTATTAGTCTCCGCATTTGCAGGCACTGAAGAAATATTTAAAATTTATAAACATGCCGTAACAAATAAATACCGTTTCTTTTCATACGGTGATGTTAGTTTACTATTTAAGAAATGAGCGATTTTAAAATACTAAAAACAGATGGAAATGCCAGAAGGGGTAAATTAATAACCTCTCATGGGGAGATAAATACGCCTGCTTTTATGCCAGTTGGTACAGCTGCAACCGTCAAAGGTGTCTTTACCAAAGACCTAATTGAAACAGGCTCGGAAATTCTTTTAGGCAATACTTACCATCTAATGCTTAGACCAGGATCCGAACTAATAAAAAAATTCGGCGGGCTCCACAAGTTTATGAATTGGGACAAACCTATACTCACAGATTCTGGTGGATACCAAGTATTTTCTCTATCTAAACTAAGAAAGATTAGTGAGGAAGGTGTAAAGTTTTCATCACATATAGATGGAAAAGAAGTAATGCTTACTCCAGAAAGTTCAATGGAGATACAAACTAACTTAAACTCAGATATTGTAATGGCGTTTGATGAATGTACAGCTTTTCCTTGTACCCATGATCAAGCAAAAAACTCAATGGAATTATCTATGAGATGGGCAAAAAGATGTAAAGATTATTTCATAGAAAGAAATGACAACAAATTATTTGGCATCGTTCAGGGGAGCGTGTTTGAGGATTTAAGAAAAGAGTCTGTAAAAGCTCTTGCAGCAATAAATTTTGATGGTTATGCAGTAGGGGGTCTTGCAGTAGGTGAAAGCCAAGCTCAAATGTTTGAGGTACTTGAATTTACTTCGCCTCATCTACCTGACGACAAACCACATTATTTAATGGGTGTGGGCAAGCCTGATGATATTCTTGGTAGTGTTGCTAGAGGAATTGATATGTTTGATTGCGTATTGCCAACTAGAAGTGGTAGGAATGGACAAGCCTTTACTCGTCATGGACCAATTAATATTAGAAATGCAAAATACAAAAATTTAGATGATTCAATTGATAAAAACTCAGACAATCCTGTATGTAAAAATTACTCTGCTGGGTATATACATCATTTGTTTAATGCAAAGGAGATGCTAGGTGGCATGTTGCTTTCATTGCACAATATATATTTTTATCAGAGTCTTATGGCAGATATTAGAAAATCTATAGAGGAGGATCGCTTTATGTCTTTTTCAAAAGAATTTCTTGAAAGCTATAAATCTTAGTTACTTACCTTTGAATTCAGCTTTTTTCTTTTGAATGAACGACATTACTCCAATTTTACTATCCTCAGTTTTGCCAGCAATTGTTTGTGCTGAGCTTTCCGCAGCAAGCTGACCTTCAAAGTTATTCGAAAAACTATCCCAATATAATTGTTTAATTAATTTTAAAGCTACAGTAGGTCCTGAAGCTAATGTTCTTGCTGTACTCATTACTTCTTCCATTAGTTTGTCGTCTTCAACAACATGATTTACAAGACCCCATTCAAGAGCTTTATCAGCTAAAACTTTTTCACCAATTAATGAAAATTCCATTGCTCTTGCCATACCTATTTTTCGAGGAATTACGTACGTAGAGCTAGCATCTGGTACAAGTCCTATAAATTTAAACGCTTGATAAAAGTATGCAGATTTAGAGGCATAAACTAAATCTCCAAATACACCCAATGAACAACCTGCGCCAGCAGCCACTCCATTAACAGCCGTAATCAATGGAACATTTAGATTTTTTAAATCTATTAAAAAAGGATGGTAAACTTTTTCTAAGGTTTCTCCCGGATCTATATTATCGCCTAAGCTTGCTCCTTCAACAAGGTTTGCGCCCGCACAAAAACCTCTTCCAGCTCCTGTTAGGACGGCACATCGAACTTTTAATTCTCCACTATTTATAGATTTTACTTGCTTATGAAGCTCTGAAATCATGTCCATAGAAAGTGCGTTTAGCCTTTCAGGGTCATTCAGCGTTAAAATAGCTATATCATCAACGATTTCAGTTTTTAAAACATTGGTCATTTATTAAGTATTACATGCATATGAGAAAACAAAAAAGTATATTTTTTTGTTATTTTGGATTAGTTTATAAAACTTGTTTAATAAAGGATAAAATATGGGATTAGGAAACGTATCTATAGGGAGCACTTATCCAGAGGTAAGTAGAGAAGAAATGCTCTCAAAATTAAATAAATTAAAACAACCATTTTTAAAAAACTTCAACCCAGATTTAAATGTACGTATTGATCGTATAAAAAGAATACAAACTTTAGTTGAGGAAAATATAGATGCTTTTCATGACGCGTTAAGATCTGATTTTGGCACACGACATGAGCAGTTGAGCTTAATGGCTGACACAATGCCTGTAATTAATAATGCAAAAGACGCCTTAAAAAATATAAAAAGATGGGTTAAGCCTGATAAGCGAAAACCTAACTTCCCATTAGGATTACTTGGCGCAAAAGCTTATGTTCAATTCCAGCCTTATGGAGTAGTTGGTGTTATTTCTCCTTGGAACTTCCCACTAACTCTAAGTATTGCGCCTTTAATAGAAATATTTGCGGCTGGAAATAATGCAATGATGAAGCTCTCAGAGTTCGTTCCAGCAACCTCTGAATTAACTGAAGAACTTATTAATAAATTTTTTAGTGATGAAGAAGTTGTTATAGTAAATGGAGGTCCTCAAACCTCGCAAGATTTTGCAGGATTACCATTTGATCATCTGCTTTTCACAGGATCAACAAATGTAGCTAAAAAAGTTGCATCTGAGGCAGCATCAAATTTAGTACCGCTTACTCTTGAATTAGGTGGCAAGTCACCAGTAATAGTTGGTCCAAATGCCAAAATGAAAAAAAGTGTTGATAAGATAATGATGGGAAAGCTCTTAAATGGAGGGCAAATTTGCATATCACCTGATTATGTAATGGTTCCTGAGGGGCAAACAGATGAATTTGTTGATCATGCAAAATCCCATGTTAGTGAAAATTATCCAACGATAAAAAATAATCCAGATTATACATCCATAATTCATTTAAATCACTACGAGAGACTTCGTGAATTAGTAAAAGATGCTGAGTCAAAGGGAGCTACTATTGTAGAAATAAACCCTGCAAACGAAGACCTTTCGCAACAAGAGCACCATAAAATATTACCTACTTTAGTTTTAAATCCAACTGATGATATGAAGATTATGCAAGAAGAAATATTTGGACCTTTATTGCCAGTAAAAACATACAAAAGCTTTAATGAAACAATAGAGTTCATAAATAAGAACCCTAAAGCGCTTGCAATATATTATTTTGGCGATGACAAAGAAGAAATTGATACTGTGTTAAACAATACTTCATCTGGTCAAGCGGTTATAAACGATGTCTTATTCCAATTTTCTATGCATGATCTACCTTTTGGAGGGGTTGGTCCTAGTGGAATGGGCTCTTATCATGGTTACGATGGCTTTAAGAACTTTAGTCATAAGAGATCAGTTCTGAAGGGTCAAAATATCTTAGATGCGGGTAAGATGATTACAGCTCCATTTACTGAATCTACGGAAAAAAATATAAAAAGGTTATCTTAGAGAATACTCTCAGCTGCTATTTTTTTTGAGTTTTCGACAATAAACTTAAATCTCAACTCAGGTTTTTTGCCCATTAAAGAATCTACAGATTTATGAGTTTTCTTTTTGTCTTTTGATGCAATTTGAACTTTTAGTAAGGTTCTATTTTCCTGCGACATAGTTGTCTCTTTCAATTGAGCAGGCATCATCTCACCTAATCCTTTAAATCTATTAATGGTAACGTCTGAATTTTTAAATTCTTTTTTTATTATTTCATCTTTATGCTTATCATTTACAGCGTAATACGTTTTAGCTCCTTTAGATATTTTGTATAAAGGAGGCACGGATAAGTACAGATGCCCTTCATCAATTAGTTTTGGAAATTCTTTATAGAAGAATGCCATCAATAAGGTGGATATATGAGCACCGTCAACATCAGCATCTGTCATAATTATAATTTTTTCGTATCTAATATCTTTGCTATTAAATTTATCTCCTCGCTTACATCCAATAGCTTGCATTAAATCAGTAATTTCCTGGTTTGCATTTATTTTATCTCTTCCAGCACTGATCACATTTAAAATCTTACCCCTTAAAGGTAAAATGGCCTGTGTTTGGCGATCTCTTGCTTGTTTTGCCGATCCACCAGCCGAGTCTCCTTCAACAAGAAAAATTTCAGTTCCTTTATTTCCATCAATTGAACAATCAGCAAGTTTACCTGGTAAGGTTGTTTTTTTTCTTTTTATATTTTTTTCCATGATTTGATTTGACTTGGATTGCAGTCTTAACTGTGATCGATTAAATGCGTATTGAAATAATTCTTCTGCAGACCTAGTTTTTTTTGTAAGCCATTGTTCAAATAGTTGTCGTGCTTTCATTTCAATTTTACGACCAGGCTCTATACTTGATAACTTTTCTTTTGTCTGACCTTGAAACTCAGGGTTTTCTATAAAAGCAGATAAGATTGATCCAGATGAACCAAAGAGATCTTCTTGATTAATTTGAGATGATTTTTTTTCGTATTTAATTTTTGAAAAATCTTTAAATGCCTTATAAATTCCTGACTTGAAACCGCTTTCATGAGTACCGCCCAATGGGGTTTTAATAGTGTTACAATAAGACTCATTTATAGGTTCCATCACATCAAACCAATTTATAATTCCCTCAATTTTACCACTATCAACATCTATCTCGGTGTTTAAATAAAATGGATCTTCAAAAATAGGGTCATTGGGCGTACAAAGATTATTTAAATAATCTTTAATTCCATCGGAGTAATGTAGTTTATCTGATAATGGAATATTTTTTTTGGCGGTTGCCTTACTGCATGACCAATGAATTTCAACATCTGGTATAAGATAGGCTTTAGCCTTTGCCATATTATATATAATTGAAGCATCAAATTCTATTTCTTTGCCAAAAATTTCTGGGTCCGGTGAAAATACTATTTTTGTACCCTTTTTAAGAGGACCTTTTGCGGATGCTTTTAATTTATTTTTAGGAGAACCTTGACTATAAGTTTGTACAAAATATTTTTTATCTCTTGCAATTTCAAGAGTAAGTTTTTTAGATAGCGCGTTTACAACAGAAATTCCAACACCATGCAAACCGCCAGAAGTTTTGTAATTATTTTTTGAAAACTTGCCCCCAGAATGTAGTGTTGTCATAATGACTTCAACCGCAGGTATTTTAAATTTTGGATGCTTATCAACAGGAATACCTCGCCCATTGTCAGAGATTTCAATCGTGTCCTGGGAAACTAGCTTAATTTCTACCTTATTTGCAAAACCAGCAACAACTTCATCCATTGAATTATCAAGTACCTCGCTTACCAGGTGATGCATTGCCATTATATCTGTTCCCCCAATGTACATACCGGGTCGCTTTCTAACCGGCTCTAAACCTTCAAGGACTTCAATATCTTTTGCGGTGTAAGATGTGTTTGAATTTTTTATTGTCTTTTTGGATGAACTCTTCTTTTTAATTGATTTATTTTTCTTTGATTTCTTTCTCATAACAAACAATACAACTAATAATAGATTCTTTACATTGTGTAATATTTATTTACTCTAACAGCATGAATTTATTAGGATTTTATTATGCCGGTTATTGAATCGAAAATAATGATTAATTCAGAGTCCTTCAAAAAAAATCAGGAGGACCATCAAAAGCTTATTGATGAAATTAGAACTTTAGAACAAAAAATAGCAGATAATTCTGCTAGGTCTAAGGCTAAGTTTGATAAAAGAGGACAGTTGCTGCCTCGTGAAAGATTAAAAAGACTATTAGATCCAGGTAGTTTTTGGCTTCCATTATCCACCCTTGCTGGTTACAAGATTGGCGATGATGATGGCGATAAAAATATTGGATGGGGAAACTCTATTAGCGGTATTGGTTATGTTGCAGGCGTTCGTTGCATGATTGGTGTTTCAGATGCGGGTATTAAAGGGGGAAGTGCATCTGCGATGGGCACTGAAAAGGCGTTAAGAGGCGCTCAAATAATTTTTGAAAATAAATTACCTTTTATTCAGTTAATAGAGAGTGCTGGTGCAAATCTACTGAGACAGACCGATATGTTTATTAAAGGCGGTAGAAGTTTTGCCAATCTTTCTAAAATGTCAGCAATGGGAATTCCAACAATTGGCGTAGTTCACGGTTCATCAACTGCAGGTGGCGCTTACCAGACAGGCTTATCAGACTATATAATTGTAGTTAAAGAAAGATCAAAAATATTTTTAGCTGGTCCTCCTTTATTAAGAGCTTCGCTTGGTGAGATTGCTACTGACGAAGAAATTGGTGGAGCAGATTTACATTTTGCTGTTTCCGGTCTTGCTGAATATATGGCAAACGATGATGCACATGCAATCGAGATTGCAAGAGATGTAATGAAGAATATTGGATGGAATAATGATTTCATTTCTACTCAAAAGTCTGAGTATGATGAGCCCGTTTATTCACCTGATGAGTTAACAGGGGTTGTTCCAGTTGATTATAAAACTCCGTATGATTGCCGGGAAGTGATTGCAAGAATTGTTGATGGTTCTGATTTTTTAGAGTTTAAAGAAGGCTGGGGCAAAACCCTCATAACAGGACATGCAACTATTCAAGGTTATAAAGTTGGAATTTTAGGTAACAATGGACCGATATTTTCTGAAAGTGCTAATAAAGCTACTCAATTCATACAAATTTGTTCTCAATCAAATACGCCGCTAATTTTTCTTCAAAATATAACCGGCTTTATGGTGGGTACTAAAGAAGAAGCAAAAGGAATGATTAGACATGGATCAAAGATGATACAGGCGGTTACTAATTGCACCGTTCCTAAAATAACACTTAGGATTGGAGCCTCTTTTGGTGCGGGAGAATATGGAATGGCGGGAAGATCTTATGATCCTAGATTTTTATTCTCATGGCCTAATGCAAAAATGAGTGTGATGGGTGGGGAACAGGCCGCTAGAACAATGGCTCAAGTTGCTCTTGAAGGCGCTGAACGAAAAGGTCAAGATCCCAAAAAAATATATGGAGAGAACCTTGAAATGCTTGAAGGTATGAAGCAAAAGATAATCGATCAGTACCGTGAGGAAGGTGAAGCAATATTTTGCTCAGCGAGACTATGGGATGACGGAATTATTGATCCAAAGGATACAAGAAAGATTTTAGGTGAATGCTTAAATATTATCAGCGACGGCGATAAAAGAGAATTAAAACCAAATACTTTTGGCGTTGCAAGAATGTAATTAATTTTTTCCAGGAAGAATATCAAGATATTTTGAAATAATGCCTAGCATTACTTCATCTGATCCACCGCCAATTGAACCTAAACGTCCATCTCTATACGCTCTTGAAATAGGTGACTCATCCATATAACCCATTCCACCCCAATATTGTAAGCATTCGTCGTTAACTTTTCTAGAAAGTCGTGTGGCTTTTAGCTTTGACATTGAAGCCAATTTTGTACAATCACCACCATTTACATGTATCTCAATTCCTTTCCATGTAAGTGCTTTTAAAGCTTCAACCTCCGTCATCAGCTCGGAAAGTTTGTAATGAACAATCTGATTGTCAAGAATAGGCTTACCAAATGTCTTTCTTTGTCTTGTATAATTAATGGTCTCATTAATAGCTAATTCACAGCCAGTATAGCCAGCAATAGCTGCATAAAGTCTTTCTTCTTGAAACTGCATCATTTGATAAATAAAGCCTTTACCTTCTTCTCCGACTAAATTTTTCTGCGGCACTCTTACATCGTCAAAAAATATTTCAGCAGTATCAGACGAATGCATACCCATTTTTTTTAGTTTACGATTAATTGTGACGCCCTTTGCCCTCTTGCCATCTTCCTTAAGGGGCACACATATAAGAGATTTATTTAAATGTTTATTCTTATTGTCAGTTTCAGTATTTGCAAGCATACACATCCAGTCTGCTTGAGTGCCATTTGTAATCCACATTTTTGATCCATTGATTACGTAATCATCACCATCCTTAACAGCATGAGTTTTAATAGCAGCCACGTCAGAACCAGCACTTGGTTCAGAGACACCAAGGCAAGAAACAAGATCCCCGGTAATAGACGGTTTTAAAAATTCATTACATATCTCTTCACTGCCGAAACGCGCCAATGCTGGAGTTGACATATCTGTCTGTACACCAATAGCCATTGGAACACCGCCGCATTTAATATGTGCCAATGCCTCATTAAGAACTGCTCCGTATGAATAGTCTAATCCAGACCCACCGTATTTTTCAGGTTTAGTTACTCCAAGAAATCCTTGATCACCTAATTTTTTGAAAAGTTCATGGGCTGGGAAAATTTCATTTTCTTCCCACTCGTCTACAAAGGGGTTGATTTCATCTTCAACGAATTTAAGAGCTGATCTCTTTAATTCTTCATGTTCTGTAGTTAATTCCATTTTAATATATATAGCATTTTATTTACAAAGGTCACCCTTTAGAATTCAACTAATTGTCACACACTAAAATAGTTTTTGTATTCAATAGGGTGAGGCGAGTGTTCTAGATCATATACATCTTCCATTTTCAGGTCTATATAAGCATCAATTTGGTCATCAGTAAAAACTCCACCTTCAGTTAAAAAAACTCTATCTTCGTCAACCGCCTCAAGTGCCTCTCTAAGGGAACCGCAAACAGTTGGCAATTTTTTAACCTCTGCCTCTGGTAATTCATAAAGATCTTCATCAGCTGCATTTCCTGGGTCAATTTTATTTTTTATACCGTCCATCCCTGCCATTAGCATTGCTGAAAATGCCAAATAAGGATTTGCCGAAGGATCAGGAAACCTTACTTCAACTCTTTTTCCTTTCGGATTATCTGAAACAGGTATACGACAAGAGGCAGATCTGTTTCTTGCTGAGTATACAAGTATTACAGGGGCTTCAAACCCTGGTATCAGTCTCTTATAACTGTTTGTGCTAGCATTCGTAAACGCATTAAGTGCCCTTCCATGTTTTATGATCCCGCCAATGTAGTGCAATGCCATCTCGGATAAGCCTGCATATTTATCTCCTGCAAATAGAGGTTCACCATTTTTCCATATGGATTGGTGTGTATGCATACCAGTTCCATTATCACCTTTAACTGGTTTAGGCATGAATGTAGCAGTTTTACCAAATGCATTAGCGACCATGTGTACACCATACTTATAAAGCTGCATAGCATCGCCCTGTTTAAGTAAAGTATCAAACTTCAGTCCCAATTCATGTTGACTTGGAGCAACTTCATGATGATGTTTTTCCATCTTCAGTCCTAAATTTTTTAATTCTTCAAGAAATTCTGTTCTTATATCTTGTGCGCTATCAACAGGCGGTACAGGAAAATATCCTCCTTTAACACCTGGTCTGTGTGCTAAGTTGCCACTTTCATAAGAGCGTCCAGAATTGTATGGACCTTCAGTACTATCAATTTCAAACATTGATTTGTTCATATCAACTTGAAATTTTACATCATCAAATATAAAAAACTCTGCTTCTGGACCCATATATATAGTATCGCCAATTCCACTTGCTTTGACATACTCTTCTGCTTTTCTTGCAGTTCCTCTAGGATCTCTCTCATATGGTTCCTTTGACACTGCATCGAGAACATCACAAAATACAATTAATGTTGGTTGGGCTGTAAAAGGATCCATTACCGTTGTGGTTAAGTCTGGTTTTAGAACCATGTCTGACTCATTTATAGCTTTCCATCCAGATATAGAGGATCCGTCAAAGAAGACTCCGCTGTTTAGGAGATCATCGTCTACTGCTGTACCGTCCATCGTTAAATGTTGAAGTTTGCCTTTTGGATCAGTAAACCTCATATCGAGATACTTGACTTCACCATTTTTAAATTTTTTTAGTACTTCGTTTGCAGTACCCATATGATCCCCTAATTATGGAATTTATTTAGTCAAAGTCCCAACTATATGTGATACAATTTTGTATGGATCAGCATTCGATGCTGGCCTTCTATCTTCAAGATACCCATTCCAATTATGTTCAACAGTATAAACTGGAATACGTATACTAGCACCTCTATCACTTACACCATATGAAAATTTATCGATACTTTGTGTCTCGTGAAGTCCAGTAAGCCTCATATTATTGTCAGATCCATAAGCTGCAATACCTTCTTCATGAACCTTTCCAAGTTTGTCGCACATTGATGTAAATAATTCTTCTGATCCAGAAGATCTCATTTGTTCATTAGAAAAATTAGTGTGCATACCAGAACCATTCCAATCACCAGTTTTTGGTTTTGGGTGAAAGTTCACTCCAACGCCGTGTTCCTCAGCAGTCTTCATGAGCAAATATCGGCTTACCCATAAATCATCAGCTGCTTTAATGCCTTTTCCAAAGCATTGATATTCCCATTGGCCAAGTGCAACTTCTGCATTAGTTCCAGTAAGCGTAATCCCAAGATCTATACAAGCTTTTAGATGTGCATCTGATATCGCTCTACCAACAACATTGCCCGCTCCAACGCCACAATAAAATTCACCTTGCTCTCTTGGTGTACCGTCTTCCCAGCCAAGTGGTTCACCAGTTTTAGCATCAGTTAAAAAGAATTCTTGTTCAAAACCAAACCACCATTCGTCGGAAACAACTTCCGCTGCCGCAGCTCTAAAGTTTGATGGATGAGTTGTATGGTCTGCAGCCTGTACCTGTGTCATTACTATATCGTGTCCATTTGGATTAGAATAAGTTTGAACAGGAAGAAGAAGACAGTCTGAGCTTCCTCCCTCTGCTTGTTGAGTAGATGAACCATCAAATGACCAGTCCGGTGCTGATTTTTCTTCGGTTGCTTTTACTTTACTTCTCATAAAAGGCTCTGGTGTATAACCATCAAGCCATATGTATTCATAAGTTTTCATATCTGACATTAATTTCTCCCTGAATTAAGTTTATAATGCGTCCGAACCAGTCTCGCCTGTACGAATTCTCATAACTGTTTCAATGTTAGAAACAAATATTTTACCATCACCAATACGATTTGTGTTTGCTGAAGCCCTAATAGCTTCGACGGCTGTATCGACAAGATCATCTTGTAAGATTATTTCTAATCTAATTTTCGGAAGAAAATCACCATATTCAACACCAGTGTTAACTTCAGTAAAACCTCTTTGTCTACCTAAGCCTTTGGCTTCAGATATAGTGATCCCACGCACCCCAACTTTTTCAAGTGCTTCTTTAACATCATCTATTTTAAATGGCTTTATGACAGCTTCGATTTTTTTCATTATGAGTTAACTCTTAAGTTTTATACATTAATTTTCTGAAAGAAGTTAAAATTAATGATAGAATGTATATATAATGTTTTTATGCCAAATTGACATATAGATTTAATTATAAGTAGAGGTAAATTTTACATATCTTTATTTAAAACATACACTTATAGGCAATTTCTAATAAATGACTCAATACATCCTTACTAACAAAGAAATGGCAAAGGCCGACTTTTTAACTATTGAATCTGGTATTTCTAGTTTGGATCTGATGTTTAACGCGGGAAAGAAAGTTTTCAATAATCTTCCTGTTCAAAGAGGTAAGAGGGCGCTCTTTATTTGTGGTCCGGGAAATAATGGTGGCGATGGCTATGTTGCAGCTAATCTTCTTTTCAAGCAAGGTATGGAAATTGATATTTATTGCCCTATTAGTAAAGCCAAGGAAAGTAATGACAATTTACATTATAAACAAAAACTTAATAAATCATTATTTGTTTCCAAAATTAGAAGTTTATCAAATTATTGTTATGTAGTTGACGCTTTGTTTGGTACGGGGTTGTCAAGAACAATGTCAAATGATTTAAGTTATTTAGTTAGTAAAATTAATCAATCTAAATTAGATGTTTTCTCCGTAGATATTCCATCTGGCATTAATGGCGATACATCCGCTGTTCTTGGAGAAGCTTTTAAAGCTTCAAAAACAATTACTTTTTTTAATAAAAAAAAATGTCATTATTTGTATCCTGGAAAAAAATATTGTGGAGAAATAGTAGTTGAGGATATTGGAATTAAAAAAAACGTATTAGATAAAATCATGCCGAATATAAAAAAAAATGATCCATCATTATGGATTAAGAATTTTCCATTTCCAGTTTCAAGTGATCATAAATATTCAAGAGGAATGCTTGTAATTAATACTGGTCCTCAATTTCAAACTGGAGCAGCTCGATTAGCTGGTCGATCAGCTATGCGCGTTGGGGCAGGAGCAGTAACAATGGTCTGCGATGAAGAAACAGCAAAAATATTAGAACCACAAATCTCAGTTGAATTATTATCAGTGATAAAAGAAAAAAACGATTTTCAAAAACTTTTAAAAGACAAAAGAGTTTCAAGTGTCCTCGTAGGCCCTGGAAATGGAGTAAATGATGAAACAAAAGCAAGAGTTTTAATGGCGCTGGCTTTTGTAGATCATTGTGTAATTGATGCAGACGCAATTACATGTTTTGAAAATAATCCAGAAGAATTATTTATAGATACTTATCCGCATACAATACTCACACCTCATGAAGGTGAATTTAAAAGACTATTTGGGGAAGGTATTGCATTAATGGAAGATAAAGTGCTCAAGTGTGTTGAGGCAGCCAAATTAGCAGGAAGTATAGTATTACTCAAAGGCGCTGATACAGTTATTGCTGACCCTGAAGGGAATGTTGTAATAAATGCAAGCGAAGCTCCATATCTAGCAACCGCAGGATCAGGCGATGTTCTTGCTGGAATCATCGCTTCACTTGTTGGAGATAATAAGATGAATGCTTTTGATGCAGCTTGCGCTGGAGCATATATTCACTCAAAACTTGGAGAAATGATAGGTCCGGGGCTAATTGCAGAGGATCTTATTGACAACATCCCCCTGATGATTAAAAAGCTGCATTCGTATGTTGCAGAAAGTAAATAAAATATCATCTCTTCTAATTTTTTTCCTTACATTTAGTTTGAATATAAGTTTAGCAGAGGATCAGGTTTATAAATTTAAATCCAAAAACACTAACTTTATTGGATCTGTAGCAAAAGAAAAAGATGGTTCAAAAACTATTTCTTTTGTCGGCATTCCCTTTGCAAAGCCTCCAGTTGATGACTTAAGATGGAAAGCTCCAAGGGAACTAGATCTAATGCCTGATACATTTGAAGCTAAAACCTTACCTAATCGATGTATGCAAGTTAGTAATTTTTATGACTCAATGGACGGTATTGAGGGAGGTTCAATAATTGGATCTGAGGACTGTCTTTATTTAAATATTTATCTTTCAGAAAATGCATACAACAGTAAAAAGAAATTACCAGTCATGTTTTGGATACACGGAGGTGGAAATACGTGGGGTTATTCAGCTTCAAACTTGTATACTTCAGGCGATTTCATAATGGAACATGATGTAATTTTAGTCACAACAAACTATAGATTAGGTCCTTTTGGATGGTTTGCTTATAGCGGTTTAAATGAAGACTCAGATAATGAACTTGATCAAAGTGCAAATTTTGGAACTCTAGATATTATAAAATCACTTGAGTGGGTAAATGAGAATATTTCAGATTTTAATGGCGACCCAAATAATATTACTATTTTCGGTGAGTCTGCTGGAGCTAGAAATGTAATTTCACTTATGACTTCACCTTTAAGTGAAGACTTGTTTCAAAGAGGAATTTCTCAAAGCGGTTACCTTGGCTCAGACTCTTTAGACTTTGCAGAAAATAATGAAAGAGCGGGATCAAAAAGTTTATTAAGACACTTAATCAAATCAAAGAACACATCAATATCTGATGAAGAGATTTCAAATTTCATGAGCAATCAGATGCTTTCTGTCGATCTTTTAAGAACTGCAGATGCAAACGATATTATATCATATTATAGGCCAAGACCTGATGCAGCTGGATTAATTGATGTCCCGAATGTTATACCTGATGGAGTAGTAATTCCAAATAAGGGAATTTATGGAGCTTATAGAGATGGTGATATGTATGACAAACCTATGATATTTGGTTCGACACGAGATGAAGATAAACTGTTTATGTTTATGAACGATGAATATGTAAATAGGCCATTATCTTTTTTAAGTCCAATCTCAGAATATCTTGATTTATATGTAAAACCCAAAGATCCAAAGTATTATGATATCTATGCTAAATACATGGCGGAGTCATGGAAATATGGGGCAGTAGACCTACCTTCAGACTTTACATCAAATTACAAAAAATCAAATGTATATGCTTATCGATTTGATTGGGATGAACAAAATGTCTATTTAGGTGTTGATTTACCCAATCTACTAGGCGCTGCACATGGAATGGAGTTAGCATTTATTTTTAAATCAGATGGTTTATTAGGCGAGAGCTCAGATGCGATAAATGACATAATGTACAATGAAAATAATAGGTCCACTGATTTAGAGCTCTCTACAAAAATGGGACAGTATTGGGTAAATTTTGCTTACGATGGGAATCCAAATAGCGCCCCTTATGATATGTCTACCGAGTGGAAACCATGGAATAAATTAAATAACAACGAAAGGTTTATCGTATTTGACTCTGTTAACGATAAGGGCATTGCAATGTTTAATAATACTTTATCGGCAAATTCAATTCTTCAAGGAATATCTAGTGAGAGCATAACCGTTGATCAAAAGTGCAATATAATTGATAAAATGTTTAATAGAACAACTCTTACTGACGAAGAAGTGGATGAAATTTACAGAACCTTTATGAGCGGTAAGTGCGCTAGAGCCTAAATTTTATTTAGCTCAACTTTATAGTTATCAACGATAGTTATTTCCTGAATACCATCAATGTGCATCTTAAATTTCTTATATTCTTCTTTTTCTTTCACTTTTTCTCGAGCTTCTTTTTCATCTTTCGCGCAGACAAAGATATTGGTGTGCCCTTCGTAAAAGCCATCTGAAATATTAGGATCATAAAAACCTGTATGGACTTGAAACAATTTCATATTATTTAATAATTAGATCATGAAAAAAGAAAACTTGCCATCTAAAATATGCCCAGTTTGTAATCGCCCTTTTAACTGGAGAAAAAAATGGAGATTGAACTGGGACAGAGTAATATACTGTTCAAAAAAGTGTGCTGGAATAAAAAAGGCTTAAACGATATTTCTTTTTCTGCCTTTATAAAAAGAATTTATATTTTTTATTAATTGATTGATTGCTTCTTGCAAGGTTTCATTTGATGCCCATGCAGTATGGGGTGTCCAAATGAAATTTGCTTCATTTAATATGCTATAATAAGCGTGAGATTTTTTTGGAGGTTCACTAGTTGTGACATCAATTCCAGCTCCTGCAATGATTTTTTGTTTTAATGCTTTTGTCAGATCATTTTCATTAACTATGCCGCCCCTGGCAGTATTAATTAAGATCATATTTTTTTTCATTATTTTTAATTCTTTAATTGTTATCAGGTCTTTTGTTTTCTCATTCAAGGGGCAATGAACAGATAAATAATCAAGAGATGATAAGAATTTTAAAAATTGTGTTTTTTTGTAATTTCTAACCGAAAAAAATTTAATATTCATTCCAAATGCTTTAGCTATTCTGCCAACTTTCATGCCGATTGAACCTTTTCCAATTATGCCCAATGTTTTGCCATGTAAGTCATTTATTTCTCTGCTAAGTAATGCAAACACCTTTCTTTTTTGCCAAAGTTTCTTGTCTATATCTTTCTCAAGACCTTTAATATTTTTAGAAAGTGCAAGCATGAGAGTTAAAACGTGTTCAGCAACCGATATGGAAGCATACTCTCTTAGATTGCATATAGAGATATTGTGTTTTCTGCAGTACTCTAAGTCTATTATATTCGTTCCCGTTGCAGTTATCGCAATTAGTTCTAAATTGTTCGCATTAGATAAATTATTTTTATTCAGTTCAATTTTGTTGGTAACAACTATATGTGCTTTCTCAATCCTTTTCTTGACTTCCCTCACCTTTGTAAAACTATAGTTTTTCCATTTGTGATTAAAATCAAGTTTTGGAAATATAATATTGGAAGGAAAAGTGGACCTATCTAAAAATACAATATTTTTTCTCATAATTAACGGTCAAAACTATAGCATCAAATTGTAATATTTTACTGTAAACATCTAAAAAATAGTCTATTTTGCATTTTCTATTAATCGCGGATATGGTGGAATTGGTAGACACGCTGGTTTTAGGTACCAGTGAGGCAACTCATGGGGGTTCGAGTCCCTCTATCCGCACCAATTTGTTAGTAAGAAGATAATATGAGTTATAAAGAAGTATTAAATAAAGGTTTGAAAAGAGCTTATGAGTTCACTATTGCATCTGCAGATTTTAACATAAAGCTAGAGTCAAAAATTGAGGAAGTAAAAAAATCAGTAAAAATTGATGGCTTTAGACCAGGTAAAGTTCCAAATAATATTATTATGCAAAAACATGGTGATGCGATTAACAATGAAGTTTTGAATGCTGTAATAAATGAAAATGTCTCAAAAATAATACAAGAAGGAAAGCTTCGTCCTGTATCTCAACCGAAGGTTGATTACAAAGATAAAGAACAAGAAAAAAAAGATGTTGATAAAACGTTTAAAATTGAGTTTGAAGTTTTTCCAGAAATAAAATTAGCCGACTTTACTAAAATCGAAATCGAGTCAACTTCGGTAAAGCTTGATAAAAAAGAAATTGATAAACGAATAGACTTAATTGCCAAATCTCAAAGAACATATAAAGAGCAAGGTAGTGATTATAAAGCTAAGAAAGAGGACTCTATCTTATTAGATTATGAAGGAACCATCGATGGTAAGAATTTTGATGGAGGTAAGGCAGAAAGTCAGACAATTGTAATTGGCTCTGGACGATACATAAAGGATTTAGAAGATGGCCTTGTGGGTCTAAAGAGTGGAGACAGCAAAAAGATAAACGTCAAGTTTCCTGCAGATTATTCAGCAAAAGAGTTACAAAATGCTGATGCTGTGTTTGATTGCAATATTAAAAAAATAAGTTCACCCGTTGAGTCAAAAGTAGATGATGAATTGGCAAAATCAATGGGTGCAACTGATTTAAAGGATCTAAAAAGTAAGGTCGAAAATCAAATGCAAAGTGAGTACTCAGATCTAACAAAAAATCTTGATAAAAAAGTACTTTTTGAAAAGCTCCAGTCAGCGCACAAATTTGAGTTACCTGAAGATCTTATAAATGTTGAATTTCAGAACTTGTCTGCAAATTATTTAAATTCACAAAGTCCATCATCAATTGATCATCAAAAGGAAATCAAAGATAAAAAATTGACTTCTGATAATGAGGCTAAATTTAAGGAAGATGCAAAAAATAGAATTGAACTGGGCTTAATTCTTCAAGAGGTTGGGAAAGTAAATGAAATCTCAGTGACACCAGAGGAGATGAATAAAGCCCTTTTTGAATATGCAAGCAATTTTAAAGGACAAGAACAAAAAGTGATTGATTATTATAGAAATAATCAGGATGCAGCTATGCAACTTCAAGCTCCTTTATATGAAAATAAAATTGTAGACTTTATACTTTCGAAGGTTAAATTGAAAAAAAAGGACGTTGATGTTGATTCGTTTATCAAAATGTATAATAACGTCAATTCAGTTGAAAAGGCTGAAGTGAAGAAAAAAACGGCAAAGAAAAAGACAGTTAAGAAAAAAACTAAGAAATAATAATGATTGATAGTAAAATTTTTGATCAATTGGTTCCAATGGTCGTTGAACAGACGGGAAGAGGGGAACGTGCTTTTGATATTTATTCAAGATTATTAAAGGAAAGAATAATATTTTTAGTCGGGCCAGTTAACGATCACATGGCCTCTTTAGTTTCAGCTCAACTTTTGTTTCTTGAATCTGAAAATCCCGAAAAAGAGATATCATTATATATAAATTCACCAGGAGGAGTTGTAAGTGATGGATTGGCAATTTACGACACAATGCAATTCATACAGTCTCCAGTCTCAACTCTTTGTTTTGGACAGGCTGCTTCAATGGGCTCATTCTTACTTGCAGCAGGTGAAAAAGGAAAAAGATATGCTTTACCTAATAGCCGCATAATGGTGCACCAGCCATCTGCCGGCTTTCAAGGTCAAGCAACTGATATAGAAATTCATGCGAAAGAGGTCTTGGCAATGAAAGCAAACTTAAACAAAATATACGCAAAACATACAGGCCAACCAGTTGAAGCAATCGAAGAGGCGCTTGAAAGAGATAACTTTATGTCACCGGAAGAGGCTCAAAAATTTGGCATAATTGATAGCATTCAGGAAAAAAGAGTTGAGCCAAAAACTGAGAAATAGCCTCAAATAGTCAATTTAATCCACTGTTTATAAACACTTTTTTTTAAAATTAATTGTTTTTTTTCTACAGAAATGTTTTTCTTAATAATTATTGATTCGCAGATTATTAAAAAATTGAATTATGAGTGAAAATAATAACGATAGTAAAAGCAAGAACACGCTCTATTGCTCTTTTTGCGGTAAGAGTCAGCATGAAGTAAAGAAGTTGATTGCAGGGCCAACTGTATTCATATGTGATGAGTGCGTTGAGCTATGTAACGATATCATTCAAGAAGAGAATAAGGAGACTAAGGCAAAATCATCAAGTAGAATTCCAACTCCTAAAGAAATCTGTGCAACTTTAGATGACTTCGTAATAGGACAAAAAGATGCCAAGTACAATTTGTCTGTAGCTGTGCATAATCATTATAAAAGAATTGAGCATTCCAATTTCAAGTCAGATGTAGAGTTATCGAAATCAAACATTCTATTAATTGGACCTACTGGCTGTGGTAAAACTTTATTGGCCCAAACTCTAGCACGTATCTTAGATGTACCATTTACAATGGCAGATGCCACAACTCTTACTGAGGCTGGATATGTTGGAGAAGATGTTGAGAATATCATTTTAAAATTATTACAGGCATCTGACTATAATGTTGAAAGGGCACAGAGAGGCATAGTTTATATTGATGAAATTGACAAAGTTAGCAGAAAATCTGAAAACCCATCAATTACAAGAGATGTTTCAGGTGAGGGTGTACAACAAGCATTACTTAAAATAATGGAAGGAACTGTTGCTAGTGTACCACCACAAGGTGGAAGAAAACATCCACAGCAAGAATTTTTACAAGTGGATACGACAAATATTTTATTTATATGTGGTGGGGCTTTTTCTGGGTTAGACAAAATAATTAACAAAAGATCAAAAGGGTCAGGTATTGGATTTCAAGCAAATGTGAAAAGCTATGAAGAGAAATCTGGAGGGAACAGTTTAAAACATTTGGAGCCTGAAGATTTATTGAGTTATGGGCTGATACCTGAGTTTGTTGGAAGACTTCCTATTGTCACAACTCTTACAGACTTAGACGAAGAGTCACTAGTAAAAATTCTTCAAGAGCCTAAGAATGCACTTGTTAAACAATATCAAACATTATTTAACATGGAAGATGTTAAACTAATACTTTCAAATGAAGCTCTCAGTGTTATCGCAAAAAAAGCAATTGAGAGAAAAACAGGTGCAAGAGGACTTAGGTCTATACTAGAGAGTATCTTGCTCGATACTATGTTTGAATTACCATCCCTTGAAGGTGTTGAAGAAGTCGTGATTAATGCAGAAGTCGCAGAGGGCCGTGCTCGTCCGCTCTACACTTACACAGACGGCAAAAAAGCTTCAGAAACAAGCGCTTAGCCAGCAAATCTTTTATTGCTTGAAAATCAGGAATTTATACACATTTAAAGAGTAGTAGAAAAATAAATGACTTTACTAGATTTAGTATTGATCATCTTATTGATAAAAGGATTATCGAGTCGAATATGATTGAAAATAATATCCCAGTCTTGCCTCTAAGAGATATCGTTGTGTTCCCTCACATGGTGGTTCCATTGTTTGTTGGTAGAGACAAGTCAGTCAAGGCGCTAGAAAAAGTCATGGCTGGTGATAAACGCATCATGCTCATCACTCAAAAAAGTGCGTCAGTAGATGACCCAAAAAAAGATGACCTTTTTGACTTTGGAACAATTGCAAATGTACTACAGTTATTAAAATTACCTGACGGTACAGTCAAAGTACTTGTCGAGGGACTTCAAAGAGCTTCGATTAACATGTTTACTGATAATGAGGATTATCTTGTATCCAATATTGATCTAATTGATGAGAACAATGATAGCTCAGATAAAAAGTTAAGAGCATTATCTAAATCAATAACAGATCTTTTTGATAAATATGTAAATTTAAATAAAAAAATTCCTCCTGAAGTACTTGGGACAATAAACGAAATTGATGATTTAGCTAAGTTGAGTGACACAATTGCATCACACTTATCAATTAAGTTGTCTGATAAACAAGAGATATTGGAAGCAATCGACCTTACAGAGAGATTTGAAAAGATAATGAACTTTATTCAAGCAGAACTCGATGTTATGCAAGTTGAAAAAAAGATTAGAGGTCGTGTAAAAAATCAAATGGAGAAAACTCAAAGGGAGTATTATCTAAATGAGCAAATGAAAGCCATCCAAAAGGAGCTTGGAGAAGGCGATGATGGTAAAGACGATATTCAGGAGTATGAGGAAAAAATTGAGAATACTAAACTTTCAAAAGAAGCAAAAGAAAAATGCTACTCTGAAATTAAAAAGTTGAAATCAATGAGCCCAATGTCCGCTGAATCCAGTGTTATAAGAAATTATTTAGACTGGATATTAACAATACCATGGGGTAAAAAGACAAAAGTAAAAAAAGATATCAAATTTGCAGAGAGTGTTCTTAACGAAGATCATTATGGTCTTGAAAAAGTTAAAGAGAGAATACTAGAATATTTGGCTGTTCAGCAAAGAATAAAGAAAATGAAAGGTCCAATTTTATGTTTAGTTGGAGCTCCAGGTGTGGGTAAAACTTCATTGGGTAAGTCGATTGCAAGAGCTACGGGAAGAAAATTTGTTAGAATGTCACTCGGAGGAGTTAGAGATGAAGCTGAGATTAGGGGGCACAGAAGAACTTATATAGGATCTTTGCCTGGAAAAGTTCTTCAGATGATGAAGAAAGCAGGATCATCTAATCCATTATTTCTATTAGACGAAATTGATAAGTTAGGAGCTGATTACAGAGGAGATCCTTCGTCAGCTTTATTGGAAGTGCTTGATCCAGAGCAAAATAATTCATTCAACGATCACTATTTAGAAGTTGATTATGACTTGTCCGATACAATGTTTATTACAACTGCTAATACATTAAGAATGCCTCCTGCACTTTTAGACAGAATGGAAATTATTAGAATTGCAGGCTACACAGAAGATGAAAAAGTAGAAATTGTAAAACAACATTTAGCACCACAGATGTTAGAAAAGCATGGCTTAAAGAGTGGTGAGCTTATACTAGATGATAGTGCGATAACTGGATTAATAAGATATTATACTAGGGAAGCAGGTGTAAGGAGTTTAGAAAGAGAACTTGCTAACCTCGCTCGTAAAACAGTTAAAAAAATTGTAGCAGGTGACATTGGATCACTAACAATAAACGAAGATAATTTACATGAGTTTGCAGGTGTTAGAAAATTTAAATTTGGCGAAATTGATAATGACGACCAGGTTGGGATAGTCACAGGACTTGCTTGGACAGAAGTTGGCGGCGATATATTGCCAATAGAGTCGGTTATAATGCCTGGAAAAGGCCGCATGACCATTACTGGAAAATTAGGTGATGTAATGAAAGAGTCTATTCAAGCCGCAAAATCCTATGTTCGCTCAAGATGTATTGAGTTTGGAATAAAACCAACTATTTTCCCGATACGTGATATTCATATTCATGTACCAGAAGGTGCAATTCCAAAAGATGGTCCATCTGCTGGCCTAGGTATGGTTACATCCATAGTTTCAGTGTTGACAGGTATACCTGTTAGAAAAGATATTGCTATGACAGGTGAAGTGACACTTCGTGGAAAGGCACTTGGGATTGGTGGTTTAAAAGAAAAACTATTAGCTGCTCTCAGAGCTGGAACAAAAACTGTTATAATTCCAAAGGAAAATGAAAAAGACATGGCTGATATACCAGATAATGTAAAAGATGGACTGGAACTAATATTTGTTGATAATGTTGATGAGGTCTTAAAAATAGCTTTGACAAAGCCTCTCCTGCCTATTGAGTGGGACGAAGAGGATTCACCTAAGTCTTCGAGCGATATATCAGAAGATGATGCTGATCAAGATGTGGATAATCCTATAACACACTGATTTAATTATATTTTCTTAAATGAAGATACCTAAATTTTAATTTTTAGCAGTTTTCTTGGGCTTTTTCTTGACTATATATGGTAGTTCAGGTCTCATAGTTATATTACGAATCAAAAACTCCTAAAAAAAGGGGGGGGGTTATGAACAAACAAGACTTAATAGCAAAAGTAGCTGATGTTACAGGTATGCAAAAATCTGACTCAGAAAAGGCAGTAAATGCAGTTTTTGACCAAATTACTGATGTTCTTAAAGCAAGGGGAGAAGTAAGATTGGTGGGCTTTGGCACATTCAAAACATCAATTAGAAAAGCATCTCAAGGGCGAAATCCACGCACCAATGAGGTTATTCAAATCCCTGAGTCAACTAGACCTAAGTTTACTGCAGGTAAAGGTTTGAAAGAAGCTGTTAATAATGCTGGCGGCGGAGGAATGTAGTTCCTTAACTGCTGACTAAATTATTTAAAATCCGATCACTCTTAAACAAAGCGTGGTCGGATTTTTTTTATAAATATCTGTGAATATTCACTAAAATAGATATATAACAGTCTTTCCGGGCGATTAGCTCAGCTGGAAGAGCGTCACGTTTACACCGTGAATGTCGGGAGTTCGAACCTCTCATCGCCCACCATTTCCTCCCACGAGATGGAAAAAATTTTACTGTGGGGGTGTAGCTCAGTCTGGTTAGAGCGCCTGCCTGTCACGCAGGAGGTCGCGGGTTCGAGTCCCGTCACTCCCGCCACATAATTATTCTTAAGAAAATAAGATTTAATTTTTTGCTTTTGCAACAAGTTTTAAAGAAATTTATTGGATACAATAGTTTATAAGCTCATTAAAAATATCAAAATCTAGTAATGACGGTTATAGTTGATAGGTACGAATGATTTACTGCCGCTATATAAAAAACACTCTTTATGCCATTATGATGTTTGGCATAATTTTGACTTCTCAAATACATGCAAGTGAATTTAAAGTTGGTTTTGCTCAGATGCCGATTACCCCTAATCTAATTGATGAATGGGAAGATATAAATAATGATGCTCAATTTGATCCAGATATTGATAAGTGGACCGATAAAAATGGTAATGGCCGATTTGATGCGGTGTGGATGGCAGGTTTTCAAAATAAACGAGCTGCCCAAGGCATTAAAGATGATTTGATGTCCGTAGCCGTTGTAATAGATGATGGCCAGACACGAATAGGTATCATAAGTGCTGATACAATAGGGTTAATGCGAAAATTTGTACTCAGTATCCGTGAGGATGTCCCAGCCGAGTGGGGTCTAGATTACATTATGGTGCATGCAACACATAATCATGAAGGCCCTGATACTCAGGGTCTTTGGGGCCCGAGTTTTTTAAAAAGCGGTGTCAACGATGCCTATATGAAGCGGCTTAAAAAAGATTTTATAAGCACTTTAAAAATGGCTATTGATAACTTAGAGGCTGCAGAAATGAGTCTGGCTTTAATTCCGACTAATCCACTTACCCCGATTAAAGATAAACGAAAACCTATCATTATAGACGATGATATAAGGGCAATTTTATTCAATCGCCCTGATGGCTCAATTATTGGTTCTTTAATCAATTTTGGAATTCATGTCGAGCTTGCATGGGATAAAAACTTAGACATAACCTCTGATGTTGCTGGCTACTTAAGAAGAGGTATCAGTCATGGAATTTATTATGATGACAAGTTAATTAAACCTGGTCTTGGCGGAACCACGCTATGGCTTACAGGAAATATAGGAGGCTTGATGACATCAGGACCAACCGATCCAATTTATGATCCTGTTTTGGAAAAAATGATTACTAAACCGAGTCATTCTAAAGCTCGCGCATATGGTTATAGCCTTGCAAACAGTGTTATAGAGGCTTTTCAAGCAGGTGATTTTAAGACTTCTCCTAAACCATCACTAAGTATCCAATCACAAGAAATAGAATTAGGTATAGAAAACTTGATGCTCTCATTCGGCACTTTTCTCGGTATAATTGATGCTGATACTAAATTCAGTCTGAGGCAACCATTCATACGTTATCTAAGTGAGGTAGCATTTATACAAATAGGAGATGCATCTATTACTGGAATTCCTGGAGAGCTTTATCCAGAAATTGCTATTGGCGGCATTGAAAACCCTAAAGGAGCTGATTATGTTATGACGCCGCAAGAAGTTCCAAATTTACGAAGTCAATTTCCAGACAAACTAAACTTGATGGTGAATTTAGCAAATGACTCAATCGGTTACATCATCCCAAAAAGTGAGTGGGATGATGACGCTCCTTGGATCTATGGAGAAAGTGAAGAAACATATGGCGAGGTAGTGTCCTTGGGTCCAGATACGGCAACAGTGATTCACGAAAATATCATTAAGTTGATAGAAGAATCAAAAAATCAATGATTTATTCTGGATACTCATTATAGGAAAAGTTATTCGTGCTCACCATCTTTGCCCCTAAAGAATCTTAAATCATAAATTTGGGGTTTTTTTTCAGCCGTGACAAATACAAACATCGTTATGAAAATTGCGGCAATTAATAGCGCATGAGCAATTGCAGTGAAACCAAACACAAAAATACTATCAACGATATAAAGTGAAAATACACCGCTCCACATAAAAGCAAGAATTTGCATTATCATGTGACGAATTTTTAGATTGGCTATATTTTTTAATGGATTTACATTTGAGTCCATTATAGGTGACCAAAGACCCTTAAATATCTCTATTATTTTCTTCACTTAGTCATTATTGAAATAAAGTAGCAGTATCTTTAACATCCTTTAAAAATTTTTTTCTAACCTTGTCAGCGACAAACGGTACAGCAAAATACCTTTTATAAAGTATGCTCTTAATACCACATATGTGAAAAACACCTCTTTTCAAGCGTCTTATTGGTAAATTGAGAAAAAAAGTAGTTATTGCTAAACGAGGAGAGCCATATGTGCAAAATATTATCGCTTTTTTATTGCCTAAATTACCTTGAGGGTAGCCATAGTTGCCTACCAGTTGTTTAAAAGTAAATGCCCATGGAGGAGCTAAAACTTTATCTATCCAGCCTTCCAGAATTGCAGGCATTCTAAAATTCCAAATAGGAGCAATTAATACAATTGTATCACTCTGTTCAATCCTCCTTCGGTGATCTAGAACATCTGGTCCAGGATTACCTCCAGCAAATACAGGATCAAATTTCTCTTTATATAAATCGACCATATCAACTGTATGACCAGCTTTTTTTGCACTTTCTATAAAGGTATCTCTTATGGCTGCATTAAATGAATTATCATCGTAATGGCCGTAAACAATAAAAAATTTTTTAAACTGTCTTTCTCTCATTTTGTATTTTCCTTACTTTCATTATTGTCTGATTCTGTAGCATTTTATTGTAGAAATTTTGTATTTTTGGATAATTTTCAAGAAAATGATCCTCCTCTAACCAGAAAAGCAATGTGAATAAATAAAAATCTGCAGCTGACAGTGAATTGCCAACAATATATTCACCTATTTTATTTTCTAAATAGTTTAAATAAGTTTCCAAGATTGATTTAGATCTATTCACTAAGTCTTCAGTATTTTCAGTAGAAACGTAATGATCAGGATGAAAATAAAGAAGGATTGCAGGATAAATTGACGATGACATAAATGCCATAATTTGATGGAAGTCGGTTATTCCATTTTTAGTATCAGGTATCAATTGGCTCTCTCTTTCAATAAAGTGATAAACAATTGCCATACTTTCTATTAAATATTCGCCATTTGGCGTCTCAACCATTGGCACTCTTCCAAGAGGATTAACATTAAGTATGGTTTTGTCACTTTTAAAATTATCGCCAATCTCAACAAACTCATATTCAATTGATATTTCATGGCAAAGGAACTCAATTATATCAGAACCCCATTCTGATTTACCGAAGATTTTATATTTCACTATGGATACCCAGCTTTGGCGTTCTCCACATTAATCGAATAAATCTTTCCAGATTTCACAGCTTTAGCTTCTTCTGGTTCAGACGCATCAGCCGTACATACAAATAATTTCTTGCCATCTGATCCTCCTAACATACATGCATACGCTCTATTTGGAGTTGTAATTCTATCTGTAATTTTCCCACCTTCTGTATATCTAACAACCTCTGAGGTAGTTGGAGATGCTATCCAGATCCCCATCTTTTCATCTAAGCAAATACCATCAGGAACAGGGTAAGGAATACCTTTACCTTCTTTTGGTGTAATTTTTAATAACCGCATTATTCTTGTGGAGTAATAAAATAAATTAGGCATCATATGAGCCCATACTCTCCGATTAGAAAGATTTCCATCTGTATCTAAATCAAATGCAGTAAGTCTACCCGCATAGGTTTCGCCAATAATTAGTTTTTTACCATCAGGCGTAATTACAGTTCCATTTGGAAAGTCTAAATTTGAAGCAGCAATTGAGGAATTTCCATTAGGGTCTACTTTTATAAGTACTGTTGGCTTTATATCTTTTCCGTGATGAATTGATCCAAAATTACCAACGAAAGCATTACCGTTTTTATCGACTACCATGTCATTGCATCTAAAAGGTATAAGTTTTGACATATCTGCATGCTCAGTAAGATTGCCATCATTAAACTTTAGTAGCTTTCTATCGAGCATAGAGACAATAATGAGATCACCATTTGGCAGCCAACCCAGGCCAGACGGTTGATTAGGTACATCGACTATTTTTTCAACATTCCCCATCTCATCTGCGGTCATCACAGCATGATGGTAAAAATCTGAAAACCAAAGTTTACCATCTTTCCATCTTGGACCTTCAGAAAAGTGAAGGTTATCTGCGATTAATTTGAAATTACTATTCATATTTCCTAATTTTATTGATTATTCTAATTCAAAACTATTATATGGCTATTTACCAGTAAATTAAGTGTATGCAGATACTCACTAAATTTTTTGAGAGTTTAATTAATGTTAAAAGTCACTGATCAAAGGTCAAATAGTGTTGAAAAATTAGGAAATTTCCGATTTTTTTGTATATTTTCAAATATGTTAATTTAATTCCACTCTGTTTTTTTGTAAATTTAGTTTCGCTCCCTTAAAAATTAATCGCTAACGGTCGGAAACACAATTTTTCCCATATTTTGTATTGTTTTCGAATGATTTGAATATATATTTTTGGTGATACTAATACGATTCTAAAATATGGACATAGCGATAGCTGATTATTTGCCAATACTAATTTTTATGTTTGTTGCGTTAGCGATTAGCTGTCTATTTGTTTTGGCAAATTTCTTAGTTGCAGTAAATAACCCTGATCCTGAAAAGAATTCTGCCTATGAGTGCGGATTTGAACAGTTTGGAGACTCTAGAATGAAGTTTGATGTTCGTTTTTATTTAGTCACATTACTTTTTATTATTTTTGACCTCGAAGTCGCGTTCCTATTTCCTTGGGCCGTTACATTTGGAACCTTAGGCTTATTTGGTTTTGTTTCAATGATGGTTTTTCTAGCTATTCTAACAATTGGTTTCATATACGAGTGGAAAAAAGGAGCATTGGAGTGGCAATAAATACAAATATTGAAGAGACAAGTCCAGAACTAGAAAGACTAAAGAAGTTGTATGCTGATAAGGGGTTTGTTGTCACCAGTATCAATAACCTTATTAACTGGGCTCGAACAGGCTCTCTGCATTGGATGACATTCGGATTAGCTTGTTGTGCTATCGAAATGATGCATGTTGGAACACCGCGCTACGACGTTGAGCGTTTTGGTGCAGCTCCAAGAGCATCACCAAGACATGCAGACGTTCTTATAGTGGCAGGTACTTTGACAAATAAAATGGCAGCGGCATTAAGAAAAGCTTACGATCAGATGCCAGAACCTCGATATGTAATCTCCATGGGAAGTTGTGCGAATGGTGGAGGGTATTATCACTACTCATATTCTGTTGTTAGAGGTTGCGATCGAATAATACCTGTTGATGTTTACGTGCCAGGGTGCCCACCCACAGCAGAAGGCCTGCTTTATGGATTATTGCAGTTACAGAAAAAAATAAGAAGAGAAGGCAACATCAAAAGATAATGAGCGAGCAAATTGAAATGGCTAAAGCTGCCATTGAAAAGAACTGTAGACTGAATGACATAAATGTAAACTTAGGGCAGTTACAACTATCGGTTGACCCAGCAAATCTAATACAGATTATCGATTTTGTTAAGAATGATCCAAGCTGTGAATTTAAGCAAATTACAGACATTGCTGGAGTGGATTTTCCGGAAAATAAAAAAAGATTTGAAGTTATTTATCATTTTCTCAGTTTTAGGTTCAATTTAAGGTTAAGAGTAAAAACTCAGATAAGTGAAGCGGAGTCTTTGCCTAGCATAACATCAATCTTTCCTGCAGCTAATTGGTTTGAGAGAGAAGCATTTGACATGTATGGAATAACTTTCACAGATCATCCTGATTTGAGAAGAATTTTAACTGACTACGGTTTTGAGGGATATCCTCTACGTAAAGATTTTCCATTAACAGGTAATGTCGAAATCAGATATGACGAAATTGATAAAAAAATAGTTCACGAGCCTGTTAAGCTTCAACAAGATTTTAGAAATTTTGACATTCAAAGTCCCTGGGAAGGAACAAAGTATTTAGATAAGGAAGTTAAAGAAAGTGAGTAATAATAAAACTGTAACTGTTAATTTTGGACCAGTACACCCTGCAGCACACGGAGTTTTAAGACTCATTCTTGATCTAGATGGAGAAATTGTAGAAAGGGCTGACCCGCACATCGGACTTTTACACAGAGGCACTGAAAAATTAATCGAACACAAAACTTATCTTCAAGCTATACCATATTTTGACAGACTGGATTATGTCGCGCCTATGAACCAGGAGCATGCCTTTGCATTAGCAATAGAAAAATTGCTTAATGTAGAAGTACCGTTAAGAGGACAATATATTAGGGTTTTATTTGCTGAAATTGGACGTCTCTTAAGCCACCTACTAAATGTTACCACTACAGCAATGGATGTGGGAGCCATGACACCAATCACATGGGGTTTTGACGAAAGAGAAAAGCTATTAGATTTTTACGAAGAAGTATCTGGATCTAGATTTCATGCAGCTTATTTTCGAGCAGGTGGTGTTCATCAAGATTTACCAGATGGATTAACTGATAAGATATTTAATTTTTGTAATAATTTTCCAAAAGTGATTGATGATATTGAAAGCATGTTGACTGAAAATAGAATATTTAAACAACGAAATGTAAATATTGGTAAAGTATCAAAGGAAGATGCCGTTGATCGTGGCTTTAGTGGATTCATATTAAGAGCATGCGGTGTACCATGGGATTTAAGAAAGTCCCAACCGTATGATTGTTACGATAAACTTGAATTCAAAGTTCCAGTTGGTCAAAACGGTGATTGTTATGACCGTTATCTATGTCAGATTGAAGAAATGAGAGAAAGTACAAAAATCATGCTTCAATGTCTTGATCAGATGCCTAAAGGAGAGGTCATCAACAGAGATTCCAAAATTGCAGCGCCCAAAAGGGAAGATATGAAACAATCAATGGAAGCCATAATTCACCATTTTAAATTTTTTACTGAAGGCTTTCATGTACCTGAAGGAGAAATCTATTCAGCCGTTGAAGCTCCTAAAGGTGAATTTGGGGTATATTTAATTTCCGATGGAACCAGCAGACCTTATAGATGTAAAATTAGAGCCCCTGGATTTGCTCACTTGCAAGCATTTGATTTGCTTTCAAAAGGCCATCTTCTAGCAGATGTCCCTGCAATTCTTGGATCAATTGCAATAGTTTTTGGTGAGGTTGATAGATGAGCAATCAAAAAAATACCTTTGTGTTTAATAAAGAAAATGAAATTAGGGCAAAAGAAATTCTTCTTAAATATCCAACTGATAGAAGGCAAAGTGCAATCATGCCTTTGCTTGATTTAGCGCAAAGACAAAATGAAAACTGGTTGAGCAGGGATATAGTTGAGTATGTAGCGGATTACTTAGAAATGCCTTTTATCAAGGCTTGGGAAGTAGTTACTTTTTACTCAATGTATTACACAAAGTACAATGGAAAATATTTAGTACAAGTTTGTGGAACAACACCTTGTTGGTTAAGAGGTTCAGATCAAGTTATAAAAGCGTGTAAAGAAATTATTTCACCAGAACCAAATACAGTCTCAAGTGATGGTTTATTTTCATGGATGCAAGTTGAGTGTCTTGGTGCTTGTGTGAATGCTCCACTTGTTCAAATCAATGACGATTATTATGAAGATTTGACTTACGATACAACGAAAAACGTTTTGCAATCTCTTATAGATGGATCGCCACTGAGCATAGGTTCACAAAGTGGCCGTAAAAGTTCAAAGGCAGTGTCATAATGTTAAAAGAAAAAGATAAAATATTTACTAATTTATTTGGCGATGAGCCTTTTCATTTAAAAAATGCACAGGCAAGAGGTGATTGGGATAATACAAAAGAACTTATTAAAAAAGGAAGAGAATGGATAATTGATGAGATGAAAAAATCTGAGTTAAGGGGAAGAGGTGGCGCAGGTTTCCCTACCGGATTAAAATGGTCATTTATGCCTAAAGATTCAAAGCTTACTAATTACCTTGTTGTTAATGCAGATGAGTCTGAACCAGGCACTTGCAAAGATAGAGATATGATACGAAATGAGCCTCATAAGCTAATTGAAGGATGCTTGTTAGCATCTTTTGCTATGAATGCTCATACTTGTTACATTTATATTCGCGGTGAATATTTCAATGAAGCTGTTGTTCTTCAAAAAGCGATTGATGAAGCATACGACGCTGGGTTAATTGGGAAAAATGCTGCTAAGTCGGGTTGGGATTTCGATATATTCTTACATCGAGGCGCAGGAGCATACATATGTGGAGAGGAGACAGCTCTACTTGAAAGCTTGGAAGGAAAAAAGGGCCAACCAAGACTCAAACCTCCTTTTCCAGCTAATAAAGGTCTATACGGATCTCCAACTACTGTAAATAATGTTGAAACCATAGCTGTTGTTCCAACAATTTTAAGAAGAGGTGGAGAATGGTTTTCATCTTTTGGTCGACCAAAAAATACAGGTACAAAAGTTTTTTGTATTTCTGGTCATGTTAATAATCCTTGCAATATAGAGGAAGAAATGAGCATTCCTCTTAGGGAGCTTATAGAAAAGCATGCTGGAGGTGTAACTGGTGGATGGGATAATCTTAAAGCTGTTATTCCTGGAGGCTCATCTGTTCCACTTATACCAAAATCAACTTGTGATACTGTCCTGATGGATTTCGATTCACTGTCTGCAGTTAAAAGTGGGTTAGGTACAGCCGCTGTAATCGTAATGGATAAAAGCACTGACCTCGTCAAAGCTATCTCTAAGCTATCTCACTTCTATAAACACGAAAGTTGCGGTCAATGCACGCCTTGTAGAGAAGGAACAGGGTGGATGTGGAGAATGATGGAGAAGATTGGAAACGGTTATGCAAGTTCAAATGATATTGATAAGTTACTTGATGTAACAAAGCAAATCGAAGGCCATACAATTTGCGCACTTGGTGATGCGGCGGCATGGCCAATTCAAGGATTGTTTAGGCATTTTAGAGATGAAATAGAAGAGCAACTTAAAAAGACCAAGGCTGCATAATGGCAAAAGTAAAAATAAATGGGTCCGAGATTGAAGTATCTGATGGCATGACGATACTTCAGGCATGTGAAGAGGCAGGAATTGAAATACCAAGATTTTGCTATCATGATCGTCTTTCAATTGCAGGTAATTGCAGAATGTGTCTTGTTGATGTGGAAGGTTCACCTAAACCAGTAGCTTCGTGCGCGATGCCAATCAACGAAGGCATGTCAATTCATACAAATACTCAGTCTGTAAAAAAAGCAAGAGAAGGTGTAATGGAGTTTTTGCTAATTAATCACCCACTAGATTGCCCAGTTTGTGATCAAGGCGGTGAGTGCGATCTACAAGATCAAACTATTGCTTTTGGTCCTGAAAATTCAAGGTTCGAAGAGAATAAAAGGGCAGTTGAAGAAAAGCATATGGGTCCGTTGATTAAAACTTATATGACTCGATGTATTCACTGCACAAGATGTATCCGATTTGCAGATGAAGTAGCGGGAGTAAATCAATTAGGCGCAGTAAATCGTGGAGAAAATATGGAAATAACAACTTATTTAGAAAAGACATTAGATTCCGAGCTATCGGCTAATATCGTTGATTTATGTCCGGTAGGTGCACTTACATCGAAACCATATCAATTTGAAGCCAGACCTTGGGAATTAAAGAAGACAGAGACCATTGATGTTATGGATGCAGTAGGGTCGAATATTAGAGTTGATACTTACGGGTGGAAAGTGAAAAGAGTACTACCTGTGCTTAATGAAGATATTAATGAAGAGTGGATATCAGATAAAACAAGGTATGCATGCGATGGACTTTTAAATCAACGTCTAGACACGCCTTACATAAAAAAGAATAACAAATTAGAGCAAGTTTCATGGGAAGAAACTTTTTCTCAATTAAAAAAACTTGTTAAGGACTCAGATCCTGACGAAATTGCGTTTTTAGTAGGTGATTTTATTGATTTAGAAACAAGCTACTTAATAAAAAAATTATCGGAAGATCTGAGCATCAAGGCAGTTGATGGAAGACAGGAAGGATGTAAAGTTCCGTTCAACCATAGATCTCAGTTCTTATTTAATTCTAAAATTAAAGGCATTGATGAAACAGATTGCATTTTAATGATTGGAACGAACACGCGTGAAGAAGCTGCAATTATTAATTCAAGAATAAGGAAAAGAGTTATTTCATCACATATTCCAGTTGCACTGATTGGAAAAAATGTGGATCTTACATATAAATACAATCACTTGGGTGATGATATAAATATCCTTATAGATCTTTTAAATGAAAAAAACTCATTTTATAAAAAGTTAACAAATGCCTCAAAGCCAATGATTATTATTGGCCAGTCCGTGTTAAATCGTGATGACTCATTGCAGATTTACTCACTGCTTGAAACATTTACAGATAAATTCAATCTCATTCAGGAAGATTGGAATGGATTTAATGTATTACAGCTTGCCGCTGCAAGAGCAGGTATTCTTGAGATGGGTCTTATACAAAAAAATAAATCAGTCGATGATTTGGTCGCTGACGCTGAAAAAGGTAAATTTAAATTAGTGATTTCATTTGGCGCTGATGAAATCAGTTATGAAAAATTTTCCAATTGCAAAATAGTTTATATGGGCACACATGGAGATAGAGGTGCAAACGCCGCTGATTTTATATTGCCAGCAGCAGCATATACTGAAAAAGATGCAATTTTTATAAACACTGAAGGGAGAGTTCAATACGCAAATAAAGCAAGTTTTCCTCCAGGTGAAGCCAGGGAAGATTGGAAAATTATTAATCAATTAAGTGAAGTCCTTGAACTAAAATGGTCGTTTTTAGAATTGTATGATGTAAGAGATGAAATGTTTGCCAAGTTTCCTCAACTTAAAGAGGACTTTAATGATCAAAACAATGGATTTGTTAAAATTATTGATAATAAAGGTAATGAAGAAATAGAAATCATTAATAAGGATACAAGATCAAGCCAAGAAAAAAAGAATGATACAATCAATGGTAACATTAAGAGCTTTGAAGAAAATTCGGCAAAAAAAATATTTAATGCAGCTTGGGCTGATCTAAATGATCGCCAGAGAGAGTATCTGAGAAAATATAATTATCCTGAGACATGGTCAGAATTTACAGAGCATTATGGCTTTAAAGTTGTTAATGATATTAAGAAGAAAAATAACGTCGTGTTACCATATGAGGACCAATACGCAAATAGTATCGGAAAAGCTTGGAATGATCTCACTTATAATCAAAAGAAGTGGGCCTATACTAAAAGAAACAAAAATAATTTAATTGGATTAGCAGATGACGCAAATTTTTCACCTGATGGAATTGTCGTTTTAAACGACAATCAGGAGGCGTACTATGCTCAACCAAAAGAAATTAACTTTAAAATTAAAAACTTAAGTTTCAGTATTGAAGACTTTTATATAAACGACTCAATTACAAGACATTCTAGTACGATGGCTGAATGCAGCCGAGCTAGAAGTGAAGTAAGGTCATCAGTAACGGAAAAGGCTTCATAATGATTAACTTAGTTCAAACGTACTTTATCGAAGTAATGACTATTATTCTTTATTGCCTACTTATTTTTGTTCCCTTACTTCTGGGTGTTGTAATGGCGTTATATGCAGATAGAAAAATATGGGCAGCAGTTCAAAAAAGAAGAGGTCCAAATGTGGTTGGCCCGTATGGTTTGTTCCAAGTTCCTGCCGATGGATTAAAATTTATTTTTAAAGAAATTATTTTACCCGACGGCTCTGACAAAACAGTTTTCCTAATTGCTCCCATTATTACTCTTGCTCTATCAATTGCAGCCTGGGCAGTTGTACCAGTTCAGGCGGGTGTAGTATTGGCTAATATAAATGTTGGAATCTTATACATTTTTGCAATTAGCTCTCTTGGAGTCTATGGAATTCTGATGGCAGGATGGTCTTCAAACAGTAAGTATCCTTTTTTTGGCGCACTTAGATCAGCAGCTCAAATGGTTTCTTACGAAGTTTCCATAGGTTTTGTAATAATAACTGTTTTGTTATGTGTAGGCTCACTCAACTTGACTGAAATAGTAATGGCTCAAAAGACAATGTGGTTTTTCATACCTTTATTTCCAATGTTTATTGTTTTTTTTATATCCGCACTAGCAGAAACGAACAGACCTCCATTTGATCTTCCTGAAGCAGAGTCTGAGTTAGTAGCTGGGTATCAAACAGAGTATTCAGGAATGCCATTCGTTTTGTTTATGTTTGGAGAATACATAAATATTTTATTAATGTGCGCAATGACTACTATCCTATTTCTTGGGGGGTGGTTGCCGCCAATTGATATTTATCCATTAAATGCTGTTCCTGGATTTGTTTGGTTTTTATTGAAAGTAACTTTCGTTTTTTACTTATTTGCAATGGTTAAAGCATTTGTTCCAAGGTATCGATATGACCAACTAATGCGACTTGGCTGGAAAGTTTTCTTGCCCTTATCACTGTTTGCAGTTGTAGCAACATCTTCGATATTGTTCTTTTTTAATCTAGCTCCAGGAATGTAATGAAAATAATTAATTTTTTTAAATCGTTTCTTCTTTTAGATTTTTTAAAAGCTTTCTATTTAGCACAAAAATATTTTTTTAGGAAAAAAGCAACAATCAATTATCCTTTTGAAAAAGGCAAATTAAGTCCTCGATTTAGAGGTGAGCATGCTTTGAGAAGATATCCGAGTGGTGAGGAAAGGTGTATAGGATGTAAATTGTGTGAGGCTGTATGTCCAGCTCAAGCGATAACAATTGAAACTCAACCTCGCGATGATGGAACAAGAAGAACGCTTAGGTATGATATTGACATGGTTAAATGTATCTACTGCGGTTTATGTGAGGAGTCGTGTCCAGTTGATGCAATTGTACAGGGTCCAAATTTTGAATTTACAACTGAAACGAGAAAAGAACTTTATTATACGAAAGAAAAATTGCTTGAAAATGGTGATAGGTGGGAAACAGTTATCGCTGAGAACTTAGAAGCCGATGCAAAATATAGATAAATGACAGCTCAATTATTAACATTCTATTTATTTTCAGGGGTTATTTTAATTTCTTCATTGATGGTTATTTCAACTAAAAACCCAGTCCATTCAGTATTGTTCCTAATTCTTTCATTTTTAAATGCCGCCGGCTTATTCGTTATTCTTCACGCCGAATTTTTGGCAATGATACTCATAATTGTTTATGTTGGTGCTGTTGCAGTACTTTTTTTATTTGTTGTAATGATGTTAGATTTTAAAACATCAATCAATAAGGATAATATTTTACAATATATTCCGATAGGAATTTTGATTGGTGTAGTTTTTATTACAGAGTTAATAATTGTATTAATCAATACAAAGTTTGACTTGTCTAATATTCAAGTGTTACCAAATCCTCTTTCAGATTTTACTGGCAAGTCTAATACAGAAGCAATTGGTTCAGTTTTGTACACAGACTACATTCTATATTTCCAACTTTCAGGTGTAATTCTGCTAGTTGCAATGATTGGTTCTATTGTATTAACTCTCCGCGAAAGAGAAGGCGTAAAGAGGCAAGTTGTTTCAGAACAACTACAACGACAGGGCAAAATTGATTTAGTAGATGTAAAACCAGGAAAGGGTGTTGATATTTAATGATTGAATTAAATCAATTTTTAATTTTATCTGCTTTATTGTTTGCAATTGGCGTTATTGGTATTTTTTTAAACCGAAAAAATGTGATTATCATTTTAATGTCAATTGAAATCATTTTGCTCTCTGTAAATTTAAATCTTATTGCTTTTTCATATTTTTTAAATGATCTAACTGGTCAAATATTCTCTCTTTTTGTACTTACTGTTGCTGCCGCTGAAGCTGCAATCGGACTTGCTATACTTGTAATTTATAATAGAAACGCTGGCAGTATAGAGATTGAGAAAATTAACGCCTTAAAGGGGTAATGTTGAATGGCGCATAGTATAATTTTATTACCCTTGATCGGGTTCTTGATTTCTTGTTCGTTATCATTTTTTAAATCTAATAAATTTATTGACCGAGCAGCAGAGATTATCACTTCATTATTTATTACTATTACAGCAATATTTTCGTTTTATATTTTTATTGATAATATTGGGGACCCATCGGTAGTATCAATCAAACTATTTAACTGGATATCCTCTGGTTCATTCAATGCCGATTGGTCAATTTATCTAGATACAGCTACAAGAGTAATGCTTGTAGTAATTACAAGCGTATCAGCGTTAGTTCATATTTATTCAATTGGTTATATGTCTCATGATGATAGTAAGCCTCGTTTTATGGGATACTTATCATTATTCACATTTGCTATGTTGATGCTTGTTACAGCAGATAATTTTTTGCAACTTTTCTTTGGCTGGGAGGGTGTTGGGCTTGCCTCTTATTTATTAATTGGGTTTTGGTATAAAAAATCAACTGCAAATGCCGCTGCAATTAAAGCATTTATAGTAAATCGCATAGGTGATTTTGGATTAGCTTTAGGTATTTTTACAATATTTATTGTTTTTGGCAGCATCGAATACCAGACAGTATTTAGTAATGTTTCATCTTTTAAGAACGTAAATTTTAATTTTTTAGGTATTGAACTACATGCTTTGACTTTAATTTGTATTTTCTTATTTATTGGCGCTATGGGCAAGTCAGCTCAATTATTTCTTCATACATGGCTTCCTGATGCAATGGAAGGCCCAACACCAGTATCTGCATTAATACATGCGGCAACAATGGTTACAGCTGGAGTATTTCTTGTTGTACGATGTTCACCTTTATTTGATTTGGCTCCTGTTGCTCTGGACTTTGTAGTTTTGATTGGTGCAAGTACTGCATTCTTTGCAGCCACCGTTGGGCTGGTTCAAAATGATATTAAGCGTGTTATTGCATATTCAACTTGCAGCCAATTAGGCTACATGTTTGTTGCGGCTGGACTTGGAGCTTACGGTGCAGCTATGTTCCATTTATTTACACATGCATTTTTTAAAGCACTTCTATTTTTAGGAGCTGGATCAGTTATTCATGCCGTTCATGAAGAACAGGATATAAGGAAAATGGGAGGTATAAGTAATTTTGTTCCAATAACTCAATTAATGATGATAATTGGAACAATTTCACTTATGGGTTTTCCATTCACATCTGGCTATTACTCAAAAGATGCAATCATAGAAACAGCTTATTTATCTAATTCCAATTTCGCAGACTATGCGTATATCTTACTTACTGTTGGTGTTGTGATGACATCTTTCTATTCATGGAGGCTTATGTTTCTTGTTTTCAATGGAAAAACAAGAATGGCAGAAGAAGACCTTAGTAAAGTTCATGAGTCTTCCTCAGTAATGTTAATTCCTCTAATAATTTTAGCAATTGGAGCTTTATTTTTTGGATTTTTATTCAAAAGCTATTTTATCGGTTATTATAGTGATGTATTTTGGAATGGCTCAATTGTCGTCCACCATGAAGATCACCATTCAATTCCTTTGTTAATATATTATTTGCCTGCAATTTTAGGCATAGTTGGATTTATTATCGCTTGGTTCATGTATATTCGAAAATCAGATATGGCTAAGAATATAGCCGAGTTAAATAAGCCGCTTTACAATTTTCTAATAAATAAATGGTATTTCGACGAGTTGTATAATTCAATTTTTGTAAAACCAGCTATGGCAATTGGCCGGATTTTTTGGAAGTTTATTGATGGTTTAATTATTGATGGTTACGGACCTAACGGAATAGCTGCTTTAGTGAGCAGAATATCAATAAAAGCAAAGCAAGTTCAATCTGGATTTATTTACCATTATGCTTTTGCCATTTTAATTGGTCTTTCATTCATTATTACTTTCATAATTTTTAGGTTTTAAAAAATGAGTGAAATTCCAATCTTAAGTATTTTAATCTTTATACCGGTCGTTGGTATATTTTTTATGTTATTGATAAGAAATAATGACGACCAAAGCTCGCAAAATTTAAAACACACCGCCTTATGGATCGCATTTTTAAATTTTATTATATCATTATCTTTACTATTTTCATTTGACTTAAATAACCCAGATTTTCAATTTGTAGAAAAATATGCATGGATAGAAAGTGGTATCAGTTATCATTTAGGTATAGATGGTGTTTCTATTTTATTTGTAATACTGACAACAATGCTTGTACCTATTTGCATACTTGCAAGCTATGAAAGCATTAAATTTTCTGTAAAAGAATATTTAATTTCATTTTTAGCTTTAGAAACTTTTATGATTGGCGTTTTCTGCTCTCTTGATCTTGTCTTATTTTATTTATTTTTTGAAGGAGGTTTAATTCCAATGTTCTTAATCATTGGGATATGGGGTGGAGAAAGAAGGGTTTATTCAACTTTCAAATTTTTTCTTTATACACTTGCTGGCTCAGTATTTATGCTACTTGCAATAATTTATATTTTCATTTCTACAGGCACAACTGATGTTGAAACACTTTTGATGTATAATTTTACTACAAACGAACAATTAATATTGTGGATCGCATTTTTTACTTCATTCATGGTCAAGATACCTATGTGGCCTTTTCACACTTGGCTACCAGATGCCCACGTAGAAGCACCAACAGCTGGATCAGTTATACTTGCAGGCGTTCTATTAAAAATGGCTGGGTATGGCTTTATAAGATTTTCTATTGGTTTTTTTCCGGATGCATCAGAATTTTTTGCGCCATTTATATTTTCTCTTAGTGTCATAGCAATAATAGTGACTTCTCTAATTGCATTAGTGCAAGAAGATATGAAGAAACTAATTGCTTATTCATCAGTTGCTCATATGGGATTTGTAACATTAGGAATATTTACATTTACCGTACAAGGAATAGAAGGTGGTATCATTCAAATGATAAGTCATGGCATTGTTTCTGCTGCATTATTTTTATGTGTTGGCGTGGTATATGATCGTCTACATACAAGAGAAATCGCAAGATATGGAGGCTTAGTTAGTAAAATGCCTTTTTATTCATTTTCATTTATGATTTTTATATTAGCCAGCCTTGGCTTGCCTGGAACAAGTGGTTTTGTTGGCGAGTTTTTAGTACTTCTTTCTATATTTTCGATAAATACATACTTCGCAATATTTGCGACTACAGGCGTTGTATTGGCAGCCACATATTCATTATGGCTTTATAGAAGAATAATATTTGGTGCTTTAATTAAAGATGATCTATCTGAAATGTTTGACTTAACAAGAAGAGAGATAATTATTTTTCTTCCCTTAATTATCCTTACAATATCCATAGGCTTATATCCAAAACCAATCATAAATATAATTGAACCTTCAACAGAAAAAATTGTAAATCAAATTAAAATGAAATTAGATTAAAATGCAAAGTTTAGTATACATATTACCCGAATTATTTTTATTTATAGTTGCAACAGTTTTGTTAGTGACTGGCTTGTTTTTGAAAAATATAAAGCTTATTAACTTACTTGCTATATTTTCACTTTTAGTCACAGTTATCTTAATTTTAAATCAACCCTTTCAGTCAGCCTTTCTAAATAGTTTTATCGTAGATGAATTTTCACTAGTACTAAAAGTTATAATACTAATCGGCTCCATTGCTTCATTGATTATGTTTGTATCAAGTAAAGATGACCTTAATATAAATATATATGAATTTCCAATTTTAATAATTTTCTCAACCATAGGTATGATGGTGATGGTTTCAGCAAATGATTTGCTTGCAATGTTTATAGGATTAGAGCTTCAATCATTAAGCCTTTATGTTCTTGCGGCTTTGAACAGAAACAGCTTATTGTCATCAGAAGCAGGAATTAAATATTTTATCCTCGGAGCTCTTTCCTCAGGCTTATTACTCTTTGGAATTTCATATATTTATGGATTTTCAGGAAATACAAACTTTAATCTAATCGCTGTAAATATTAACCCCGAAAGTCTGGGTTTAATTATTGGTATAGTTTTTGTATTGGCAGGACTAGCTTTTAAAGTGTCAGCAGTTCCTTTCCATATGTGGACGCCTGACGTTTATCAAGGAGCACCAACTCCGATTACAGGATTCTTTGCCCTTGCTCCAAAAATTGCTGCAATGGGTTTACTTGTTAGATTCTTATTCAATTCATTTGGTGAGATTTATATTGACTGGCAACAAATTATTTTTTTCATATCAATCGCATCGATGATGCTCGCTGCCTTTGCTGCCATTGCTCAAACTAATTTAAAAAGACTAATGGCGTATAGTTCAATAGGTCATATTGGATACGCTTTAATAGGTGTGGCCTGTTTTACCGATGAGGGGTTAAGGTCATTATTAATATATTTAATGATTTATTTAATTATGAATATTGCTGTGTTTGCTTTTTTACTTTCTTTAAAAAGAAACGATGGATATTTTGAAAATATTTCAGATTTATCTGGAATGCATAAAAATCATCCTTTAAGGACCATGCTAATTGCCTTGATTATGTTTTCTTTAGCTGGCATCCCTCCTCTAGCTGGCTTTTTTGGTAAATTTTATATTTTCGTTGCAGCTATTGAGTCTGAAATGTTGTTTCTCGCAATCATTGGCGTCGTAGCAAGTGTTATCAGTGCATTTTATTATTTAAGGATTGTTAAGATAATGTATTTTGATGAACCTAAAGAAGAATTTGATGGATCAAGTATCAAATCACTTAATCTGCTTTATTATCCTTCATCAATACTAATTATTATTTTCTTTATTTATCCATCGCCAGTAATAAATATTTCTGAATATGCTATTCAATCAATTATTTAATGTTAGATCAAATTCAATCAGAAGTTATTTTTCATGAAGTAATCGATAGCACAAATGTAGAAGCTAAAAGATTAATTGAAAATGACAAAATAAATAAAGCAACTTGGATTATAGCAAATAAACAAACTTCAGGCAAAGGCAGAAACAATAATAAATGGGTTTCAGAGGTAGGTAATTTTTATGGCTCATACGTCTTGCCAATTAACTTGGATCACAGAAAGATACCATTTATCTCATGTATAACTTCTTTGTCGGTATATGATGCAATTAAAAATTTTTTACCCAATAATGCCCTTTTAAAAATTAAATGGCCAAACGACATACTATACAATGATGCAAAATTAGCTGGAATATTAATAGAAAATTTACTAGGTGAAAGTGCGAGTTTTTCAATAATTGGAGTTGGTATTAATTTAAAAAATTCACCAAATATAAATAATCATAAAACTATCTCTATAAAATCAATAATTGAAAATGAGGTTATGCCAAAAGATATACTTGGAACATTAGACGCCAATATCAATAATTACTTAAATATTCTTAACAGTGATAATATCTCAGAATTAATTGAGTCATATAAAAATAATTGCTGGAAAATGCGAGATCGGGTTCGTTTTTTACAAAATAATATTGAATTTGAAGGTATATTAGATGATATAACCGATACATTTGAGCTTCTAATTAAAGTAAATGGAGAGCTTAAGAAATTCAATTCAGGAGAACTGTCATTTAGTTATTAATCATGAAGGTTTTAGTTGATATAGGAAATACAAATGTATTAATGGGGAAATATGACAATTCGAGATTAATTGATCAAGTACGATTTGAAACTAACATAGTTATAAGTTCACCAGATGATATATTGAAAAATCTATACATTTTTTTAGCTAATGTAGAATATGTTTTAATTTCGGGTGTTGTACCACAAGCTCAAAAAAATTTACGAATTTTGATCTCAAAAAATTTTGAAAATATATCAATTAGAGAACTAAATACTTCTGACTTAGAGGCATTTATAAAATTCAATGTCATCAACCCAGCTGAAGTTGGAGATGACAGGATCATTAACTCAATAGCGGCTATAGATAAGTATGAACCTCCTTTCATAATTGTAGATTTTGGGACAGCCACCACGTTAGATGTTGTAGATAAGAGCGGTGCATATTCTGGAGGATTAATTTGTCCTGGTGTCAACTTATCAATAAAATCACTGTCAGATGGTGCAGCGTTATTGCCACTTATAACTTTTAAAAAGCCTGAAACATTAATTGGTAAACACACAATTGCCGCAATGGAATCGGGTATTTATTGGGGGTATATTAGTTTAATCGAGGGCTTGATTGAGAGATTAAAAACTTCTCACGAGTGCTCTAATGCAAAAGCTATAGCAACTGGAGGTTTATCAAAACTATTTGAAAATGACCTTAAATGTATTAACTATTTTGAGAGAGATCTTACTCTTGAAGGTCTTTTAATCGTAAGCAATAAATTACAATGAGCAAAGGTGATAGATTAGTATTTCTGCCTTTAGGAGGCACTGGTGAAATTGGGATGAACATGAATCTCTATGGATACGGTAAAGAGATTGATGACATGAAATGGCTAATTGTTGATGTTGGCATCACATTTGGGGATGAGACCACACCGGGTGTAGACATCATTTTGCCTGATCATGATTTTATAAAGGAAAGAAAAGATAATTTATCAGGAATTATAATAACTCATGCTCATGAAGATCATGTTGGAGGTCTTGCGTATCTATGGCCAGATTTAAAATGTCCTATTTATGCTACTCCATTTACAGCTTCAATAATAAGGCTAAAATTTGAAGAAAGAGGATTGGATCATGAGGGTTATTTGAATGTAATAGATCTGTCATCTGAAATACAAATAAAACCCTTTGATATAAAATTTCAAACTCTGACGCACTCAATACCTGAGCCAAATTCACTTATCATAAAAACAAAGCTAGGGAATATATATCATACTGGTGACTGGAAAATTGATGATGATCCAGTTGTAGGAAAAGCTATTGACTTTAACGAACTCAAATCAAACACTAAAGATATTCTTGCAATGGTTTGCGATTCAACAAACGTCTTAACAAAAGGAAGATCTGGATCAGAATCAGAAGTTAAAAATAATTTAACTGAAGTTATAAAAGGGATAAAGAATAGAGTTTTTGTAACTTCTTTTGCTTCAAATGTAGCAAGACTTGAAACAATTGCCCATGCTGCAAAGGAGACAAATAGATCGTTAGTCGTCTTAGGCAGATCTATGCATCGCATGATAAGTGTCGCAAGGCAAAATGGTATTCTTAATGATATAGATGTTATTTTATCTGAAAAGGAAGCAGTTAAAAAAAAGAGGGAAGAAGTTTTGTACCTTTGTACAGGTAGCCAAGGTGAACCAAGAGGCGCAATGATGCGAATTGCAAATCAAGATTTCCCTCATGTTGATATTGATTTAGATGATACTATTATTTTTTCATCAAAGATTATCCCTGGCAATGAGAAGAAAATTTTCCAATTGTTTAATCGTCTCTCAGAGTTAGGTGCAAATGTTATAACTGAGTATGATGAAAATATACATGTCTCGGGTCATCCATGCTTAGATGAAATGGTTGATATGTATGATAATATTAAACCCGCAATTTCAGTTCCAGTTCACGGTGAACACCGACACTTAAAAAGACATTCAAATCTTGCGAAGGAAATGGGTGTAAAGTTCCCAATGCTAATTTCTAATGGAGATATATTGCAAATTGCTCCTGGATCGCCATATGTAGTTGATCAGTGTGACTCTGGCAGACAGTACTTTGATGGAAATAGATTAGTAAAAAGTGAAAGCAGTCATATTAAAGATAGAAAAAGAATGGCTTACAATGGTGTATTGAATGTTACATGTATAATTGATCAAAAAATGAATTTAAAGGAAAACCCATTGATTATTAGCAGTGGCATAGTAAGCGATCAAGAATATGAGAATGATGAGATGGTATATTTATTAGAAGAGGAAATTTATAAATTTTTTGAGGATAAGACAAATTTATCAAAAAAAGAAAAAAAGCTATATCAAAAGCTCGAGACATTATCGCGAAATTTTGTTTTCAAGCATACTCGTAAAAAACCTTTGACAAACATAAGTATTGTTCATATTTAATTAGTATGATTGGAAAATTAAATCACATTGCAATTGCGGTACCAAATATAAAAGAAGCTGCTGAACAATATAAAAACATTTTTGGTGCAAAGGTATCTGATCCTGTTGAACAGCCCGATCATGGAGTTACAACAGTATTTATAGATTTAGGTAATACAAAAATAGAATTACTAGAGGTTCTAGGTGAGGGGTCTCCAATTCAAAACTTTATTGATAAAAATCCAAAAGGTGGAATGCATCATATTTGCCTGGAAGTTAATGACATTAATACTGCTATAGATAAATTGAACACTCATGAAGTATCAATAACTGGTACTGGTAAACCAAAAATTGGTGCTCATGGTAAACCAGTAGTTTTTCTTCATCCAAAAAGCTGTAACGGAACACTCATAGAGTTAGAAGAAGTATAATTTGGGTATAACTGGCTCAATTATCATTTTTTTATTAATTTGGTGGTTAATTTTTTTCATATCACTCCCAATTAATATAAAAAAAAGTAGGTCAGGAAACTATATAGAAGGGGAAGATCCTGGAGCCCCTAATAATCCACAATTATTTAGAAAATTCTTAATTACAACAGTTGTCTCAATAGTCATCTGGTTTATCATATATAGTTTTCTTAATAATGAAGGCTTTCTGATGTATATCTTAAAGCTTTTTTACATAAATGAAGTTATCTAATTATTTTCTACCTGTATTAAAAGAATCTCCAAGCGAAGCAGAAATTGTTTCTCATAAACTTATGCTGCGCTCTGGTATGATCAGTCAATCAAGTTCTGGGATTTACTCTTGGCTACCTCTTGGGTTAAAGGTTTTAAAAAAAATCGAAAACATCGTCAGAGATGAACAGAATAAGGCGGGAGTTAATGAAATATTAATGCCAACTATTCAACCCGCAGATTTATGGAAAGAAAGTGGACGATATGAAGATTATGGAAAAGAAATGTTAAGAATTAATGATCGTCAAGAAAGAGAAATGCTTTATGGCCCAACAAACGAAGAGCAAATAACAGATATATTTAGAAGAAATGTTAAATCCTATAAAGAGCTTCCAATGCTGCTCTACCATATACAGTGGAAATTTAGAGATGAATTAAGGCCAAGATTTGGAGTAATGAGAGGTAGGGAATTTTTAATGAAAGATGCTTATTCTTTCGATATTGATGCAGCATCATCAGAAGATACTTATAATCGTTTTTTTATTTGTTATTTAAAAACATTTGCAAGATTAGGTCTCAAAGCAATACCTATGGCAGCTGATACAGGACCCATTGGAGGAGATCTCTCACATGAATTCATAATTATTTCTAATACGGGGGAAAGTGATATTTATTTTGATAATAATATATTAAATGAAGGAAATAAGATTTCTGACATTAGCTATGACGGCGACCTAAATTCAATTGTTGAAAAATTTAAAAGTTATTATTCTGCTTCAGATGAGAAACATGACAGGGCTAAATTTGATGAAATAGTTCATAAAGAAAAACAAATGAATTCAAAAGGAATTGAAGTGGGCCACATATTCCATTTTGGAACAAAATATTCAAATTCAATGAAGGCAAATGTTTTAGATTCTGATGGAAAAGAAAAAACGGTACACATGGGATCATATGGAATAGGAATTTCACGTCTAGTGGGCGCTATAATAGAGTCCTCCCATGATGAAAGTGGAATAATATGGCCTGATGCAGTGTCGCCATTTACACTTGGTGTTATAAACTTGAAACCAAAAGACGATGAAGCCTCCTCAATTGCTAATAATGTTTACAATTTAATTAATGATAAATCTGAAGTTTTATTTGATGATAAAAATGATAACGCAGGAGTAAAATTTTCTAGAATGGATTTAATAGGTTTACCACATCAAATTATAATAGGAAGCAAAGCTGTGTCGGACGGTCTAGTAGAGTATAAAAATAGAAAAAGTGGAGAAACAGAATTCATTAACCTAGATAAATTAGATAAGTTTCTAAAAGAAATGAACGTTTAAACAAAGTGCCATTTAATTATTTTGAGAGATTTATAGCTTTTAGGTATCTTGTTCCTTTGAGAAAAGGCGGGTTGTTATCGGTCATTTCATGGCTTTCATTTATTGGGATTTGTATCGGTGTTGCAACATTAATAATTGTGATGTCTGTAATGAATGGTTTCCATGATGAACTAAAAAAAAGAATTATTGGTTTCAATGGACATATTTATATTAAGAATATAGAGCCATACTTTGAGAATGATCAGAGCCTTTCTGAAATTAAGGAAATATTATTTATTGATAGAAATATATCTATTCAAGCCTTAGTAAGTTCAGTTAATAAGAGCAATGGAATAGTTATCAAATCGATCAATGATGAGAATATTAAATTTTATAAATTTGTTAATAATCTAAATAATGATAATCTGCTAACTGCTAATTCAATAATATTAGGAGAAGAACTAGCATTTTCTCTAGGTGTATTACCTGGTGACGAAATAAAAGTCACTTCTTCCTCAATGATTTCTACTCCACTAGGTCAAATCCCAAGATCTCTCAAAATGACAGTATCGGCTACATTTAGTTCTGGTATGAGTGAATATGACAAAAATTTTGCATTTACTTCACTTGCAAATGTTCAAAAACTTTTGAGTCTCAATAATGAGATATCAACCATTGAGATACATTTAAAAGATATCAATGATGTAGAAAATGTTAAGAGTGATTTACTTAAGATTTATAATGATGATTATTTAGTAAAAGATTGGATTGATTTAAATAGTTCTTTTTGGGAAGTGTTGGCAACGGAGCGTGAATTAATGTTCTTTGTATTATCACTAATTATCATAATTGCTGCATTTAATATTGTTACAAGCCTTTTTATTTTAGTACAAAATAAAAATAGAGAAATAGCAGTACTCAAAACAATTGGTAGCAGTGATAGTTCAATTTTAAGAATATTTTTGCTAGTCGGTACTTTTATAGGGTTTAGTGGAACGATCATAGGATCTATTCTTGGAATACTTTTTACAATAAATATTGATACAATAAGAAATTTACTAAATTCAACATTCAATTTAAATTTATTTCCATCTGAGTTTTATTATCTTGATAAAATGCCAACAAGTATCGATTTGAATCAAATTATATTAATAATTTTCTTTTCTTTAATTATATCAATAATAGCGACTGTATATCCAGCCTATAAAGCTTCTAAGACAGAAATTAGAGGAATATTAAATAATGTCTGATACAAATCTAATTTTAAAAAATATTTCAAAATCTTACCGTCAAGCTAATAATAGCCTATCTATTTTAAAAGATATTTCTTTAGAAGTTATAAGTGGTGATTTTATTGCAGTTACAGGTCCCTCAGGTTCAGGAAAAACCACTCTACTTAACTTAGTAGGGTTACTCGATACATCCGACGAAGGCACTATCTCATTCAATGGTAGAGATCTCACGATTTTAAATAGTGAACAGAAGAATAAATTTAGAAGAGATAATTATGGGTTTATTTATCAAAACTACAATTTATTGGAAAATTTTAATGCTATTGAAAATGTTGCGTTACCGCTATTATTAAATGGATACAGTAAGGACGAGGCGACACAAAGAGCAGAAAATATAATGAGGGTGTTTATGATTGATGATAGATCTTTACATTTCCCAAATTCATTGTCAGGAGGAGAGCAACAAAGAGTAGCAATATCAAGAGCTTTGGTAAATAAACCAAAATTTATAATCGCCGATGAGCCAACTGGCAATTTAGACAGTAAAAACTCCAATTTGGTGTTTAACTATTTAAAAAACTATGTCGAATCTGAAAATATGACACTAGTTATGGCTACTCATGATGAGAAATTGGCATCTAAAGCTAATAAAAGGATAAAATTATAGGTGAGCGATTTTATTCATTTAACAAATAAAACAGAATACTCATTGTCAGAAGGCGCTTTGCCTATAGCGCGCATCTCAGAACTTTGTCAGGCGTTTAATATGCCAGCGGTAGGTATCACTGACACCAATAATATGTTTGGAGCCTTGGAATTTAGTGAGAAAGTGTCAAGTGTTGGAGTTCAGCCTATAATAGGATGCAATTTAAAGGTCAAAACTCCTAAAAATTATCTTCATGAAAATATTGGAGATGAAGATCTCCATTTTTTTATAAATATTTTTTCTAAAAATGAGGATGGTTATAAAAATTTATTAAATATTATTTCAAGTGCATACATGAATCATAAAGAAAATGCCTATGTAGATATTGATCAGTTGTTTAAAAATAAAGAAGGTCTATTAGTCCTTTCTGGTGGAAATAACTCTATTTTAAAATTTTCTAACGGTAACAATATTACTTCACAATCTGCGTCATTTATAGCTGACTTCAAAAAAGAATTTATAGATAACTTTTACATAGAAATTCAGAGAATTGGAGGGAATGATTATAGAATTGATGAAGAGACAATTCTTAATTTAGCATACGATAATAATTTACCAGTTGTTGCAACTAACGATGTCTACTTTGAGGGACCTGACCATTTTGAAGCACATGACGCGCTTATGTGTATTGAAAAAAAACTTTTTGTCTCTCAAAAAGATAGAAAAAGACTTTCATCAAATCACTATTTTAAGTCCCAAAATGAAATGCAAGAACTTTTTTTAGATATTCCAGAAGCATTACTTAACACAATTGAGATCGCTCAAAGGTGCTCTCATAGACCTAAAATTAAAATGCCAGTGCTTCCATCTTACCATACAGATGATAATCAAGAAAAAAAATTATTAAGAGAACTATCTCTTAGAGGACTTGAGCAAAATCTCGCTCAAAAATTTATGAGTGAACAAACAGACAATGAGTCACAATTAAATATAAAAAAAGAATATGAAAACAGATTAGAAAAAGAGTTAAAAATAATTATAGATATGAAATACGAAGGTTATTTTTTAATTGTTTCGGATTTTATAAGATGGGCAAAAGATAATGATATACCTGTTGGCCCTGGAAGAGGGTCAGGAGCAGGGTCCCTAGTAGCATGGTGTTTAAAAATTACAGACCTGGATCCAATAAAATTTGGTCTAATATTTGAAAGATTTTTAAATCCTGAACGAGTATCTCTACCAGATTTTGATATTGATTTTTGCCGTGATGGAAGAGACCGTGTTTTAGACTACGTTCATACGAAATATGGAAGTAATCATGTGGCTCAAATAATTACATTTGGAAAATTACAAGCACGCGCAGTGATTAGAGATGTAGGAAGAGTTTTAGGTATACCATATGGCCAAGTTGATTACCTATGCAAACTAATGCCTTTTGACCCTTCAAGACCCATGACTCTACAGCAATATATTGATGAAGAACCAAGGCTTAATGAAGAGGCAAACAAAGATAATAAGATTGCAAAGTTATTGGACATATCTCTAAAACTAGAAGGCCTTAAAAGACACGCATCAATTCATGCAGCTGGAGTTGTAATTTCAAAAGAAGAAGTGTTTAAAGATGTTCCAATATATAGTGATCCAGATTCAGATATTCTTTTAACTCAGTTTGATATGAAATGGGTAGAGAATGCAGGCTTAGTGAAATTTGATTTTTTAGGATTAAAAACATTAACGCTTATTGATAATTGTGTAAGATTAGTAAAGGATAATAATCCTTCATTTAATATTGAAGATATAAATATTAATGACCAAAAGACTTATGAATTATTAAGCACTGGAGAAACAACAGGGATTTTCCAATTAGAAAGTGCTGGAATGAAAGATACTCTTAAGCAGCTCAAGCCAGATAAGTTTGAAGACATTATCGCAATTGTTGCACTATATCGACCTGGTCCGATGGCAAACATACCAAGTTATATAGAAAGGAAGCATGGCAGAGAAAAGCCAGATTATATTCATCCTTTGTTAGAGCATTTATTACAAGAAACCTATGGAGTTGTAATATATCAAGAGCAGGTTATGGGAGTTGCCAGAGAATTATCAGGTTATTCTGATGGCGAAGCAGATCTACTCAGAAGAGCGATGGGAAAAAAAATACAAAAAGAAATGAATGCTCAAAAACAAAGATTTATAGACGGTTGTCTCAAAAAGGATATAAAAACAAGCGAGGCAAATTCTATTTTTGATTTATTATCAAAGTTTGCTGATTATGGCTTTAATAAAAGTCATGCAGCAGCATATGCAATGATTGCTTTTCAAACAGCTTATTTGAAAACCCATCATCCAATAGAATTTTTCGCAGCATCAATGACATTAGACATTAATAATACAGATAAAATATCAGTTTTTCAGCAGGAACTGTCACGTCTTAAAATAAAATTACTGCCACCAAGTATAAATTATTCAGGACCAAATTTTTTAAGAAACAATGACTCAATTCTGTATGCATTAGGAGCAATCAAAAATGTTGGACTTGAATCAATGAAGGACTTGTATGATGAAAGAAATAAAAATGGAAGTTTTAAAGATTTAAATGACTTTATTGATAGATGCAACAGCTCTGTGGTTAATAAAAAAACGATTGAGGCATTGTCATGTGCTGGAGCATTTGACGAATTTAAGATTAATAGAGCAGATGTTTTTAATCATGCTGCAGAAATTGTAAAGTATCATAAGTCATTAAATACTAGGGCATTTAACTCTCAAGAAGATATGTTTAGTGAAACTATATTATCAAATTTTCATTTAAAAAATGAGGGTGAATGGAAACGTGACTATAAGTTAATGAAAGAATATGAAATGTTAGGTTTTTATCTATCAGGTCATCCTTTAGAAATGCATAAGAAAAATTACAATTCTTTATTACTAAAAGAATATAACGAAATAAAGGAAAATTCTGACTTTCACAATCAAAAAGATATACTGATTGGTGGAACTCTCCTCTCAAAAAAAGAAAAAAGATCAGCTAGAGGTAACACCTATGCTTTTTTAAATTTTTCTGATCTTTCTTCCATATATGAATTAATCATTTTTGAGAGCAATCTTAGAAAATATCGAGAACTATTAATAGAAGGAGACTCGTTTGTTTTAGGTGTAGATTTTTCCTCACAAAATGGAACTCTCAGAGGGGAACTAAAAAAAGTATTTGATTTTAAAGAAGTAGAAAAGTTAAATAATAATAATCTTAGAATTAATAATAATAAAAATGTTAAACAACAAACATTAAAGATATACGCTGATGGAAATTTCTCTAAAAACGAGTTAGCTAAGTTAAAATGGAGAAAAGGAAACAATAAAATTGAAATTATATATAATAATCAATTACTTAGAATACCTGGTCAATTTAATATAACTTCTGAAATGATTAATCAGATGAAGAGTTTCAATGGCGTAAAGAAAATTGATTTCATTGAATAATCTGTTGTAAAATTAATTTTTTTAATATATCTATTGGCCCTATTATCACACAGCGATAGCATAAGCTGTCCGGTCCTAAATTAGGTCAAATTGCTGTGGATGAACAACCGGAGAAAAAATGAGTATACCTAACATTAATTTAAAAGCACTTGTTGATGCAGGAGTTCACTTTGGACATAAGTCACAAAGATGGAACCCTAAAATGTCAAAGTACATTCACAGCACAAAAGAAAATATACATATCATAAACCTAAATTACACATTACAAATGCTCAGTGACGCTTTAAAAGTTATAGATAGTGTAGTTTCAAAAGGTGGAAAAATTTTATTTGTAGCAACAAAAAAGCAAGCTGCAAAGAAAATTGAAGAATTGGCAAATGAAACTAATCAATTTTACGTTAATCATCGATGGTTGGGTGGAATGTTAACTAATTGGTCAACTATTACAAAATCAATAAAAAAAATGAAGGATTTAGAAGTATTAAAATCTAATCCTGATAATGAATTTACAAAAAAAGAAATTTTGAAGATTACTAACCAGCATGAGAAACTTGTAAAATCATTAAGTGGTATTAGTGAGATGAAAAAGTCGCCTGATTTGGTATTTATAATAGATACAAAGTTAGAGCATATTGCTGTTTCAGAAGCAAACCTATTAAACATACCTATCATAGGAATTGTAGACACCAATTGCGATCCAGATAAAATTAGTTATCCAGTACCAGGTAACGATGATTCAAGAAGATCAATTGATCTTTATTGCTCTTTAATTAAAGAAACAATTAATTCATCGAGCGAAAAAATTGACTTTGAAGGAGACTCTAAGAATTTAAAAAACGAAACAGAAGATGATCTAAATGTAAGCTCTGAAATGAAAGAGAATAATGACAGTTAGTGCAAAAGAAGTTCAAGAGCTAAGAAAAATGTCTGGTGCAGGGATGATGGAATGTAAATCAGCATTATCTGACTCTAACGGAAATATTACGCAGGCATTCAAAATCTTAAGAGAAAAAGGCATTGCAAAAGCTGAAAAAAAATCAAGCAGAGATGCAAATGAGGGTCTTGTGGGAGTAAAGGTTAATGGTGCAAACGCAACGATTATTGAAATAAATTCAGAAACTGATTTTGTTTCAAGAAATTCGGAGTTTCATAATTTAGTTAATTCAATTTTGGATATATCAATTTCTCAGAAAAATGAAAAGTTAGATAGTAATCAACAGGTGATGGAGCTAATCAATTCAGCGGTTGGCAAAATCGGAGAAAACATCGTTCTTAGGAGATCTGAGAGACTAACTGGCAATATTTTTAGTTATGTGCACAACAGTGTCAGTGAAGGTATGGGAAAAATTGGTGTACTCCTTGAGTTAAAGACTGATTGTAATGAACTTGCTACATTTGGAAAAAATATTTGTATGCACATAGCAGCACTCAGTCCAAAGTCAATTTCTGAAGTCGATCTTGACAGTGAATTAGTAAATTCTGAAAAAGAAATTATAATTCAACAATTAAAAGATACAGGCAAGCCTGACAATATAGTTGAGAAAATGCTGAAGGGAAAATTACAAAAGTTTATTGAAGAAAATACACTTTTAGGTCAAAAATTTGTTATAGATCCTTCTATTACTGTAGGACAGTATATAAATCAAATTTCAGAAAAAAATAATTGTAGTATCTCTGTAAAAAGATTTATTAGGTACGAAATAGGCTCATAAAAATGCCCAAAAAAAGTTTAAACCGGATATTAATCAAACTATCTGGGGAGTCTTTAATGGGTAAAAATAAATACGGGATTGAATTAAATACAGTAAATAGAATTGCAAGTGACTTATTGTCTCTAAGAAAATTAAATATACAAATATGTATAGTAATAGGTGGCGGAAATATATTTAGAGGATTGGCCGCTTCTGCAAATGGAATGGACAGGGCCAATGCAGATTATATGGGTATGTTAGCAACAGTAATGAATAGTCTTGCACTGCAAAATTCTCTTGAAAAATTAAATATTGAAACAAGAGTAATGTCTGCATTTCCTATCCAATCTATTTGTGAAACATACATAAGAAGAAGAGCAATAAGGCACATGGACAAAAGTAGGATTGTGATATGTGCGGCTGGAACAGGTAACCCATTTTTTTCAACAGATACAGCTTCTGCTTTGAGAGCGGCAGAGCTAGAATGCAATGAGATTTATAAGGCAACACAAGTCGATGGAATTTATAATAAAGATCCAAAAAAAAATAAGAATGCAAAAAGATTTAGATTAATTTCATACAATGAATATTTATCAAAGAATCTTAAAGTTTTAGATAGCGCTGCTGTGAGCATAGCTAGAGACAATAATATACCAATCAAAATTTTTTCAATTTTACAAAAAAATTGTTTCAAAAATGTATATAATAATAAACATAAATATTCCTTGATAGACAATGTTTGAAACAATTAAAAAAGATATAAATAGTAAAATGGAAGCATCAGTCCAAACTTTTAAGTCAGATATGAAAGGTATAAGAGCAGGAAGGGCATCACCAAGCATGCTAGATACAATTAAAATTGAAGCATATGGACAGAAAATGAATATTAATCAACTTGGTAATATTACCACTCCCGATCCTCGAACAATCAATATTGACATTTGGGATAGTTCGAATGTATCTCTTGTCGATAAATGTCTGCGTGAGTCCGATTTGGGAATAAATCCAATAATTGAAGGTAATTTAATTAGGCTTCCTCTTCCCCAACTTACAGAAGAAAGAAGGATCGAGTTTCTTAAAATGACAGGAAAAATTTCTGAAAATACTAAAATTGCAATAAGAAATATTAGAAGAGACGGAATAGAAAAAGTAAAAAAATTGGAAAAAGATAAGGAGATAGGTCAAGATGATTCTAAAAAAAACCAGGATATCATTGAAAAAATTACCGCTGATCATATTAAATTAATAGAAGAGATCTTAAGATCTAAAGAAGAAGAATTAAAAAAAATATAACCCTAAGTGAATTCATCTATTTTTTTAAAAAAGAAAATTAATCATGTTGCTATTATCATGGACGGGAATGGTAGATGGGCAAAAAAAAATAAATTAACAAAAAAAATTGGTCATGAAAATGGAATCAAAAATTGTATATATATCTGCGAAGGGCTAAAAAAGCTAAATTACAAAGTAAATGAAATATCTTTTTATGTATTTTCAACTGAAAATTGGAAGAGAGATCCAGTTGAGATAAAAAATTTATTTAAATTAATAGAAATTTTCTATCAAGATTTTAAACTTAAAGCTAATAAAAATAATCTTAGGGTAAGACATTATGGTAGTAGAAATAAATTATCGAATAGTTTACTCAAAATAATTGACGATGTTACCAATAAAACAAAACGAAATAAAGGTACGATTGTGAACCTATTATTTAATTATGGATCTAGACAAGAAATAAATGATGCAATATTAAAAATAAGAAAACTTGATAAACCAACTAATAATCTCAAAAATTATCTTTATGTTCCTGACTCTAAAGATCCCGATTTAATTATCAGAACTGGTGGAGAAATAAGACTCAGTAATTTTATGTTGTGGCAGAGCGCTTATGCTGAATTGTATTTTACTAAAACATTATGGCCTGACTTTAAGATCAGAAACTTTAATAATGCACTTGATAATTACATGAAAAGAAAGAGAAAGCTTGGTAGATAAGTGTATAACCTTTTTAACAAAGAATTATCATATCGTATTTTTTCAGTAATTATATTTATTCCATTGGTAATCTTGCCGTTAATATTTAGTAATTATATCTCAATTCTAGTTTATCTTTTATTTGCATCAATTATTTTAAATGAAATAAGCAATATGAAAGCAACAGCAGGCAGTGTATACATTTTAAACCTTTATTCTATTATAACTTCATTATCTTTTTTTCTTTTTTTATTTTTGTTAATTACAAACTTTTCTCAAGCATTTTTAATTTCTGTTATTTTTATTATTTGGTTATTTGATACGTTTTCATATCTAGGTGGCAAATTAATAGGTGGAATTAAATTAATGCCTAAAATTAGTTCGGGAAAAACGATTAGTGGGTTAATTTCTGGAATTCTGTTTACTCTGTTTCTTTCGGAAATATTTTTTAACTTATTTTTAATAAATATGAAGTTATCAATATTTTATGTATTGTTTATCATAATTTTATCATTTACAGGTGATACATTAGTATCACTGCTTAAGAGATATGCAGCCATTAAAGATTCTGGAAAAATTATGCCTGGTCATGGAGGCTTACTTGATAGATTTGATTCATTCATAATGGTTTTCTTTGTACTGGGAATCTTAGGTTTAATAATATGAAAAAAATCAATGTTGTAATATTTGGTGCTACAGGCAGTATTGGAAAATCAACAATTTCATTTATTAGTAAACATTTAGACACATTCAAGATTGAAGGAATTACATGTAATTCAAATTTAGGTAAACTTTATAAAATCGCTAAATTATACAATGTTAAAAAAATTGGGTTTAATGAAAAAAAAATTAAATTATTTAAAAAATATAATTTAAAACAATTTGAAGTATTTAATGATATTTCAGATTTTAGTAATATAATTTCTAATAAGACAGAAGTAATAGTATTTGCAAATAGTGGCCTTTCATCATTAGATCTGCTTTTAAAAATACTTAAATCAGGAAAAAAAGTCGGAATAGCTAATAAGGAGTGTATTATATCTCTTGGAAGTAATTTTAATAAGTTATCAAAAAAATATTCTACTGAAGTCGTTCCCTTAGATTCTGAACATAATTCTATTTACCATCTTTTAAATAAAGGTTTTGGTAGGTATAAATCAATAACTATTACAGCTTCAGGTGGTCCTTTTATGAATTTAACGTTACAACAATTAAAAAAAGTCACCTTAAAACAGGCAATTAATCACCCTGTTTGGAGTATGGGTAAAAAAATATCAATTGACTCAGCTACAATGATGAACAAAGCTTTAGAAATTATTGAGGCAAAATTTTTATTTAATTTAAAGGATAATGAAATTAGTGCAATAATACATCCTCAAGCATTAGTTCATGCAATTGTCAATTATGAAAATGGAATTAGTACTGCAATTTTAAACAAGCCAGATATGCGAATACCTATATCAACATTATTTTTTGAATTTGATAAATATTGTAATTATGATAACGGCTACAATTTATTAAATTATCCTAAGCTTGAATTCATACCAATAGATCAAAGAAAATTTCCATCAATAAGACTCGGAGCAAACGTGATGAAAATGGGTGGTTTAGCTCCTCATGTATTTAATTACTTAAACGAATATTTAGTAAATCTATTTTTGAAGGGAAAAATTAAGTTTAACGATATTGTGAAATTTAATGAAATTAATTTAGAACTAATTTTCGCTAAAAATAAGAATATCACAAGCCCAAAACCAATAGATATAAATAATATTAATAATTGGATTGATAATAATATATATTTAGGTAATTGAATATGAAGATGCTAAAAAAATTTAAAATTCTATATTTTTTATTTTTATCCTTTATTTATTTAAATAGTGCGACGTTAGCTAACGATAATCGGATAGAAAATATAAATGTAATTGGGACACAAAGAATTGATATAGAAACAGTTGTTTCATATTCAAACACAAATTTGGGTGATGTATACTCTGAAGAATTAGGAAATCAAATATTGAAAGATTTGTTCAATACGAACTTATTTTCAAATTTAGAAATATCATTTGAAAATAACTCACTCTTAATTGAGGTAAAGGAAAACCCTACAATTAATCTAGTAAAGTTTACTGGCAATAGTAAAATTAAAGATCAGGTAGGTTATCGACAGAAATTACTCCTAAGGTTGATTTATTGGAAAACAATAGAGTAAACCTTACATATGAAATTGAGGAATCGGATGTAGCAGAAGTCTCTAAAATTATAATACTTGGTAACAGTATTTATTCGTCTTCCAAAATTAAATCAATTATGAAGACAAAAGAAAAAAAATTATTACGTTTTCTGTCTTCTGCAGATAGATATGATCCCGATAAATTGGAATATGATAAGCAACTTGTAACAGAATTTTATAATAATAATGGATACCCTGAATTTAAATTTACTTCTTCAATAGCCCAACTATCTCTCAACAAGAATGATTTTGAGATAATATTAAATGTTAGTGAAGGTGATAAATATAATTTTGGCAAAATTCAGGTTACAAGTGAATTAAAAAAAATAAATGCAGAAATGTTAAGTAACAGATTGCCATTCAAAACTGGTGATCTTTATAATGCTGGTAAAATAAAGCAATCTGTAGAACAAATAAAAAATACTGCTGAGTTAAGTGGTTATACATTTATAGAAATTAATCCTCAATTAAATGTTGATGATGAAAATAAAGAAGTATCCGTTAATTTGGAAATTAATGAGGGGCCAAGGGTATACGTAAACGAAATCAATATTACTGGCAATACAAGAACAGTTGATAAAGTAATTAGAAGAGAATTTTCACTAACTGAAGGTGATGCGTATAACAAATTTGCAATTAACTATTCGAAAGACTCAATTAGAGCACTGAATTTTTTTTCTGAAGTAGATATAAAAGAAATTAGGACAGAGTACCCTGACAAATTAAACTTGGAAATTTCTGTTGAAGAGAAGAATACAGGAGAAGCATCTTTAGGGGCTGGATACTCTAGTGCTACGTCCACCTCGCTTAATATTGGACTAAAAGAAACAAATTTTTTGGGTAAGGGACAAAAACTTAATTTAACTTCTAGTTTTGCAAGCACAAGAAATACTTATGATATCTCTTATACAGAACCATATTTTAATAACAAAGAGCTTGCTTTAACAGGAAGTATTTATAGTAATTTTACTGATCCAACATCAGTTAATTATGAAACAGAAGATTTAGGTCTGGGTGTCAGAGCTCAGTTTCCAATTGGTCCAAATACTTTTCTTGAAGGCAGGTATTCACTTTTTTACATCAAAAGTAAAAGCAGACTCCAACGCAACTTCTTATGAAAGACTGTTAGCGGGAACTGATACTATATCAACGCTTGGATATAAATTAAAGTATGATCGAAGAAATAGTAGATATAAACCATCAAGTGGTTTTAGTTTTGAGATTGATCAGGAATTAGCGGGAATAGGTGGTACAAGTTACTATATTAAAAATAGAATTAATTACAGTACATATAAGAAACTAAGCGACAGATTTGTTGGTGCACTTAAATTCCAAGCAGGAAATCTAAATGGGTATAATGGAAAATATGCACCATTATCATCAAATTATAAATTAGGTGGTAAAAAACTTAGAGGATTTAAGTCAGGAAAGGTTGGCCCTAGAACTGGAAACTCATATACTGGTGGGCAATATTTTTATTTGACATCTCTTGAAACAAATATTGATTTTAATTTAGATGCTTTTGATATAACAAGTACTGTATTCCTGGATATTGGAAGCGTTTGGGGTCTTGAAAACCCTGCATATTCCGATATAGATGGTGATCATGAAATGCGATCATCCTTAGGAGTAAATTTTAATTGGGACTCAGCAATTGGACCAATTAACATAATATATGCAACAGTATTAGAAAGTGAAAACACTGATACAACAGACAATTTATACTTTGATATAGGATACAACTTTTAAATATATGAAATTCACATTTAAAAAAATAATATTAGCGATATTTTTACTTTATCAATTCACTATTTCACCATTGTATGCAGATTATCCAGATACAACTGTTGGAGTTGTTGATCTTAATTACATCTTATCTGAAGCAAGGGCAGCAAAAGATGCAGCTGAACAAATTGAAAAAATTGTAATTCAAATAGAAGAGGAAATAAAAGAATCTGATCAGAGTCTCATAGATGAACAAAACGAACTTGTTGAGTCGCAGCAAATCATGGCTCCTGCAGCTTTTGATGAAAAGAGAAAAGAATACGAAAAGAAAGTACAAAATTACAATGTAACTAGACAAGAAAAACTTATGTCAATTGATCTCCTACTTGCAGATACTAGAAATAATGTTCTAAATGCCTTAAAGCCAATTCTTGAAGATTTATCTAATGAAAAGGGGATTACAATACTGCTTGAAAAAAACTCTGTTTTATTAAACGCAGAAAATATGGATATTACAGATGAAGCCTTGAAAATTCTTAATAAAGAGCTTCCAAACATAAAAGTATCTCTTAATTAAATTTATGCTGCCTGATTTTTTTAAAAAATTAGGCCCAATAGATATAAATAAAATTAAATCCTCAATAGATTGTGTTTTAGTAAATATTGCGGAAGATCATATTTTTAATGATTTTGTAAGTATTAATCATTTAAATAAGAATTCGTTATCTTTTTTATACGATAAAGAGTCTCAAAAAAGTAAATTAAATGAAAGTTCCACAATTATTTGTTCAGCTAAAAAAGCTAATGAATTAAACGCTAAACAAAAAACTTTAATTGTAAAGAACGTTCAAAAATCTGTTGCAGAAATTTCGAATATTTTTTTTAGAGATTTTACTCCTGACGAAATAAGTAAATTTGATAAGCCTAAAATAGGTAAAGACTGTTATATAGGCAATAATGTTACAATCGAAAACGGTGTTGTTATTGGTAACAATGTAACTATACAACATGGTACAGTTATAAAAAATAATTGTATAATTGGAAATAAATCAAAAATTGGTACAAATTCTGTAATTTCACATTCCATTATCGGTGAAAATATTTATATAGGAAATAATTCATCTATTGGTCAAAGAGGTTTTGGGTTTTACATAAATAAAGATAAGAATATCAATATTTATCATACAGGAAAAGTTATACTTCAATCTGGAGTTTCTATTGGCTCAGGTTGTAACATAGATAGGGGAAGTTTTAGTGACACAATTATTGGAGAGAATACCTACCTTGATAATATGTGTCATGTCGCTCACAATGTTGAAATTGGAAAAAATTGTGCATTTGCTGCAATGACTGGAATTGCTGGAAGTGCTAAAATAGGAAATAACGTTTTAACAGGTGGACAGGTTGGGATTGCGGGTCATATTAAAATTGGAGACAACGTACAGATTGCTGCAAAAAGTGGTGTTTTTAACAACTTAAAAAATAACAAGTCTGTAATGGGTAATCCAGCTATAAATAAATTTACTTTCATCAAGAACTATAAAAATACTTATGGAAAAAGATAAAATAAATTTAGATGAAATTAAGATGTTGATACCTCACAGGGAACCTTTTTTATATATCGATGAGCTTGCAAATATAGAAAAGTTAAATAAAGCAACTGGTATCAAGAAATTTTCTTTTAGTGATACTTTTTTTAAGGGTCATTTTCCAGGTCATCCAGTTGTTCCAGGAGTTATTTTAATTGAAATGCTTGCTCAAACAGCCGCAGCATTGATTGCTTTCAGTTTAAGAGAAGAGACATTTGATAAAATTGTTTATTTAATGAACATAGAAAATTCTAAATTTCGAAAACCTGTATTTCCGAATGAAGAAATTAAGGCTAATGTAAAAGCACTAAGATCAAAGGGTAGGGTTTGGAGGTTTGAAGGTGAGTCAATAAATAATAAAGGTGAAACCGTATGTAATTCTCAATGGAGTGCAATGATAATAGATAGAAACAATGACTAATATTCATAAAACAGCAATTATTTCTAAAAACGCCGTTATTGGTGATAACGTAACTATTGGTGCTTTCTCGGTTATAGGGGATAATGTAAAAATCGCTAATAATAATATTATACACTCCTCTGTTTGCGTTGATGGGTTTACTGATATAGATGAGTCAAATCAATTTTTTCCATTCTGTTCAATAGGCTCAATACCTCAGGATCTAAAATATCGTGGGGAAAATAGCAAACTAATTATTGGAAAGAATAACACCTTCCGAGAATATTGTAATGCCAATCCAGGAACAGAAGGTGATAGAATGGAAACATTGATTGGTGATGACTCATTATTCATGGTTGGAGTTCACATTGCTCACGACTGTATAATAGAAAATAGAGTAATTTTTGCTAATCAAACAACACTAGGAGGGCACGTTTACGTTGAAAACAATGCGGTTATTGGCGGCCTCTCGGCAGTTCATCAATTTTGTAGAATAGGTTCTCTTTCAATGATAGGTGGCATGTCTGCGGTAGAGAATGATGTAATTCCATTTAGCCTTGCAATTGGCAATCGAGCAAAAGTGACAGGAGTCAATATTATTGGACTTAAAAGAGCAAATTATACAAAAGAACAAATAAGAGAATATTCCAACGCTGTTGAAAAAATATTTACAGGAGAGTCAATTTCAAAAGAAAAGAAAAAATTTTTAAACTCTACTAGCCCTCTTATAGAAAAATTACTTTTATTTATAGATATTGATAGTTCAAGGGGTTTATGTAAATATGAGAAATAGTCACCCTATAGCAATAATTGGTGGTTATGATTTGATTGCACGATCCTTTTTTTCTAAAACCAAGTTAATTAATAAAGAATCTATCTTTATAAACGTTGGGAACAAAAATATACAAAGGAAGGACATTTATAACTATAAGATATTTCAATTAAAAAAAATTTTAGACAAACTTAATCAATCAAACATTAAAAATTTATTATTTATAGGAAAGATTTTTAGGCCAAACTTATCCACCTTCAAAAAAGATGGGGAGATTGAGAGATATATTCCTTTATTAATAAACTCCTATAGGCATGGTGATGGTAAAGTTTTAGTTGATATTTTAGACATATTTTCACAAAAAGGTTTTAATGTATTATCACCTTATGAAGTATCAAAATCCTTTTTTTTTACTAAGCGAGATATGAATGAAGTATTAACCTATGATGATAAAGTTGATGCAAAAAAATCATTTAAGCTGCTGAATGATTTATCAAAATACGATAATGCCCAATCAGCTGTAATAATTAATGGTTATATTATTGCAATAGAAGCTGCAGAAGGTACAGATAAACTATTATCAAGAGTTATTTCTATAAGAAAATCACTTAATCAATTAAAAAATAAAGCTGGTATATTTGCCAAAATTCCAAAAAAAGGTCAGAGTAAATTAATTGATTTGCCTGTGATAGGTGTTAAAACGCTCCAATTAGTTAACAAAGCCAACTTAAATGGTATTGCAATTGATCCAAAATTTACAATAGTGCAGAATAAAAGTATTTTTTTGAAATATGCTCAAAGAAACAATTTAAAAATATATAATATACGAAATTCAACTACCTAGTATTTTTTTTAGATCTTTTTACTCCATATTTTTGCAGTTTATTTCCAGAATAAAGTTGTCTAGGTCGTCCTATTTTTTGGATTGGGTCCTCAATCATTTCAGTCCACTGAGCTGTCCATCCAGCGGTTCGAGAAATTGCAAAAATAACTGTAAACATTTCAGGGGGGAAGCCAATCGCTCTGAGTATAATTCCAGAATAAAAGTCTACATTAGGATAAAGTTTTTTTTCAACAAAATATTTATCCTTTAAAGCTATTTTTTCAAGATCCATTGCAAGTTTTAATATTGGATCATTCTTAATTCCAATATGCTTTAAAACTTTTTGGCATATCTTTTTTAATATTTTCGCCCTTGGATCATAATTTTTATAAACCCTATGTCCAAATCCCATTAATTTAAATTTATCTTTTTTATTTTTAGCTTTGTTTATATATTTTTTGATATTTTTCGATGAACCTATCTGCTCAAGCATTTCCAAAGCAGCCTGATTTGCACCTCCATGAGCTGGGCCCCATAGAGAAGATACACCCGCCGCAATACAAGCGAAAGGGTTTGCTCCAGATGAACCAGCCAAGCGAACAGTTGAGGTAGACGCATTCTGTTCATGGTCTGCGTGTAAAATAAAAATAGTATCCATTGCTTTTGCGAGAATTGGCGAGATTTTGTATTCTTCAGCAGTATTGCTGAAGCACATATGTAAAAAATTTTCAGAAAATGATAAGTTATTCTTTGGTGATACAAATGACTGACCAATTGAATATTTATATGCCATGGCACCTATTGTGGATGATTTTGCAACTATTCTTCTTGTCGCTTCTTGCCTTTGATGAGGGTCATTTATATCTAAGGTATCTTGATAAAACGATGATAAAGCACCCATAACCCCGACCATCATTGCCATTGGATGAGCATCGCGTCTGAATCCTTGAAAAAAGTTTATAATTTGTTCATGCAAAAGTGTGTGACGAGTAATTAGTTTTTTATATTTTTTTAATTGTTCCTTGTTAGGTAAATCACCATAAATTAATAAATTTACAACTTCTATAAAGTCACTTTTATTTGCTAATTCTTCTATATCATACCCGCGGTATCTTAAAATTCCTTTATCACCGTCGATGAATGTAATTTTTGATTCACACGATGCTGTTGAAGTAAATCCTGGATCATACGTGAATAATTTTGCTTGTGAGTGAAGTTTAGAAATATCAATAACAGACTCACCTTCTGTAGAATTGTATATTGGTAGTTCGTAAGTATTTTCGTTAATAGTTAGTTTTGCTTTTTTTATTTTAGGAGTACTTTTATTTCTAGGCATTCACATATTAATTAAACTATTTATCAAATAATTAAAGAAAAATATAATTAATATTTTCTAAGAAGGCCTATTAATTTACCCTGAATTTTGACTCGATGAGCAGATAAGATTCGTGTTTCATAAATAGGGTTGGCACTTTCAAGTGCTATGCTTTGACCTTTTTTTCTAATTCTTTTTAAAGTTGCTTCATTGTCATCAATTAAGGCAACAACAATTTCACCATTATCCGCAATATTTGTCTTTTTAATTAAAACAGTGTCTCCATTGTGAATGCCTTCATTGATCATTGAATCGCCTTCAACTGTTAACGCATAACTTTCACCTATTGGCATCATTTCTTTTGGAACATCTACAGATGTATCATTTTGTTGAATAGCTTCAATTGGAGTACCAGCAGCAATTTTTCCCAATAGTGGAAGAGTGCTTAATTTATGATTATCATCATTCGCATTATTTATAAAATTGCCAACAACTAGATTATTTTTATTTTTTTCAGAAATCTTAATGTTTGATATTCCATCTTTAATTATTTCAAGCGCTCTTGCTTTATGAGCTAATCTTTTTACAAATCCTCGTTCTTCGAGTGCTAAAATTAATCTGTGGATTCCAGATTTTGATTTTAAATTTAGTGCAGACTTCATCTCTTCATATGATGGAGTTACACCATTTTTACTTTGGAACTTCTGAATATAATTTAATAATTCTTTTTGTTTCTTTGTTAACATTGATTCGATCCTTAATTAATGTTCTATCAATGTTCTCTTGCAGTTTCAATAAAAAAAAATTCATTATTTTCAAGGATTAATTAACATTATATAATTTTTTAATTTAATAGTTCTGCGATATGATTGGGCAAATTGTCTGACTTCATTAAAAATTCACCAATTAAATAGTTGCTTATACCCGTGGTTCTATAAACTTTTGATATGTCACTTTTACTATGAAAGCCACTTTCAGATATTATGAGTTTGTCGCATTTATCTAAGTATTGAGACAAATTTATTGTGGTATCTAAATTAGTTACAAAATTATTAAGGTTTCGATTATTTATACCTATCATATTTGCATTCATAGATTTCGCTCTTTGCAGTTCATCATAGTCGTGCACTTCAATAATACTATCCATCTTTAGTTCACTTGCTAATTCAGCGAATCTATCAGCATCATCTTGACTTAACATTGATAATATAATCAGGATACAGTCTGCCCCAATTAATTTGCTTTCATATATTTGGTAATCGTCAACTATAAAATCTTTTCTTAGTATAGGTAGTTGCACTTCTTTTCTTATTTCAATTAAGTCTTCAATTTTTCCATTAAAATATTTTTCGTCTGTCAAAACTGAGATGCACGAAATATTATTATCTTCATATGCCTTTGCAAAATCGATTAAATTTATATTCTCTCTAGTAAATTTACCTAAAGAGGGACTGGCTTTTTTTATTTCTCCAATAATAGAAATTTGACTATTTTGATGATTTAATTTTTCAAAGAAAGGAAAGTTAATATTGTTTATATTCAATTTATTTTCAATTTTTGATTGAGGAATTATTTTTTTTTGATTTGAAACAAAATCAATTTTATACTCATATATTTCTTTTAATATCGACATTATAAATTTGTAAATTTAGACAACTGATCAATAATTCTCAAAGGTTCTCCACTTTCAATAATTAATTGAACTTCATTAAAAGCTTTTAAAATATTTTTTTCATTGAAATCTTCAGATTGATTTATGAGAATACCAAATGCTGCATTTGCACAAACAGTATTATAAAAAGTATCTTTTTTACCTTTAAAAATTTCAATTATACGATCAGCATTAAACATTGCATCACTTCCTTTTATTTCATCATTTATCATTGTTGGGCAGTCAAGCATTTTAGGATCAAACTGCATAATGCCGTTTTTATTTGTGAAAATTAAATTAATACCACTGAGAGATATTTCATCGTTCCCATCATGACCAGCAATTAGGCAAACATTCTTATCTTCTTTTTCAAAAACGTCCTTATAAATATTAAAAACTTCTTTTGAATAAACACCAACTATTTGATTACTAACATTTGCTGGATTTAGCAAAGGACCCAACATATTAAATATAGTGCGGAATCCAAGTAATTGTCTCACATGAGCAACGTGTCTCATGGCGGGATGGTGATTTGGGGCAAACATAAAGCATATTCCAGTATTTCTGAGACAATCTTCTAATTTAGAAGTTTCCATATCGACATTTATATTCAATGCTTTTAAAACATCAGCTGAACCACATTTTGATGTTAGTGCTCGATTTCCATGTTTAGCTATTGGTATACCAGAGGCCGCCAAAACAAAAGCTGTTGCTGTTGAGATATTTAAGCTATTTTTTCCATCACCTCCCGTTCCGCATGTATCCATTGTGTTTAATGGGGCATTGATCGAAAGCATTTTTTTTCTCATTACTTCTAAAGCAGCAATTACATGATGTGATTTAACGCCAGACTTTTGGAGTAATGAAATAAAGGAGCTTATTTGTATCTCACTTATTTCACCATTCATGATTTGCATAAAGGCCTTTTTAGTGGATTTTAAATCTAAATTATCTTCGTAAGCTAATTGAATGAATTCTTTAAAATCAGTCATAAATTTAAAAAATTCTTCATAATTTTTTTGCCAAATGGAACAGAGGCTATACTTTCTGGATGAAATTGAACTCCATAGCAAGGGTAATTTTTATGCTCAATTCCCATTATTACGTTTTTTTTATTGTCAACTGTCTCAGAAATTACTCTAAAATTTTTTGGTAGTGTTCCATTTTTAATTACTAAACTGTGATACCTGGTTGCTTCAAATGATGATGGCAGTCCTTTAAATATTTTTGAACCAAGGTTTGAAACTTTTGAAGTTTTGCCGTGCATAATTTTACTTGCCTTAATTATCTTTGCACCAAATGATTGTCCGATGGACTGATGTCCTAAACATACACCAAGTATAGGTATTTTATCATAAAATCTTTTAACAAGGTCTAAACAAATACCCGCTTCATTAGGAGTACAGGGGCCAGGTGATATTATAATTTTTTTGGGATTAAGTTTCGCTATTTTTTTTAGAGATATTTTATCATTTCTATAAACTTGAACGTCATGTCCTAGTTCTTCAACATAGTGTACTAAATTATAGGTAAAGCTATCATAGTTATCTATTAGCAATATCATAGGTTGTTTCCAAGTACGATTTCAGCAGCATTTAATACCGCTTTAGCTTTATTTACAGTCTCCATATATTCAAGTTCCGGATCACTATCATAAACTACACCACCTCCAGCTTGAACATATAATTTATTTTTAGTAATTATCCCTGTTCTTAAAACTATGCAAGTGTCCATATCTCCATCAGGAGAGATGTAACCAATTCCACCCGCATAAATACCTCGGACATCACTTTCCAATTCATCTATAATTTGCATCGCCCTTATTTTTGGTGCACCTGATACTGTACCAGCTGGAAATCCTGCCATTAGTGCCTCAATTGTACTGATATTTTTTTTAAGTTTTCCTGTTACATTAGAAACCAAATGCATTACATGAGAATATTTTTCAATTATGAATTTGGCGGTAACGCTTACAGTTGATTTTTTTGCTACTTTGCCGACATCATTTCGACCAAGATCTAACAACATTAAGTGTTCCGATGTTTCTTTTTCGTCTGAAAGTAGGTCTAATTCGTACTTTCGGTCCTGTTTTATATTTTTGCCTCGCGGCCTTGTACCTGCGATAGGTCGTAAAGTTATTAAATCAGATCTAAGCCTTACCAGAATCTCTGGACTTGAACCAACAATTTGAAAATTAGGTAAATTAAAGTAGTACATAAAAGGTGAGGGGTTAGTCAATCTCAGTACTTTGTAGAGCGAGCTACCTTTACTTTTAAAACTAGTTTCAAATCTTTGACTTGGAACTACCTGAAATATGTCACCAGCTTTAATATATTTTTTTGCCTTTTTAATATTATTAATAAATTTTGACTTAGTTATATTTGATTTAATTTTAAGCCTTTTCTTTTTACCGAGATTAATTGCTTGATTTTTTACTTTTTTATTAAGGCTATTTTCTATACCATTTAATTCGTTTAGAACTTGTTCATACTCTTGAGTTTTTTTTACACCAGATAAGAAATGTTTTAATATATATAAAGAATGAGAAACATTATCATATACAATTAATATCTGAGGAATAAATAGTATAAGTTCAGGAGTCATTAAAGTGTTCTTTTTTTTGAACTTAGATATTTCCTCGATATTATAAATATTTTCATATGACATATAGCCAAAAAAAGCACCTGCCATAGGCGGCAGTTTTTTATCCTTTAAAAATTTATATTTACTTATTGTTCTATCAATTTTTAAAAATGCATTTTTATTTGTTGAAGAAGGTTTTTTTTCTTTAGCTTTTTTTCTATTGTTTATTTGTATCGTTTTAATTGTATTGTAACCACATATTGAATATCTTCCTTTCTCTTTACCTTTTTCAACAGACTCATAGAGAAAGCTAAAATTATTGTTTTCTACAATATTAATAAACTCTGGAATAGGGTCAGATTTAAATTTTTTTATTTTTTTGAAAAATATAAAATTATTTTTATTTTTAAAGGATGTTAGATATTGATTTTTAGTATGAGAAAAATTCATTACATGAACAGTTTATCTATATTTTGATCATAAATTTCATAAGATGAGTTTTGAATAATTTCAGATGCCATTATCTCAACTAGTGATGCATTAAAATTATTATTTATATTTATTTTAACAGAATTATAAAAATCATCAGATATTTGATTTCTTGGCATAAAAATATCAGTAACAACACCAATTCCAATTTCTCCGTCAGAGGTTAGAATTTTAAATGGTCGATTAAGCTTATTATTAAATGCATTGAAAACTGTTTCATTCTGAAAGTCTGAGTTTGCACGATTAATCTTTTCAAATTTTAGCAAATTATAATCATTTTTAAGCACATATTCAGAAAAAGAGTCTTCATTTTGTAACTTAATTGAGTCTAAAATGTCATCAGATAGTTTATCAAGATTTTTATTTTTTTGCTCGGCTACATAGTCGACTATAACCTTTTCTCTAATATTTTCTAAATCGGGAACGTAAGATTTTTGTTTTTCTTTAACTGTATAAATATAGGCAATATTTTCTTTGATTATTATTTCTGAGATAAATCCTACTGGAGTATTTTCATCCAAAGAATAATTATCTTCCCCTAAATTTACTACAAACTGTTCAAAATCAACATTTTCAGATACTTTGAAGTTTACTTGATTTTCAACTATCTCATTAAACGTATAGTCATTAATTAGCAATTCATCTAAAATATTAATAGCGTCATCAAATTCTTGATATGCAGCCTCTAAAGCTAGGTATTCTATAATTTCACTTTCAACAGACTCAAAATCTATCACTTTTTCTTCATTTACTTTACTTACCCTAAATAAATAAAACCCTAAATCATCGTAGCTAATGGGTTCGCTCAAGGTATTAACATCTAATTTAAAAATATACTCTGAAATATTTTTAGAGAAAGTACTGCCAGTAAAGTTTTCTATATTTGATAGCTTAAAATCATTTATTTTAATGTACTCATTAAAATCATTAATATTTTTTTCTGCTAATGTATCGTAAAAATCATAAGCTTCTGACTCATTGCTAAATCTTATAAATTGAATATTTCTGCTTTCTTCTTCAGTATATTGATCAATATTATTGTTGTAGTAATTTTGAGCTTCAACAGTATCAATATTATCTTTTCTTTTAAAGTCATTAATGTTTACTTCAATAATGTCTATGATAGTTTTCTCAGGAATTAGATAATTCAGTTTATTATCCAAATAGTAATCGTTGATTAAATTATTGCTTGTATCAATTTTAACTTCATTTTCATTCAGTAAAAAATAACTAATTGTTCTCTTTTCACCTTCATAGTCATAAAGTTTATTAATAATTGCATCATTTATATAGTTATCAGCATTAAAACTTTCAAAAATAATATCTTGAAAAATACTATTTTCTATTTCTCTCAGAAAAGCTTCTTCAGATTGAAAATTATTTAAAATAAAATTTTTGTACTTAATATTAGAAAATGTTTCATTGCTGTCTTTGAATTCATCTAGATTAGATACCACTGATTTCAAAGACTCTTCATTTAAATATATTCCTCTTTTTTTAGCATAATCATTAACCATTTTAGTATAAATGAGATCTTGTAGCAGTAGATTATGAAGTTTCAAATCATAAGCTTCTTTGAGGCTTAAATTTGAATTGGTATTTTGATTATAATCTCTTACAGTTTGTTGAAACTCTATGTAAAATTCATCAAGTGATATTTTTTCATTACCTACTTTTGCAGCAAGTTGACTGTTGCCGGAAGAGAGTATATCTCCCACGCCCCACAAAGCAAAACTTAAAACCATTATAGCAAGAAGTATTTTGCCAAAAATTGATGAAACTAAATTTCTTATTATATCTAACATTTTTAACTATGATGGTATAAATTAGAGTTTATAAAAGGAATAATCACGAATGAAAAGGGTTAAATATACTATCGCTAATTGGAAGATGAATGGCTTAAATGGTGCTGTAAAGGTAGTTAATTCCATTGACAGGCATATAAAAAAAACAAGACATAAAAAATCTAAAGTTGTCATTTGCCCTCCTTTTACATTGTTGACTAATTTCATTAACGCAAATACTGGAATTGATTTTGGGGGCCAAGACTGTCATCACCTAAATGAAGGTGCATTTACTGGATGTATCAGTGCTCAAATGCTTAAATCTGCAGGATGCAAATATGTCATAATAGGTCATTCCGAAAGAAGAGAGTATCAAAAAGAAACATCAAAAGAACTTAATTTAAAAATTGACATTGCAAACAAATATAATTTAAAAATTATTTATTGCATTGGTGAGAAATTAAATGAAATAAAGATTAGAAAAAAAATTCTTAACAGACAGCTCGGCTCTCTTCCAAAAAAAATAAATATAAAAAAACTTATTATTGCTTACGAACCTGTCTGGGCCATTGGTACTGGTAAAACTCCTACAATTACTGAAATAAATAGTATTCATTTAGATATTCGAAATCTACTCTCTAAAAAAATTGGCAAATCTAAAAGTCAAAAAATATCGATATTATATGGAGGGTCAGTCAATCCTTCTAATGCTTGCGATATTTTAAATTTAGATCAAGTAGACGGGGCTTTAGTTGGTGGCGCATCTTTAAAATCAAAAGATTTTAGTAAAATAATTGATTCTTACTCATAATTAGATATATAAGTCTTCTCTATGGAAACAGCTTTATTAATAATTCATGCTATACTTGCAGTTGTACTAATTATCGTTGTATTGGTTCAAAGAGCAGAGGGTGGTGCACTTGGCATTGGAGGCGGCAGTGACGGAATGTCTCCCAGAGGAAGTGCTGATATATTAACAAGAACTACCGCCATTATTGCAGTATTATTTGTTATTACAAGTATAAGCCTGACCATCTTAAGTTTAAAATCATCAGATAGAACTCTAAATTTTGAAGACACAGGCACAGTGCAAACAAAAGAAGACTTAGTTGAAGATTTGCCTGAATTACCGCAACTAGATTAATATCTTTGATTTAATCAAGACTCTGTTGTATAAAATACTTCCATGACGCGATTTATATTTGTAACAGGCGGCGTGGTATCTTCTCTTGGTAAAGGTTTAGCTTCAGCCTCTTTAGCATCACTGCTTCAACATCATGGTTATAAAGTAAGAATTAGAAAATTAGATCCATATCTCAATGTTGATCCAGGTACAATGAGTCCATATCAGCATGGTGAAGTTTATGTTACTGATGATGGTGCAGAAACGGATTTAGACCTTGGTCATTATGAAAGATTCACTGGTGTGGTTTCTAAAAAATCTGACAATATCACCTCTGGAAGAGTGTATCAAAAAATTATAACAAGAGAGAGAAAAGGGGAGTACCTGGGCGCTACAGTGCAAGTTATTCCACATGTTACAAATGAGATTAAAGAATTTATTTCAAACGATCTCGAGCAAGAAGATTTTGTCATATGTGAGATAGGCGGAACAATTGGTGATATTGAAAGCTTGCCTTTTATAGAAGCTATAAGACAATTTCATAATGATAATGGGCACGAGAATTCATTATTTATTCATGTTACTTTGGTACCATACATTGCAAGCTCAGGTGAATTAAAAACAAAACCCACTCAACATTCAGTAAAAGAATTGAGGAGTTTGGGTATACAGCCAAATATTTTATTGTGTAGATCAGACAGAGTAATACCTGAAGGAGAAAGAAAAAAAATTGGCTTGTTCTGCAATGTTCAACATAACTGTGTAATACAAGCGATAAATGCAAATTCAATATACGAAGTTCCAATTAATTTTTATAATGAAGGATTAGATAAGAGAGTCTTAGAATATTTCAATTTAGATGAAAATAAAACTATAGATCTTAAAATGTGGTCTCAAGTTTCTAAACATGTTCTTGAACCTGAAGGAAAGGTCGTAATTGGAATAGTAGGAAAATATACAGGACTTGCTGATGCTTATAAATCACTCAATGAAGCATTATCTCACGGTGGAATTTTTAATAATGTAAAAGTTGAATTAAAATGGTTTGAATCTGATGAATTAAATAGCTCAAATACGTCAATTTTATTAGCAAATTGTCATGGCATTTTAGTTCCAGGAGGATTTGGTGAAAGAGGTTCAGAAGGAAAAATTTCAGCAATCAAGTATGCAAGAGAAAACAAAATACCATATTTTGGAATATGTTTTGGAATGCAACTTGCAGTTATAGAAATGGCAAGAAATATATTAGGCATGCAGGATGCAAATTCGAGTGAATTCTCTAGCTGCACTAATTCAATTGTCGGCCTAATGACAGAATGGACAACTTCAGATAATACGACCGAAAAGAGATCTAAAAATGACGACTTAGGAGGTACGATGAGACTTGGGTCATATAAAGCTGTATTAAGAAAAGGCAGCAAAGTATATAATATATATAAAGAAGAAATTATAAATGAAAGGCATCGTCACAGATATGAAGTAAATAATCAATTTGCACAGGATTTTGAAAGTAAAGGTGTTATCTTCTCTGGTTATTCACCTGATGGATTATTACCAGAAACTGTTGAATTGAATGATCATCCATGGTTTATTGGAGTACAATATCATCCTGAACTAAAATCTAAACCATTTGAACCTCATCCTTTGTTTAAGTCATTTATAAATGCAGCAAAAAAGATACAAAGATGAATAAATCAGTAAAATTGAATAATTTCGAATTTTCTAATTATGATAAATTAAATCTAATAGCTGGACCATGTGTTCTTGAGTCTCATAGTCATGCTAAACAAATGGTTGAAGCACTCTTAGAAATTACTTCAAAGTTAAAAATCAATTTTGTTTATAAGACATCTTTTGATAAAGCCAACCGCACAAGTTTATATTCCGAGAGAGGTTTGGGAATTGATGCTTCATTGGAAATATTTAAATCACTTAAAGACGAATATAAATTAAATATTTTAACAGATGTGCATAATGTTTCTGACTGTGAGAAAGTAAAAGATTATGTTGATATAATTCAAATTCCAGCTTTTTTATGCAGACAGACAGATTTATTAATTGCAGCAGCAAAAACTGACTTAATAATAAATATTAAAAAAGGTCAGTTTTTAGCTCCATTGGATATGATTAATGTCTCTAAAAAAATTGAAGAGAGTGGCAATAAGAGAATACTTTTGACTGAAAGAGGGGCTTCATTTGGTTATAATAATTTAGTTTCTGATATGAGGTCACTTGAAATTATGAAAAGTGAGATAGGCTATCCTGTAATTTTTGATGCAACTCACTCTGTTCAATCTCCTGGAGGAATGGGAGACAAAAGTGGTGGAGATAGAAAGTATGTGCCAGCTTTATCAAAAGCTGCTGTGGCAGTTGGCGTTTCAGGAGTATTTATGGAAACCCATAATGATCCAGATAACGCTCCTTCCGACGGACCAAATATGGTCAAATTAGAAGATATGAATGACTTGATAAAAAAACTCATTGAAATTGACAATTTAATCAAAGAAAAATAAGTAACTAAATATAATAAATATATTTATGCATTTTATAAAAAATATATTCTCTCGACAAATATTTGACAGCAGAGGTAACCCAACTGTTGAGACGGACGTTTATCTATCGAATGGTGTTTTTGGCAGAGCCGCTGTTCCATCTGGTGCGTCAACCGGTAAAAATGAGGCCTTTGAATTAAGAGATAACAAAAAGTCGTATCATGGAAAATCTGTTTTAAAAGCAGTGGAAAATGTCAATACGATAATTTTTGACACAATTTCTGGTTATGATGTTCTTGAACAGGAAGAAATTGATGAGACTTTAATAGAATTAGATGGAACACCAAATAAAAAAAGGTTAGGGGCTAATGCAATATTAAGTGTTTCACTTGCATGTGCTGACGCGGCTTCAAAGTATTTGGGTATTCCTCTTTATAAATATTTAGGCGGATCCAAAGCATTTAGAATGCCAACACCTATGCTTAATATTATAAATGGAGGTGCTCATGCAAATAATAATTTATCATTTCAAGAATTCATGATTATACCTGTAAGATGCAAAACATTTACTGAATCAATTAGAAAAGCATCCGAAGTGTTTCACACACTGAAGCAAATTTTGGAGAAAAAAAATATATCAACTGCAGTTGGTGACGAAGGAGGCTTTGCCCCAAATTTAAAAAATGAAGATCAGGCCTGCGCACTTATAAAAGAAGCAATTGTAAAAACAGGATATGAATTAGGAAAGGATTTCTTTTTGTCATTAGATGTTGCAGCATCAGAATTTTATACTAATAAAAAATATAAAATATTTTCAGAGAAGACTTCATTTTCTAGTGATCAATTTTCTGATTATTTAATCAAACTGTGTAAAAAATATTCTATTATTTCTCTTGAGGATCCATTTGCAGAAGATGATTGGAAAGCGTGGCAAAATTTTAATAACAAATATGGATCTGAAATACAAATTGTTGGAGATGATATATTTACCACAAATATCGATTTAATTTCAAAAGGTATTAAAATGAAAGCTGCAAACGCCGTCTTAATAAAAGTGAATCAAATTGGAACGTTGACAGAAACAATGATGGCAATAGAACTTGCTCAAATGAATGGCTTAGAAACTGTTATTTCTCACCGATCTGGGGAAACAGAAAACACATTTATTGCCGATCTATCAGTAGCAACAAATTCTGGTCAAATTAAAACAGGTTCAATGTCTCGGTCCGATAGAGTTTCTAAATTCAACCAATTAATTAGAATAGAGGAAATTTTTGAATCGAAAAAGTCATTAAAAATCAATAAGTTCTTCTGATTATATAATAAATAAAAAGAACAAAAAGAGTCCAAATAGCAATTTTGCTATTTTTTTTTACAATTTTTATCCATTGAAATTGTACTGATTCATCAAATATGATTCTCTAGCTCGGTATGAGTAAGATTGCTTCATTAATGATGACCATTAAGAATTATTATTCTTATTTTTTTCTTCCTTTAATTTTATTATATTTATTATTTAATATTTTTGACGGAAATAATGGGTTATTGTCCCATTCAAGACTAAATGCAGAAATTGCGAGTCTTGAGACTAAGGTAAAAAATATAAAAAGTAGCAATAATTTATACGAGGTTAAAATCTCTTCTTTGCAAAAAAATGATATAAATACAGATCTTGTTGATGAGCAAATAAGAAATATTCTTGGCTACGGAAAAAATAACGAATTCATTATATTTTTTGATAATTAGTATCCACTTGAAATTACGCTGATTTACCTTTAATTATGATAAAGGATCAATGCAAAATAATATTTCTAAGGCACTTTTAAGAAAAAAATTCACTAAAATCGATAGTCCTTCTAAGCCTGAATGGATAAAGGTCAAAATCCAGATAGATAAAATTAATAAAATAAAGAAAACTTTAAGGTCAAATAGAGTGGTAACTGTGTGTGAAGAAGCAATGTGCCCAAATATGTCAGATTGCTGGGCAAAATCCCATGCTACCTTTATGATACTTGGAGATATTTGTACGAGGGCTTGCAGTTTCTGTAATATCAGTACAGGTAAACCAAATCAGGTTGATGACAATGAGCCGATCAGGGTAGCAAGCTCTGTTAAAAAATTAAAATTATCGCATGTGGTTATTACATCTGTTGATAGAGACGATCTTAAAGATGGGGGAGCTAAGCACTTTTCAAATACAATTACTGAAATAAAATTAAAATGTCCTGATACAACTATTGAAATATTAACTCCTGATTTTAAAAATAAAAAAAATTCTATAGAATTGCTATCTAAATGTGAAATAGATGTATTTAATCACAACTTAGAAACTGTTAAATCTTTATATAAAATTGTAAGGCCAGGAGCTGACTATAAACACTCGCTGAGTATTCTTAGAAATATTAAAAAACTAAATCCTAAACTGTTTACTAAATCTGGGATTATGGTTGGTTTAGGTGAAAAATTTTCAGAAATTATGAATTTAATGGATGATCTGAGGAATAACGATGTGGATTTTATTACCATCGGTCAATATTTAAGACCTACAAGATACCATCATCCAGTAATTGAGTATCATAGTCCTGATTACTTTCAAAAACTCTACGAAGAAGCAATGAGCAGGGGATTTAAAATAGCGTCATCATCACCCTTTACAAGATCATCATTTCATGCGGAAGATGACTTTAAGAAGTTGAAAAAATTATCGTTAAATGCCTAAACAGGAAGAAAGTAAAACTGTTAGCTATACAAAAGAGCAAATGTTTGATCTTGTTGCTGATATTGATCGCTATGATGAATTTCTTCCTTGGTGTAATAATTCTAAAATTATCAGTTCAAGTACTGAAGGGGATAAACAAATTATTATCGCTGATCTAGAGATTGGTTATGACCAATTTGTATATACTTATCGCAGCGAAGTGAAGCTTCATAAAGATAAAACTGAAATTAATGTTCGCAACTTAGATGGACCATTTAAATATCTAGAAAATAATTGGAAATTTAATACTTTGAGTGAACATGAATGTGAAATTCAATTTAATATTGATTTTGAATTGAATATTTCACTACTTGATATGTTAATGAAAAAATTTTTTGATCTTGCATTTCAAAAGATGGTAGATGCATTTATCAGTCGTGCAAACGAAATATATTAAATCTTTGGTATATTTTTTATAATCTCTTTTAAAATGAATTCTGTGCTCTTTTCTTGAATTTTTCGTCTAGATCTTTCCATGAAATGTTTTTTAATTGTTGTAAAATGATATTTGTTTTTTATTTTTATTCCCAGGCCAAAATAAACACATCCAACTGGCGTTTTTATGCTACCTCCTTTTGGGCCCGCTACTCCTGTAACAGAAACTAAAATTTCACTTTTACTAATTTTTTTTAATCCTTTCACCATCATTAGAGCTGTTTGATGGCTTACCGCACCATATCTATTAATTACTTTTTCTGGGACATTTAAAAGACGATACTTGAAATAGTTTGAATATGAAACTACAGATCCTTCAAAAAAGTCTGAGGATCCACTAATACTTGTTAATTTAGAGCTTATCATACCACCTGTACATGACTCAGCTAAGCAAATACTAAAACATCTTTCTTCTCTAAGTTTTTTTAATCTCTTTATGTAATTAAGCATTTATATATAAAATAATTTTGAATGTCATTACGATGATTAGAGTATAGATACCAGCAACAAAATCATCCATAATAACGCCAGTTGCTCCATTTATATTTTCAACTTTATTAATGGGATATATTTTAAAAATATCAAAAAATCGAAAAATGCAAAAAGCCATCAATAAATCGTATGCATTATACTGAAACAAAAATATTAAAGGTAATGACTGCCCAATGAATTCATCAATAATAACCTCAGAAGGGTCATCCTTTTTTTTAAAATCCAGGTAAATTTGAACCAATTTAAAAGAACTAAGAAAAACTAAAATAAATAAAAAATAAAAAAAATAGATATTTAATATTGTTATCGAAAAATACCACACTAGAATAGCAAAAATTGAACCTAATGTACCCGGTGCAATTGGTATAAATCCTAATCCAAAAATGGTAACAAAGTATTTTGATATTTGACTCATAAAGTTACTAATTTAATAGTTGTCCAGCATGCAATTGCTTTTGACTTCCCTATAATACCAATATTATCAGCGGTTTTAGCTTTGACATTAATAATACCTTTTTTACATTTCAATAATTTTGAAATTTCTCTAGAAATTATATCTTTGTATTTTTCTAATCGTATTTTTTGACATATAATTGTACAGTCAATATTGCTTATAATATCATTATCTAGATTAACTATTTTTTTTATTTCATTTAATAATTTTACTGAGGAAATATTTTTATATTTATTTAATGCAGGAAAATATTTGCCTATATCGCCTTTGCTATAAGCGCCTAATAATGCATCTATAATAGAATGTATTACTACATCTCCATCTGAATGACCAATGGCCTTATATTTACCTTTTATTTTTAAACCAGCAAGGGATAAATAATCACCTTTCGAAAGTTTATGGATATCAAAACCACTGGCAAACTTAATATTATGATTAATGATATTTTTTAAAACTTTAATATCATCCTTTTTTGTAATCTTTATATTTTGTTTACTTGCTTCAATATATTTTATCCTCAAATTCTTACTATTTTCAATAACACCCAAATCATCAGTTGGTACAGTTTTAATCTTATTTATTCTTTTTTTAAAAAAATTAAAATTAAACAACTGTGGTGTCTGATAGGATCTATAATTATGTCGTTTAATTGTTTTACCTTTTTTCCTTATTGTATCTTCAACAATAGAAGCAGGAACTGAACAATGATATTTTTTAATATTCATACTTTTCATGAGTTTTAACATCAAATTTCTTGGCACAACTGGTCTAGCAGCATCATGTGTCATTAATATCTGGTAATTGTTAGAGTCTATATTTTGGATGGCGATTTTAAGACTATTAAATCTAGTATTTCCGCCAGAAATTAAATTATTGTTGGTGTATTGAGTTAATAATTTTCTTTCGTTTTTAGTTATTTTTTTTGGAATAGTAATATATATAGAGTCTTTATTAAGATATTTTGTAATATTTTTTAGTGTCAATTCTATAATTGGAGTGCCATGCACCTTATAAAATAATTTTGATTTTGAACTTCCAAATCTTTTACTTTTTCCAGAAGCTAATATTATACAAGCAATTTTTGAATTTTTATAAGGCATATTAAATAATATATAACTTATTAAACACCTAGAATGAATAATAAATATATTAATGTTTCAATATTAAATTTGCGAATTATTTCATTAATAATTGGTTCAATAGTTTTTCTTGGAATATCATTTTTTTTACTTTTCAGCCAGAGAACTAATTCAATAGAAACAATTAATTACTCATATATTTATATTATATTAGCATCATTTTTAATTATTATATTATTTTTCTCACTAGTTTATTTATTATTTCCAATATATCTTAGAGTAAGAAGGAAAAGGATAAGTACACTAAATAGTAAATTTACACTTTATTTTATCTTAATTGCGTTAACACCAGCAATATTACTTGGAATAATTGGTTTAGTTCTAATTAATTTTGGAATTAATGATTGGTTTAACTCCAAAATAAATAATGTAATTAATAATTCTGTATTTGTTGCTGAGAGTTATTTAGAGGAACATAAAGAGACAATAAAGGGTGATGTATATGCAATGTATAACGATCTAAATTCTTCAAGTGATATTTTTTCTAAAGATTTAAGTAAATTAACATTAGCTTTACGCACTCAGTCATTAATTAGATCGTTACCGGAAGTTTACGTAATAAACAGAGAAGGCAAGATTATATCTAAAGCTTTTGAAACTAATAACTTATTATATAGTCCTCCTGAAAATTCATTTGCAAGAGCAGATATAGGAGAAATGACAATCATGTCATCAACCCAGGTAAGTAAAGTGTACGCATTAGTAAAGTTAAAAAATTATGATGACTCATATCTATTTGCAGGACGATCTATGGATGCTAATGTTATAAGTGCTTTAAATGATACAATTTCTGCAAGAAATGAATATACTTTTTTAGAGTCTAATAGAAATCAAATAAGTCTAATTTTTGTTTTAATTTATATTGTTGTATCTTTAGTGCTGATACTTTTATCTACTTTCATTGGCTTAAAATTTGCAGATAGAATAGTGCTTCCATTGTCAATGGTCATTAAGGCAACCAACAATATTAGTAAAGGCTCTTATGATGATAAAATAAAAAAAACGAATGATTATATTGAATTAAATAGACTAGCAGACTCTTTCAATAAAATGAGCAGTGATATTGTAAAACAAAGAAAACAAATTTTAATTTCAAAGAAACATGAGACGTGGTCTGACATAGCTAGAAGAATAGCTCATGAAATTAAAAATCCCCTAACTCCAATTCAACTATCGTCTGATAGATTAGAGAAAAAAATAAAAAAAGAAGACATAAAGAATAATGAGATAAATGAGTGCTTAAATACGATTAGACGTCAAGTGAATGAAATTGGTTACCTTGTGGACGAATTTTCAAGTTTTGCTAGATTACCTGAACCAAAATTAATCAAGACTGACATTGTAACTATAATAAATGACACAATAAGTGATTACCAAAATATACATAAAAATATAAACTTTGATGTAAAGTTAAATGATACTCTTTTTTTGTTAAAAATTGATAAATCACAAATTTCGAGAGTTTTTCAAAATTTAATTATAAATTCGATACATTCAATTGAAGAAAAGAATGAATTAAATGGCAATATCTTAATAAAATCCTACGTATTAAATAATTATTTTGTTATTAATATTTTTGATAATGGAATTGGTCTAAAATACGAAAAAGATGAATTAATTAAACCTTACTTTACTACAAAAAAAAAGAAAGGTGGCTCTGGACTAGGACTTGCAATCGTAGAAAAAATATTATTTGATCATAATGCAGAATTTTCAATTGAGAATCGAAATGATGGTATTGACGGTGCTCAAGTTGAAATTAAATTTGATTTAAAAATATGAACAAAAAAAAAGTACTCATCATTGATGATGAAATCGATATTGCTGATAATATTAAGGCTATTTTAGAGGATGAAGGTTATGAAGCGACGATTTCACATGACTCTAGCGATGCGTTTAACCAAATATCAAATAATGTTTTTAGCCTAATAATACTGGATGTATGGTTAGACAATTCTGAATTGGATGGGATTGGTATTCTTAAAAAGTTAAGGGAAGTAGATAGTACCCCAGTAATAGTAATATCTGGTCATGGGAATATTGATATGGCAGTTAAAGCGATTAAAGATGGGGCAAATGAATTTATTGAAAAACCATTTACTACTGAGAGATTGTTACTTTCTGTAAATAGATCAATAGAGCTTCACGAAATCAAATCTGAGAATAATCGCTTAAAGCAAAAAGATATTTATGATTATGAATTTATAGGTAAATCAACCGCAATAAATAAAGTAAAAAATCTTATTAAGAAAATTTCTCCAACTACTAGCCGTGTGATGATTTATGGCGATTCTGGTACAGGTAAAGACATTGTCGCACGTGAAATTCATAAATACTCTAATTTTAGTAATGGTCCATTTATCGCAATAAACGCTGCTTTAATGGAGCCTGAAAACATTGAAAAAGAATTTTTTGGTTATCAAGAAAACAATATATCTAAGACGGGATATTTTGAAGCAGCCTCAAATGGAACAATTTTTATTGATGAAGTTGCAGAAATGCCTCTACAAACACAAGCAAAAATTCTCAGAGTATTAACTGATAAAAAATTTACTAAGTTAGGTGATAATAGGACTATAGATTTAAATTGTAGAATCATTTGCTCATCAATTCAGAATCTTGAAAATTTAATTGATGAAGGTTCTTTTAGAAAAGACTTATTTCATCGATTAAATGTAGTATCAATTACACTTCCAAAATTAACTGAAAGACTAGAGGATATTGATGACCTTATAAGATATTTCATTCGAACATTTACAGGTGAAAATATTAATAATGAAAATTTGATACCAATAATTAAATCTAAGTACATAAATTATGATTGGCCAGGAAATATAAGAGAATTAAGAAATATTATTGAACGACATATTATTTTAGGGGAAAAGTACGATGAGGAAAATAATTTAAATGAAAATTCTGATTTTACTGATCAAAATGTGATTTCACTTCCACTTAAAAATGCAAGAAAAATTTTTGAAAAACATTATCTGCAATCTCAAATTAATCGTTTCGATGGTAATATTTCAAAAACAGCAATATTCATTGGAATGGAAAGATCAGCTTTGCATAGAAAATTAAAACAACTTGGAATCACAGAAGATATAAAAAAATGAAAGTAATTATTTGTGGTGCCGGTAAAGTCGGCACAAGTATAGCAAAACATTTAGTTTCTCAAAATAATGACGTGACAGTTATTGACCAATCATTAGATCTTATTAATGAAATTAGAGAAAAAGTTGATCTTAAAACAATTAATGGATCAGCATCAAACCCCTCCATTCTTAAGAAAGCAGGCGCAGATGAAACCGATATGATAATTGCAGTAACTTTACAAGACGAAATTAATATGGTCGCATGCCAGATGGCCCACACTTTTTTTAAGATACCAAGAAAAATAGCACGATTAAGATCAGAAGATTTTCTAAATCCAATATGGAGAGATCTCTATAATGCCGACAATATGCCTATAGATCTAATTATAAGTCCTGAATTAGAAGTAGCGAAATCAATAGAAAGACAGTTGAAAGCCCCTGGCGCTTATGATGTGGTTCCTTTTTTAAATGATGAAATTGAATTATTAAGTTTACCAATTAAAGAGAGCTGTCCTTTAATAGATACTAATTTGAAAAATATACATGAATTGTTTCAAGAAAATCTTAATAAAGAAAAAGATTTAAGAGCATCAATCTTAGGCATTAATAGAGGAGAAAATTTATTTATACCTAAAAAACAAGATACACTAAAAGTTGGTGATCTCATCTATATACTAGCTGATAAAAATCATATAAAAAGAACAATGAACGCTTTTGGGTTTAATGAAAAACCAATAAAGAAAATTATCATTATTGGAGGTGGAAATATAGGATTTAATTTAGCAAAAGATTTAGAAAACGTTAATTCTGATATTTCTGTATGCATTATTGAAAATAACAATGATCGAGCAAATGTTATTGCAGATCAATTAAGTAGCGCATTAGTATTAAATGGAGATGGATTAGACCAGGCTATATTAGATGAAGCAAATATAAAAGACGCTGATATGATGTTAGCGCTCACTAATGACGACGAAACTAATATTATAATTTCTGCTGTAGCAAGAAAAAACAATTGTGAGTCTTTAATTCTTGTTAATAACTCTGAATATAATAAATTAAAAGATGTACTCGGAATAAGTAAGGTTGTTGACCCAAGAAAAATAACAGTTTCAAAAATATTAAAACATGTTCACAAAGGTAGAATTGAGTCAGTTTACTCAATAGGAAATAATCAAGCCGAATTAATACATGCCCAAGTTTTAAAATCGTCAAAACTATTGAATAAAAAAATAAAAGATTCAAATTTACCCGATGGTATGCGCATAGGTTTGATAAAAAAAATAAATCAGATTATTATTCCAGATAAAAATACACTTATCGAAGAAAATGACGAGATATTATTCTTATGTATGACCAATGATTTAAAAATTGCAGAAGACTTATTTAAAATAAGGGAAGCTTATTAATGTCAGCTATTTCTTATGTAAATGGTGTTTATATTGATCATCAAGATGCAATGGTAAATATTGAAGATAGAGGGTATCAATTTGCTGATGGCGTGTACGAAGTATTTGCTGTAATTAAGAAAAAAATAGTCGACTATGATGGCCATATAAATAGACTCTACAGATCATTAAATGAAATATCGTTAAAATCACCTATTGTCAAAGACGCATATATTTTTCACATTAGAAATCTAATACGTAAAAATAATATTAAAGATGGATTAATTTATTTGCAAATTTCTAGAGGTGTAGCTCAAAGAGATTTTAAATTTCCAAAAAATACTAAGCCATCAATAGTTATAACTGCAAAAAGTATATCTATGGACGACTATTATTCAAAATTTACTAAAGGCATTAAAGTTAAGATTACTGATGATTTAAGATGGAAAAGAGTCGATATCAAAACACTAAACCTTTTGCCGCCAGTATTGGCTAAACAAAAAGCTGTTGAAAACGGCTGCGATGAAGCATGGATGATTGATTCTGAAGGGTATATTACTGAGGGAAGTTCAAGTAATGCCTGGATATTAATTAAGGATAAATTAATAACAACGCCAGCCACTAATTCAATTCTGAAAGGAATAACAAGAACGTCTCTCATCAATGCTTTAAAAAAAAAGAAAATAAAATTTATTGAAAAGCGTTTTAATAAGAAAGACATTAAAATTGCTAATGAGGCATTTATAACAAGTGCTACACAGTTTGTAATGCCTGTAGTCAAAGTAGACAATGCTAAAATAGGTGATGGTAAGGTTGGCAAATATGCCAATATATTTAAAGATGCATATATGGAGGCAATACAATTAAAGTAAGAAACAGAGATATTTGCTTTATAGTACACCCGTCAATTTGTGGTGAACCGCTATACAAATCGAAAGAGTTAATTAATGAGATTGAAAATTTAGCCAATAACCTTGATATAGTTATATCTGCTAAACGTATTACCAAAATTAGAAAAATAGATCCCTCTACAATGCTCGGAAAGGGAATTATAGGTGAAATAATTAATATAATCGCTTTCGAAAAAATAAATCTTTTAATTGTTAATTCTATTTTGTCTCCAAGACAACAAAAAAATCTTGAGGATAAACTAAAAATAAAGGTTATAGATAGAACGGGTATCATTTTAGAAATATTCTCTAAAAGAGCAAAATCTAAAGAAGGAAGATTACAAGTTGAACTTGCTGATTTGATATATCGAAAATCAAGACTGGTAAGAGCATGGACGCATCTTGAAAGACAAAGAGGTGGTACAACGTTTATTGGTGGACCGGGAGAGTTGCAAATTGAGTTAGATAGAAGATTAATACAGGAAAAAATTATAAGAATAAAAACGAATCTTAAAAAAGTTAAAAATCGCCGAAACGAACAGAGAAAGAAAAGAAAAAAATCAAATTTTAAAACATTCGCTCTAGTTGGTTACACAAACGCTGGAAAATCTAAGCTATTTAATTGTCTCACAAAGAAAAAGCAATCAAGTAGAAACGTAATGTTTGAAACTTTAGATACAAAAACTGGTAGAGTATACTTGGGCAGGGATAAATATATTGGGGTGATTGATACTGTAGGATTTATTAATAATATACCTACACAACTAATAGAGTCATTCAAGGCAACGCTTGAGGAGCTTGTTTATGCAGATGTATTAATTAATGTGATTGATATTTCAGACATTGATTATAAAAATAAAGAAAAAGTTACGATAGAAACTCTAAGAATGGCAAATGTTAGTGAAGCTAAAATTAATAAAATGATTACTGTTTATAATAAAATTGATCTTAGTCCATATACCTTATGTTCTAAAAGACATAATTTAATTAGCGCTTATACAGGAGATGGAATAGATGCTTTTAAGATAAAGTTAATGAATTATTAATCAGTTTTTCTAATTATTAGATCTGTATTCTTATTTCGTAGAGATACTTCACTGAATTCCATATTCTGATTATCTAAAATTAAATACTTTAAATCAGAAACGTAAATCTTATTTTCTGCAATCTTGTCGGGTTTATAGCCAGCTATTTTTTGATGCGTGAGTGTACAAATATAACTTTCATCAGTTATTTTTGGTTCTGATAGTTTCAAGTTATACCTTCTCTTTCCATCATATACTTTAATAGTTTTATTGCATTTGTTAATAAACTCAAAATTAGTTATTTTAAAGAACATTGTAACTGGATCAATAGAATCATAAATCATTTTTTTAGTAACATTAGTAATTTTTGAAGTGTCATATGATGGTTTAATAGATACATTATTTATAACGCTATTTTTATATGTGAATTCAATGATACGACTAAAATCATCATTTTCAGTTTTAAGTAAATATTGATTTGTGGACACTGAGTTATTTTTTAGTGAACCGACGATATGTCCACTGGTTATTTTTTTATCAAAAAAATCAACAACTTTAGTGGGAGTAACAAAATATGAATATTCAAAAGTATTGTCTATTGTAGAAAATTTTGTCTCAATTTTTTGCACTTCAATTTCGCCAATCAAAGGAAGCTTTGCATAAACTGAATAGTTTTCTACTTTTTCTTTTGCTAGCGTGGTATTGATGATAGAAAATAGTATTAAAATCGCGATATAATAAAACTTTATTGACTTCATATGATTGTACATAAATCTATTTTTAAAATATGCCATTAAAAAATGTTCAATTAGGTACAAATACCACTATTTTAAATGAGTCTTTGGTTAACTTGTATGAGTGCACAATAGGGGATAATACAAGAATTGGTCCTTTTATTGAAATACAAAAAAATGTAATTATTGGAAAAAATTGTAAAATCTCATCTCATACATTTATATGTGAGGGAGTTGAGATTAAAGATAATGTTTTTATTGGGCATAATGTTACTTTTATTAACGATAAAATGCCCGCTGCAGTTAATAAAGCTGGCAAACTAAAAACCAATGAAGATTGGAAACTTGAAAAGACAATCATAAAAGAAGGCGTTTCTATAGGAAGCGGATCAACTATATTATGTGGAATAGAAATAGGTGAAAATGCAATAATTGGCGCAGGTTCTGTTGTAACAAAAAATATAAAGGCTTTTACAACCGTGTATGGTAATCCAGCCAGAGAAAAAAAATGAATATAGGATTAATTGGAATAGGATATTGGGGACCTAATTTATATCGTAATCTTATTGAACAGAAATATTTTAAAGTTAAATATTTGTGTGATATCAGCAAGGATAATCTAAAAAGAATAAATATTATTGATAAAAAAATTATAAAAACAACAAATTATAAAGATTTAATATTAGATAAAAGTATAGATGCTGTTTTTATAGCCACACCTGTAAATACACATTTTAAATTGGCAAAAGACTGTTTAAATGCAAATAAACATGTTTTTATAGAGAAACCACTTTCTGATGATAAGAAAAAATGTGACATTCTAATTGAATTGGCTAAAAAAAAATCACTTACTCTATTTGTTGATCATACATTCTTATACACACCCGCTGTAATGGAAATAAAAAAAATTAGTCAACAAAAGAGTTTTGGTGACTTGATATATTATGACTCCACAAGAATTAATTTAGGTTTAATACAAGATGATATAAATGTTTTATGGGATTTGGCTGTTCATGATATTTCTATTCTTAATTTTTTAAAAAATGAAAAACCTACGTATGTGTCTTGTATTGGACATAAATATATTTCTTCAAAACCTGAGACCGCTGCATTTTTAACACTTAAATATAAAACCAATTTTATCGCACACATAAATGTTAACTGGTTATCTCCTGTAAAAATAAGAAAAACTATATTAGGTGGATCAAATAAAATGATAGTATATGATGATTTGGAGCCAAGTGATAAACTAAAAATTTACAACAAAGGAATAGATGTAATAAAGAGAGAAAAAAGATCAATAAATTTAATAAAATATAAAGTCGGAGATACAATTATTCCAAACCTAAAAATTAAAGAGGCATTATCCCAGGCAATTTCAGATTTTTATGCAACAATTACAAATAAGAATTTTGTATGTAAGTCTGATGGCGTTAAAGGCTATGAAGTTGTTGAAATTTTGGAAGCCGCAAATAAATCAATGAAACTCGGGGGTACTCCTGTAAAAGTATAATTATGAAAGTGCCATATTTTGATCTTAAAAGACAATATAGGAATATTAAGCCTCAACTTGAGAGTAGGGTAATAAAAACATTAAGATCAACACAATATAGTTTAGGAAAAGAGGTTGAAGTATTTGAAAATAATTTTTCTTCCTTTTTAGATGCAAAGTATTGTACTGGAGTAAATACAGGTACTAGTGCATTGCACCTAGCTTTGCTTGCTCTTGGAATAGGACAGGGTGACGAAGTAATAACTGTATCTATGACATTTATTGCCACAGTAATGTCAATTTCATATACCGGCGCGACTCCAGTGTTTGTAGATATAGATAACAAAACTCAATTAATTAATTATAAAGGTATTATTGATAAAATTTCCTCAAAAACAAAGGCAATAGTTGTTGTTCACTTATACGGGCAATGCGCAGAAATGAACGAGATAAATAAAATTGCTAAGAAGTATAAATTAAGTGTCATAGAGGACAGTTCGCAGGCTCATGGAGCTAAATATCATAATAGGTATGCTGGAACAATGAGTGATATTGGTACTTTTAGTTTTTATCCCGGTAAAAATTTGGGGGCAACAGGTGAAGGAGGCGCCATAGTAACAAATAATAAAAAATTAGATCAAAAAGTAAAAGAGCTACGCAATTGGTCTCAACCCAAAAGATATTTTCATAATGACATTTCATACAACTATAGAATGGATACTATTCAGGCAGCTTCCCTAAATGTAAAATTAAAGTATTTAAAAGAGTGGACATTAAAAAGACGCAGTATTGCTAGCGAATATCAATGTAGATTAAAAAATGGTAAACTAGATTTTTCTTATGAAAAACCAAATAATTTTCACGTTTATCACATATTTAGTTTATTTTGTGAAAATAGGTTGTCCTTACAAAAATATTTAAATAAAAATAATATAGGTACAAACTTTCATTACCCAGTGCCTGCTCATTTACAGAAACCTTATATTAACCTTGGATATAAAAAAGGAGATTTTCCAGTAACAGAAACTATTGCTAATTCTCAAATATCGATACCGATATTCCCTGAAATGAAAAAAAACGAAATAGATTATGTTATAAAAATAATTAATAATTTTTAAAATGAGAATATTGCATGTTTCTAATTTTGGAGATAAACACAACGCTAGATTATATTGGAATCAATGCTTTAAAATTTCAAATGGTTTCATAAGAAATGGTCACAATGTTTATAATTTTAGTGATCGCGATCGTTCAAGATCAACTATATTTAATAAATTTAATAATAATGAGTTTGTTCAAAAAGAATTATTGCAAACTATTGAAAATTATCGCCCAAACCTTTTAGTTTTAGGGCATGCAGATAGAATAACTAATAAAACATTAAGGCAAATCAGAGAAAAAGAAGACATTAAGATTATTGAATGGAATGTCGATAATTTGTATTTAGATAATACTCTAAGCAAATTGTCAAAAAGATCTCCTTGCTTAGATGGAATTTTTTCAACTACAGCTGATGAGCATATAACTAAGTGCGTATCTGGTAATTTTATAACATTCTTTCCAAATATTGTAGACTCTTCAGTTGAAAATATGAAAATTTATAAAAATTCAAATCATTCTAAAGATGTTTTTTTTGCATTATCACACGGAGTAGGGACAGGAATACTCAGAAAAAAAAATACCGGCAATGAAGACAATGATCCACGGGTTGTATTTATGGACACACTTAAAGCAAATCTTCCAAAGATTAAATTTAATTTCTTTGGAATGAGGGGAAAACAGCCAATATGGGCAAATAAGTTTAATAATAACATAAAAGATTGCTATATGGGCATATGTCTTCAAAGAGAACCTATTTTAAAATATTCTTTATCAGATAGAATTGCCCAGTATCTTGGTAATGGGCTAATGGTTTTTATACAAAATAAAACCCATTATCACGAAATTTTAAAAAATGAAAAAGAGGCTGTTTATTTTGATGATGTTAGTGATTTAGCTGAAAAAATTAATTTTTATAAACACAATAAAGATAAAGCATTAGAAATAGCACATAATGGTCACAAAAGAATACATAGTGATTTCAATGAAAAAATAATTACTAATTATATGCTAGATTGCCTAGAGCATAAAGATATTAACTTTTTAGAAAGTAAATATAATTGGCCAATTCATTTTTATAATTAAATCTAAAGAAATAGAAGGAGAGGAGGAGCTAAATTGCCCCTCCAATTATTATTTATTTCTTTTTAGTCCAAACAATAGCAAGTTGAAAAGCTAGTATGAATAGTTGAAATATCATTTGTACTGGTCCACCTAAAATTGTTGGTGAATTAGCGTAAGCAGATAGTCTTTCACCAGATGCTGAACCCATTTCAACTAAAATTGACGTATAGGATTGCAATATTCCTCCGCCAATCATATTTGATTGAACAAAAAAGAATGCAACAAATAAACAGAAAACAGTTGTGAATCCTTTGCCAAGCATAGTTGCTTTTGAATCTTCATAAATATTCCTAGCCATTCTAAAGCCAAGCCACGTAAATAAAATAAATCCAAGTGTATAAATGGCATTAAATGTAAAGCCCATATACATTAGATTTAAAGCTTCATATTCGCTCATATTTTAATTTCTCCCTTAATTTTTTATATATTGACATTAGAGGCAGTGTATAAAAAGATTTAATTATGGTTTGTAATTAATAATATTCGTATAATATATATTATGTAAAATAATTATTCTATAATTAATTCAATACTTAAGTATAATATATTTACATTAAAAATTAACTTAAGGTATTACTTATATAAACTTATATAAATAACTGAAAATAATGAATTATTTAGTATTTAGGAACGATGGTATTGGTGATTTGATAGTATCTACGTGCGCGATTAATCAATTACGTCAAATAGACAAAAATTCACATATCACCCTCATCTGCTCAGATAGGAATAAGGAATATGCTAAAATACTTAAAAAAGATGGTCATATTGATGATCTCTATAATTTAGATGATATTACGAATTTTAGCAAAACGTTGAAATTTATATCAATTTTAAAAAAAATATACTTCGAACACATCTTTATACTTAAATCTGACTGGAAAAATTTAACAATCTCTCTTTTTTGTAAGTCAAAAAACATTCATGCAATCAATCCGACTAAGATTAGCAAAACGTCAAACAAAATAATATACAAATATCCCCTATTTCTCTCAAATAAGATTTTTAAATCTACAGAAATAATAAATTCAATAAATATTCAGGGAGTTGATACTAAGACTAAAATGGGTACTCATTATAGAGAACTTTTTAATAAAGCTCTTAATATTAAAAAAACTAAGTTAGAATATATAAAACCCATTTCAGTTAATAAATTTGAAGGCCAAATTAAAAAGTTATTAACACCGTTAAAAATAAAAAAGCAAAGTACAGTATTATTTCATATGGATGAAAAATGGAGTGATATAAATGTATCAAAGAATTTCATAATAAATTTGCTTGAGGAGATAACAGCAAATAGAAAAATAAATTTAATTGTTACTAATGGAAAATATCGCACTGGTTTAAATAATGAAATATGGAATTTTTATAAATTAAAAAAAATTAATAATAAAAATAATATTTATAAAAGCCAAAAAAATAAAAAAATATATTTTATAAAAAAAAGCAATATTGCAGAATTAATAGGTATTGCTTCAAATACCAGCCTTATCTTTCATATACATGGATCACTTACGCACATTTCAAGTATTCTTCAGGTCCCTATTGTGGATGTTATTAGAAATCAATCATCTAAATATTTTTTTAAATGGAGACCTAATTTTAAAGAATATACACAAATAGAAATTAAAAATTTAAAAAATCCACAAAAATACATAAAAAAATATTTATAATTACTTATGTAGTTTAATCTCAACGATGCTTGAACCTGACAAATAATTAATATCTTTTTTTATTTGTGCTCTCTTGTCGTTAAAGATGTAGACTTTTCTTGCCAAATCGATAAAGCTTTTATCAAATTTTTTTAGTCTCTCACATCTTCTTTTTTTATTTTCAATATTCCATAGTTTCTCATTTATTGATTTTAAAAGAAGGTATTTTCTTTTGATTTTAGTGCTTGTTAAACCCTTTGACTTTGCTATTTTTTTTAATTTAGACAATTCATATTTTATTAATTTCAAATCATCCTTATTTTTAATTTTCTTTGTCTTAATATCTAAGATTGATATTTTATCAAAAAGTTCACCTATCGATACTGGAACATTTATTAGCATATGAATTAAGCTATAGAGATAGCATCTACCTTTTTAAATAGTTTAAAAAAATTATCGGAGGTAATCTTTTCAACTTCCGCTTCATCAATACTTAGAATATCACTGATTTGTTTAATTGTATGGACTATGAATGCTGGAATATTAGTCTTTCCACGATTAGGTATTGGAGCTAAAAATGGTGAATCTGTTTCTACTAATATTTTATCTCTGTCTGTTTGAGAAACAATATCCCTTAGATATGAAGATTTCTTAAACGTAATAATTCCACTAAATGATATATAAAAACCAATATCCATCATCTCTCTTGCAAATTTCTCAGACCCCGTAAAACAATGTATGACTCCAGTAAGATTAGTATTCTTTTTATATGAGTAAAGTATATCTTTCGTATCTTTTTCTGCATCCCTACTATGAACAACTATCGGAAGGTTATGATCTAAAGCAATATCTATATGCTTTTCAAAAGACTTAATTTGGTCTTTCTTTTTGCTATGATTATAATAAAAATCTAAACCTGTCTCCCCCACTGCTATAGTTTTTTTATTATTTTTTATAATATCGTTAATTTTAATGAAGATATTTTTATTTAAATTTTCCGTTTCATGAGGATGAATTCCTACACTATTATAAATTTGTTTATATTTATTACTGAGACTCAAAATTTCATTAAATTCATTTTCTTTTGTAGCTATATTTAATAGAAGACTAATATTACTTGCCTCACATATCTCGATTATTTCATGGATTGGTTTTTCATATCTACTTGATATTAAATGACAGTGACTATCAATAATCATGATTGAACCCTGTTAAATAAATGGTTTACCCTTGATAATTTATTTCCATGTAAATTAATAGCTTTCATATTTTCAAATAATAATTTGGTTTCAGAAATACCCATAATTTGCAATATTTTTATGGATACATCCGGCATGATTGGATGAATAAATATCGCTATATTTTTAATTTGGTCAGCTGTCACAGCTAGTACGTTTAAAAATTTGTCATTGTCATTTTTTTCTAATTCCCATGGTTTATTATCATTAAAATATTTATTTACTTTGCCAATGTACTCCCAAACTAGCCTTATATAGTCATGTATCTTAAATTCATTTACAAGGTTTGAGCCCTTCATCAGCAGTTCTTCGCAAGATTTATCTAAAAGAAGCTCTTCATTTCCTTTATTTGTTATTTGAGGAATAGTTGAGTCTAGTCTTTTTTCTATCATTGAGAGTGATCTTTGGCATAGGTTGCCAAGATCATTTACTAAATCACTATTAATTCTGTTTATTAAAGCATTTTTTGAAAAATCTCCATCATTTCCAAATGGAACTTCTCTTAATAAAAAATACCTAAACTGATCAAGGCCGTAATTATTAATAATTTCGATTGGATCTATTACATTGCCTAAAGATTTTGATATTTTATTGCCTTCATTTGTCCACCATCCATGAGCAAATATTTTTTTTGGTAGATCTAATTCTGCTGCCAATAAAAATGCCGGCCAATATACTGCATGATGTCTCAAAATATCTTTACCAACGATATGAACTACATTGTTCCAGTATTCCTTCATGGCATTTTCGTTTTCATTTAGATAATTAATTCCATTTGTGTAACAGGTTAATGCATCTAACCATACGTACATAATATGAGACTCATCTGTTGGTGTTTTTATTCCCCATTTAAAAGATGTTCTTGATACAGATAGATCATTTAAACCTGACTCTACAAATTTAATAACTTCATTTCTTTTTGAAGCAGGACTTATAAAATTTGGATTACTACTATACAAATCTAATAATTTATTAGACCATTCTGAAAGCTTAAAAAAATATGATTTTTCAGTAATCCATTCAACGGGACCACCGGTGACAGTTTTAAAAGAGCCATCATTCTGTTTTACTAAATCTTTCTCATTATAAAATGTTTCATCACTAATTGAGTACCATCCAGTATATTCCCCTAAATAAATTTGATTTCTTTCATAAAGTCGTTTCCATAAATATGAAGCTCCATCAATATGTCTTTCTTCAGTGGTTCTTATAAAATCATTATTTGATAAATTTAACGAGACAGTAAGATCTCTAAAAATCTGTGAATTTTGATTACAAAGTTCTATAGGTTCTATTTTTTTTGCTTCAGCTGCTTTTTGTATTTTTAGTCCATGTTCATCTGTTCCAGTTTGGAATCTCACATCATATCCTTTTAGAGTCATAAATCTTGCAATAAAATCTGTAGCTACAGAGGTATATGCATGGCCTATATGAGGCTTGTCATTTACATAATAAATTGGTGTTGTTATATAGTATTTGTTAGACATTTTTTATTTTATAAAAAAAGAGAAACAATCAGAGTGGTATAATCTAGATTTAAACTTTTAAAATAATTTCTGTAAGTTTTAACAATTTCTGAGATTTTAAGCAAATTAAGAACTTCCTTTTCTTTTCCTTGTCTAGCCATGGTCTTTACTTCGCAAGACGTTATTAGGTAGATATAATCAAAAAAAATAGAAATATCCTCATCTTTAGAAAACATTTTTGAAATAAAATTAGAATAATGTGATGCTGTATTTGATTTTATTAACTTACGATCATTCAACAATTCTCTAAAATGATCCTGAATTTCATATAGTTCATGATTTATAAAATTTCTAGAAAGATTCAAAGATCCGTTTGTTAGATTGAAGAGATCTCTATTAGTGGAAATGTCACTATTTAAATTTTCAAAAAACATTTCTTTGTTTAATTTAGAAAAATTTAAGAAATAAGATCTTGATATAATTGTTTGTAAAACTTTAGCCTTATTATGATTTATGATTATAAAATGAGAATTTTTATTTGGTTCTTCTATTAATTTAAGCAGTGAATTACTGGCCTCTATCGAAAGATCGTCAATTGTTTTAATTATACATACTCTCTTTTGATCAATTTCATCTTTTGTTTGAAAAAATGTATGAACATTAGATATATCATCTCTATAGATTTGATTTTTAAATCTTTTTTTATCTTCTAAATAAATTTTCGTAATCATATAAACAAATGGTGAATTTTTAGGATTTTCATTCGAGCAAATATTAAGAAAATCTTCAAATGTATGATCAATATTATTTTTAACAATTAATTCTGAAAACGATATCGCTATATCTGATAAAAGTTCGATTTCTCCACCTGATAAAATAATAGATTGAGGTAAATTATTTTTGTATAGACTGAAAAGCTTTTCCTTTTGTTTAATATAAACTTGATCTAAACTGCTCATATTCTTTTACTTTTCTCTAATATTTTCCATATATTTTCTGAAATTTTATTTTTATCCTGACCAGCATCAATAATTTTAATTCTACTTTTGTTTGTTTTGGCAATTTTCAAAAAAGAAGTTCTTACTTTTCTATGAAAGCTTATATGCATATTCTCATACCTTAAATCATTGTTACCTTTTCTTTTTGATCTTGCTAGACCTGTCTTAGGATCAATATCAAGGAGAAATGTTATACTTGGCACTAGGTTGTTAATTAAAATTTTATTTAGTGAATTTATGAGTTTAAGGTCAACTTTTTTACCGTATCCTTGGTATGCCATGGTTGAGTCAATGTATCTGTCACATAATACCCAGTATCCTTTTTTTAAATTAGGCATAATGACCTTGTCTATGTGGTCTTTTCGCGCAGCAAAAAGTAGCATTGTTTCAACTGTGCCAGACCATTTCTGATTTTTATCTTTTACAATTAAATTTCTTATTTTTTCTGCTTCTTTAGTCCCGCCTGGCTCTCTAGTAATTATAACCTTTCTTTTTTTTGATAATTTTTTAGCAAGAAGTTTTATTTGAGTTGATTTGCCAGACCCTTCTCCGCCCTCAAAAGATATGAATCGTGAATTAATCACCTATCAGACAAATAAATTAACAATAGATTGATAAATGTAGCTAAAAAACCTAGAAAAAATATTTGTCCTTTTTATTTCATTTGTGGAATAAATATCAAAATACTCAGATGACTCATTAGGTATGTTTACTTTTAATTGTCCAATTTTTGTCCCAGCGGCAACTGGGAAACTTATTTGACTATCCAGCTCAATACTAAAATCTAAACTCTTATTTTTTGTTTTAGGAACTGTTAAAATTATATCTGACGATGCGCTAACTGATGACAACGATTCATTTGAACCAGGAACCTTAATTAAGTCAATTTCTTGAGACTTTTTAAATAACTCAATATTTTCATATTCTCTAAATGCCCAAGTAATAAGTCTTGATGAGCCCTGAGACCTTTTTTGCTGCGTACTAAAGCCGTTTGTTACAGAAATTACTCTTCGATTTCCTTCAACGGCAGATGCTGCAAGTCCATAACCTGAAATTGATAAATGACCTGTTTTAAGGCCATCTACACCCATCTTTTTGTATAATAATGGATTTCTATTTTTTTGTTTTATTCCAGACCATTCAAATTCTGTTTCGGCAAATAAATGATAGTACTCTGGAAACTCATTGATTAAATATTGAGATAAAATTGCTATGTCGTATGCAGTCGAATAATTGTCATTGCTGTGCATACCTGTTGAGTTAGTAAAATTTGTATTCAACATACCAATTTCTCTAGCTTTTGATGTCATAATGATAGCAAAAGCTTCCTCGGATCCTGCAATATTTTCAGCAATAACTATGCAAGCATCATTTCCAGATTGAACAATAATTCCTCTTAATAAGTCTTCAACTCTTATTTCTTTATCTACTTCGACAAACATAGATGAGCCTTCTCGCTCTCTCCAAGCTTTTTCTGAAACAAGAAATTTATCATCTAAAGATAGAGTTCCGTTAGATAATTTTTCAAATACTATTAATGTTGTCATGATTTTTGTCATTGAGGCTGGATATGTTTTTTTATTCATTTCTTTTTCAAAAAGAACTTTACCTGTAGTGGCATCAATAATTACCGCTGTTTCAGCTTCAGTATCTATAAATGACGCCTGTACAAATGGAATTGGAATAAATATTAGGTAAAAAATTACTAGTCTAAGTAAATGCATATTATCTTTTTATATTAAAAATATTGATAAATCTTCATATTTTTTAAATGTGTCATCTTTAAGATCATTGATTAACTTATTTACGTCTTCATATGGCCCAATAAGTACTCTAAATATTTGAGCACCTCCATTAGTTGTCATGTTATAGACTTTAGCTTTGAAATTCGATAGATCATCTAAAACAATTTTTGCGTTTTCTATAAATGAAAATGTTGCGATATTTAGATATATTTCATTATATTGTCGTTTTTCTATAGTCTTAATATCAGACACATTAGTGACTATTTCTGTATTAGGAATTTCAGCACCTATCACAACAACATCTGAGATCGGTGCTTCTACCACCTTCTTCTCCTCTTCAAAAGTTTGTGTTTCAGAGAGAATGAAGCTTTCGTTTGTATTAATTAGTTCTATCTTCACTAACCCACCTCCGCTATTCAAATTTAATTCTTTAAATACTCCTGATGATAAATTTATTATATGCGTAGATGAATATGCTCCTCTATTGTTGACTCTAACTTTAGTTGTTCTGCCGTTTTCTAAGTTTGTAACCTCAAGTATTGATGGCAATGGAAGTGATCTATGAGACCCAGAATGCGCGTCATTATGAAAAAATTCCTTATTTGTTGTCAAGTCACCATTGTTTAATTCTATCTCAATTTCAGCAATTCCTACTTCTGTATACGATTTATAATCTCTTGGATAAAACCATTTACCATCAACTTGGTAAGGTTCTTCTATATATTTTTCTATTAATGAAATATTTTTGTTTTTATTGCTATCTTCAATTGCTAATGGAACAATATTAACAGCAGCGCATTGTGACAAAAAAAGAATTAATAATAAATAAATGTATTTCATCAATGATATTTTATCATATCAGATAGAGTACCTACTGATATTCCAAAAAAAAGTGATCTATTCCACTTCATGATGACTTTGAAATTTTCGTATACTAAGAATTTTTTTCCATCTTCGCCTTCAGGAAAAACTAAATATGCATCTAAGTTTTTATTTGGAAGTTTTTCTCCATTTGCTTTTAAAACTCCTAATTCTGACCATTCAGATAATTTTCTTGAAATTTCTATTTTTTTTGCAGAAGTAGTAATAAGGTCCTTATTTATAGGTTTAGTAGTAACGACTTCCCTGCCCCACGTAAGATTATCATCCCATCCTGAGCTGCTTAAATAATTAGCGGAAGATGCAAATACATCATCTAGGGTGGTCCATATATCTTTTCTTTCATCCTTATTGTAATCAATTGCATAACTTAAAAAACTTGAAGGCATAAATTGGTTTTGACCCATTGCACCTGCCCAAGAACCCATCATATTCTCTGCATTAATGTGTCCTTCATTAATAATTTTAAGTGCATTAATTAGCTCCTCAGTAAAAAAGTCTCTTCTACGAAGATCGTGAGATAATGTTGAGAGTGAACGTATTACATTAAACGATCCTGTAAATTTACCAAAACTTGTTTCTATGCCCCATAGAGCTAAAAGGAAGCGTGGTTGAACACCAAATTCATTTGAAACTTTTTCTAGAATATCTTTATTTTCTTTATAGAGCTTTTTTCCCTTTTTTACTCTACTTGCGGGAGTAGTATTCGATAAATATTTCTCAAGCGTAAGAGTAAATTCAGGTTGTGATCTATCAAGTTCTAATACTCTTTCATTCTGTGTAATATTCTTAATGCTATTATTTATTGTATCTTTCGAGATCCCCTCTTTGAGTGCTAGATTTTCAATATAAATAAGCCAATCTTCAAAAGATCCTTGTTCATCTGCTTGCAATGAGGATAAATTAATTATAGTAAATACTGTTATTGCAGTAAATAAACTAACTAATTTAGAAATATAAATAATTAAATTTGATGAAGAAAATAAAGTCATTGGTTGATTTAATTGGTAATACTCCGATTGTTCAAGCTAAAAATTTAGACACCGGAAAATGTAACCTTTTTCTTAAAATGGAAAGTCTTAATCCAGGCTCATCCATAAAAGATAGAGTGGCCCTAAGAATCATTGAGGACGCTGAAACTCAAGGAAAGTTAAAGAAGGGTTCAACGGTTGTTGAGGCTACAGCTGGCAATACTGGACTGGGTCTAGCTTTAATAGCTCTCTTAAAGGGATATAAGTCAAAAGTTGTGATACTCGATAAAATGAACCACAACAAAATACTTCATCTTAAATCTCTCGGAGCAGAAGTTATTTTGGCAAGGAGTGATGTAGGACCTGATAGTCCTGAGCATTATGTAAATGTAGCTAAAGAAGTTGCAAATAATACTCCTGATTCATTTATGGCAAACCAGTTTACAAATATGTCAAATCCCCAGGCTCATGAATATTCAACTGGTCCAGAAATTCTGGATCAAATGAATAATGATGTTGATGCTGTTGTTTGTGGCGTTGGTACAGGAGGAACAATTTCAGGCTTAGGTAAATTTTTTTCAGAGCATAGTCCAAAGACAGAAATGGTTCTTGCGGATCCAAAGGGTTCAATAGTTAAAGATGCCGTCGAAAACAAGCCATTAAAAAAAGCGGACTATTCATGGCTTGTTGAGGGTATAGGTGAAGATTTCATTCCTGAGACTTTAGAATTAAAGTATATAAAAAAAGCTTATGAAGTTACAAACGAAGAAGCATTTAGCATGATTAGAGAATTGGCTTTGAAGGAGGGAATTTTGGGAGGCTCATCAAGTGGAACTCTTATTTCAGCGGCAATTAAATATTGCAAGGACCAAGATAAAGAAAAAAATGTAGTTACATTTGTTTGTGATAATGGTGAAAAATATTTAAATACAGCGTATAATGAAGAATGGTTAAAAGAAAAAAATCTTATATAAAGAAAATAAATCAGCTTGATACTTTATCAGTGCATGCTGGGGTCAAAACAGATCCATTAACCGGAGCCGTAATGACTCCTATTTATGCAACATCCACTTATGCTCACGATAGACCTGGAGAGCATAAAGGATATGAATATTCAAGAAGCCAAAATCCTACAAGAGAAGTTTTAGAAAATTCAATTGCTGAATTAGAAAGCGGACATAAAGCATTTGCATTTGCTTCAGGGGTTGCTGCTCAAACAGCGGTTTTAGATCTTTTAAAGCCTGGAGATCATGTAATTGCTTTTGATGACCTATATGGTGGTACTTTTAGGTTGTTTAATGAAATTAAGAGCAAGTCATCAAATATTGAATTCACATTCGTTGATTTAAATACAAATTTTTCAAAAGAAATTAAAAAGAATACAAAAATGATTTGGATTGAAACTCCAACAAATCCACTGCTTAAAATTACGGACTTAAAAAGAATATCCCGTATTGCAAGAAAAAATAAGCTTATAACTGTATGTGATAATACATTTGCCACACCTTACAATCAAAGACCGCTAGAGCATGGAATTGACATTGTTAATCACTCGACAACAAAATATATCAATGGCCACTCTGATGTTATTGGTGGAGCCTTGGTAATTGGAAAGAATAAAAAACTTGAGAAAAAATTAGCCCTAATACAAAATTCTACGGGCGCCGTTCCAAGTCCTTTTGATTGTTTTCTTACTTTGAGAGGAATTAAAACACTAGCTATTAGAATGAAAAAACATAATGAAAATGGAATTAAAGTAGCTCGCTTTTTAAGATCACATAAAAAAGCGTTAAACGTAACGTATCCTGGGTTACCAAATCATAAACAGAAAGATATTGCGCTTAAACAAATGAACGGGTTTGGTGGAATGATCACTTTTATCTATGATGGAAATATATCAGAAATATCCAAGTTTATGCGTAAATTAAGAATTTTTACTATAGCTGAGAGTTTGGGGGGAGTTGAGTCTTTAATTGAGTCCCCTGCTTTAATGACACATGCATATTTAGACGATAAATCCTTTAATCAAGTGCCCAAAAAGCTAGTCAGATTATCTGTCGGCATAGAAGACAGTGATGATCTTATAGAGGACTTAAATCAAGCTTTTAAATAATTAATAGGTGCAAATTACAGCATTTATTATAGATGCCATTCTAGATTTTTCATCATCTGATCTACTTGTTATAACAACAGGACTTTTACCGCCAATTACAAATCCTCCAGCAGTAGCGTTCGCAAAATGTACAAGGGATTTAACGAGTGCATTTCCTGTTTCTATATTTGGAACAATAATAACATTGGCATTTCCTGGAACTATCCCTAGTGTTCCTTTTATTTTTGCTGACTCTTGTGAAATAGCATTATCTAAAGCAAAAGGTCCTTCAACAGGAGTATCTGAATAATTAATTTTTGCCCATTCAACGAGATCATGTGCTTCAATAGAGCTTGGCATTTGCTTTAGTTGCTCTTCAGTTGCTGATAAAACGGCAACATATGGATTGAAAGATGGAATTTTTTTTGTGTACTCGAGAACATTCGATAAAATATATTTTTTAGTTTCTAAGCTTGGTGATATGTTCAAAGCACCATCAGTAATGATAATTGGCTGACGCGTGTCATTTGGAAAAGTCATAAACCAAATGTGGCTTAAGCGCTTTCCCCTTATTCTTAAATTATATTCTTTTTTTATATACTCACCCATCAAAACATCTGTATGAAGATGACCTTTTATGATTATATTGTTTTCTAAACTGGTGTCCCTACTCGCTACTTCACAGGCAATTTTTGATGACTCTTCTTCTGAATAACTCTCAATTAATTTATCTTTTGATAATGACCATTTATGCTTATCAATAAAGGTAGTCATAAAATCAATATTTCCTATGAGTACTGGATTTATTAATTTTTGACTTTCTGCATCCATAATTGTCTTCAGAATTAAATCATTATTGGCATTTGCAACAATACCTAAAGTAATTCTGTTTGTGTCAATATAATCAATGTTTTGTATCATTTTAATAATGTAAATTTTTAATAAAAGTAATCATTAAAGTATTTTTTTAATATAGTATTATAATATACTGATTTTACTTAATATTTTTAAATAAATTAAATAAATACGCTCCCACTATCAAAATCAAAATAATGAATGAAAATGAATAAAATATAAGTGACAGGTCTTGAAATAATGAAATTAAAAATTCAATCACTTTATGCAAAAATCAGTGTCAATGCCCAATAAAGTAGATATAAGAATGAGATCGTTACTAGGCCACCTATTATCCAGTCTAACATACGATAATTTTAACATAATTTTGCAAATATTACATAAATATGAATAGAGAATACGATTTAATAATCTATGGGGCATCTGGTTTTACCGGAAGATTAGCTGTTGAGTACTTAGATGAAAACTATAGGGACCTAAATTGGGCTATAGCGGGACGTAATGAGGATAAATTAGTCAACATATCCAATAATAGTAAATGTAAACCTGATTATTTTATTGCAGACAGTGGAGATAGTGAAAATTTACTAAAAATTGCTTCCAAAACGCGTGTTATTGCATCGTTAGCTGGCCCATTTAACAGGTATAGCGATAATTTAGTTACACAATGTGTTGAAGCTGGAACTCATTATTTAGACATTACTGGGGAAAATATTTGGGTGCGTGACCTTATTGATAAACATCATGAAGCAGCAGAAAAAAAGCAAATAAAAATCATTCCATCATGTGGTTACGATTCTATTCCATCAGATATGGGGTGCTTTTACTTGCAAAGAAGTCTCAATCAAGAGCTACAGAGAATTGATGGTTATCATCGAGGTAATGGAGGTGTAAGTGGAGGCACAATTGAAAGTGCGTTTTCCATGCGTAACTACAAAAGCAAATATTCAATGGGGCACCCATTTTTACTCAATTCAAAGGAATATATAAAAACTCAAAATATTTCTGAAAATAAGGATAATTTCAAAATAAAATACATCGATGATATTGAATCATGGTCTGCACCCTTTGTTATGGCAATTGCAAACACTAGGGTTGTCAGAAGAAGCTCTGAAATTCACGACAAAAATCAGGCAAGCTATGGAAGTGAATTTAAATATCAAGAATATATGATGTTAAAAAAATATAGCTCAGCATTTCTTGTAACAGCTGGACTTGCTGTTTTTGGGCTGATGTTAATAAGCCCAATAAGTGGCCTCTTTAGAAAATTATTTACTAAAGCTGGTAATGGACCTGATAAAAAAACAAGAGAAAATGGTTGGTTTGAGAGTATTTTTATCGGAAAAAATAAAAATAACGAAAAATATAAATTGAGGATGTTTTGCAAAGGTGATCCTGGTTATAAATCTACAGCTAAATTAATATGCGAGTCCGCTCTATGTCTTGCATTAAATACTGAAAATCTTCCAAATACCAATGCTGGAGGCGTCTTAACCACTTCAACTGGCCTAGGTTTAACATTAATTGATAGATTAAAAAATGCTGACGTTTTATTTGATGGTCCGAGTAAAATTTAGATTATTAATATAACCCAAAATGGGTATTTATAAACTTTAATTTTAAACCATATTATTAGATAATTAATATAAAGCCCAATGTAGGTGCGGTTTTTCTGCACCTACAAATTAAACACTTGGAGAAATCACTAATATGGTACAGAATGAAACTGGAATGTTTGTCATGCCATATAAAAAACTTGATAACAGCAAAACCGATATGGATGAAGAGTTAGTAAATAAAATCAAGGAAATTTCAAAACTTCGAAAATCTATCTCAATAGATTTAAAAACCATCGCTTCAAAAACAAAAATCTCTACAAATCAACTAAAGAACATTGAATCTTTTAGATTCGATCGCTTGCCTCCAAACCCAATGAGAACAGCTTTTATTGATCAGTATTGCTCTGAAGTAGAAAAGCTTAATAAAATTTCTTAAATATAATTTCTTTTGAGAAGCTTGTTATACAAGTAAGCAAAAGCCACAATTATAAAAGCCCCAACTGCAACAGGTAAGAAAACAAAGCTTAAAGTCTGACCAGTTAATATAACAATTATTGGATTTGCTCCAGCAGGCGGATGCACGGTATTAGTGATCATCATCACAAAAACAGCTAAAGCGACTCCAAAGCCTAATGAGATAAACGTATTACCGAGAAGATGAAAAATAATTACCCCAGATAGTGCTGATAGTATATGGCCAAGTATTAAATTTTTAGGTTTCGCTAGAGGACTGTCATAAACAGCCATGACTAAAACCATTGATGCGCCAAAGGGCGGTATAAGCCATATCGCACCTTCAATTGAAGAATTTAAATAGGCTAGGAATCCAATGCATACAAAAGCTCCTAAAGAACTAAATAATGCATTGATCAAAGCTTGTTTATTCATTAATTTAATTGTCTATGATAAAACTCTATTTGACTACCCTATTTTACTTTTTGATAATCGATACAATCGGTATTCAAACATTTGTTGTACGTATTTATAATAAAAATCTACCAGATAATTTAAAAATTAATCTCGATATAACCTCTGCTGTAATTTTTTATCTAATATTTGTACTCGGACTTGTTTATTTTGTAGTGGCTCCATTTAAGAATGCTTCATTAACAAGTGTAATAGTGCCAGCTGCTATGTATGGTCTTGCTACTTATGCAACATACGCACTAACTGTTAAAGCGGTGTTTAATGTATTTAACTGGACTATTGTTATTTCAGATATCGCATGGGGTATGGCACTCTGCACTGCAATTTCACTACTGACTGTATATACAATCAGCAAGGTTGGATTTCTAAATTAATTATTGTTTTAAATAATAAATTCAATAAATTGATCTCTTCAAGGGAGAGGTGGCTGAGCGGTTGAAAGCACTGGTCTTGAAAACCAGCAACGGGGAAACTCGTTCGTGGGTTCGAATCCCACCCTCTCCGCCAGATGAATTTTTATTAACCTGCTCTATCAGACCTTTTTTGACCAAGACTAGCATCAACCCATGTTTCATCCATCACGCAAGATGCGGCATCACCTAAATCAAAAAATGCCTTCATTGCCTCTCCCGTAGGCTCAGCTCCAATTCCCCAAGAACCTGTTTCAGCTTCTACTACAAATGCAACCATATTTGGATTTGGCCAATAGAATTTTGCTGAATGAACTCCATCAGTACTTTTTGCAACCTTACACAAATTCAATGCAGCTGTTCCCAGTTTATCTCTGCTTGCATTTTCTTGTCTTTCCCATTTGCTTATGTGTAACATGATGTCTCCTTTGTAAAAAAATTATTGATTGAATTTATGTTAAGTATGAAATTTGAGTTAGTAATTAGTATATTTTAATACTAATACTTATGTATTAATATTTTACGATCTAAATACTTACCTTTGATAGATCTGATAGTTAGGACTTTGCCAGGTTTTTAATTCAATTCGAGGCAGAGGGTTATCACCCAATATGTTGTCACTTATTTTTTCAGCAATCATAATTGTTGGTGCATTTGTATTTCCATTTGTAGCAAAAGGCATAATCGAAGCATCAACGACTCGCAAATTATTGAAGCCATGAACTCTGCCTTGATTATCAACAACTGCATGTTTATCTGTTTTTAGCCCCATGCGAGCCGTACAGCACAAGTGCCATTGACTCGTAATGTTGGAATTTAATTTTGCATCAAGTTCGTCATCTGATTTGTAGTTTTCACCAGGAAAGATTTCATCACCCTTTATGTTTGAAAAAGCAGGTTGATTAAGTAGTTCGCGCGCCAAATGAATGCCCTTACGTAACAATTCTCTATCACGTTTGTCTTTGAGATAATTAACAAGAATGCGAGGCGGATCAGCAGGATTTTTTGATCGTAATTCGATCTTACCACGACTGTGAGTTCGCATCAAACCGACGTGAACTTGAAATGCATGTTCTTGAAGCAGTTCCCAACTATTGTCTTTCATGGCAATTGGTGAAATACATAATTGTAAGTCAGGGTACTCAACACCAGGTGCTGATCTTACACATGCAACAGTATCAAAATGATTGGATGCACACATACCCTCTTTAGTTAATAGCCATTGGATGCCAGATCCTATACTACTAAATCTCTTTGTTTTTGGCCAAAGTGAAACAGGTTTTAAGCATTTATATTTCATAATAAAATCAGGATGATCTTGAAGATTTTGTCCAACACCTTGTAAATCAGCTAATGTATTAACTCCTATTGAGTCTAAATGCTCTTTTGGCCCAATTCCTGAGAGCATAAGTATGTGTGGTGATCCAACTGCACCAGCACTCAGAATTACTTCTTTTTTAGCCTTTACATTTACTATTTCATTATTTTTATTTTTAAAACATATGCCTTCTGCTGTGTTATCTTCAAAATTTAAATTGCAAACAAGCGCATTTGTTAAAATTGTTAAATTTTTTCTATTACGTATCGGATCAAGGTAACCCTTTGATGCACTCCATCGTTCACCGTTGAATACTGTCCGATCAAATATACCAAAACCTTCTTGGCAAAATCCGCTTATATCATCAGTTTCTTTATATCCTGCTTCTTTTCCTGCATTAATAAAAGCCAGAGAAAGTGGGTCTTTGGGAATGCTTCTATGTACCTTTAATGGACCTGACTCACCTCGAAAATCATCCCCTCCTCCACTATAACATTCCATTTTCTTAAAATATGGCAAGACATCTGCGTATCCCCATCCATCGCATCCCATTTGTCTCCAACCCTCATAATCAAGTGTGTTTCCTCTTATATAGACCATTCCATTTATTGATGATGAGCCACCAAGGGTTTTACCGCGGTCATGTTGAAGTTGACGACCATTTAGTTCGGGTTCTGGCTCACCTTTAAATGCCCAATTGTGTTTAGTACTTTTAAGATTCGATAAAACAGCAGCAGGCATCTTTAATGTTAAGGATTTGTCTTCCCCACCCGCTTCAAGAAGAAGGACAGTATTCTTTGAATTTGAGGTCAATCTATTCGCTAATACACATCCAGCAGACCCAGCGCCAACAATTATATAGTCGTATTCAGTATCAATTTTTACCATAATAAATTACTTTTTTTATACTGCTCAATATTTTTTGACTAGCAGATTATTTAATATCAAATCTTATAGAACAATTAATATATTTTATTACTAAAACTTATGTATTAATATTTTATTAATGGCAAAAGAGAACAATTTTCTAGCAATAGCATATATTTTAATGGGCATGACTGCTTTTGCATTTCAAGATACTGCAGTAAGGTTATTAGCCGTTGACATATCAATACTTCAGGTCATGTTTGCAAGAAGCGTAATTGCTATTGTTCTTCTTGTACTATTTTTTTATTTTACAGGCCAAAAACTAATTTGGACAACTCATTATCCAAAATTAACAATCTTTAGAACAATAATGTTTATATTTGCGTTCGTATTTTATTATATTGGTCTTGCTTACTTGTCTTTTGCAGTTACAACCGCTCTTTTTTTTACAGCACCATTTTTTATAACTATATTTTCATCTATTTTTCTGAAAGAAAAAGTTGGTATCATTAGATGGCTAACAATTGTTTATGGTTTTGCAGGTGTAATGCTCATTGTTTCACCAGATTTCGAGACCATTAATATATTTATGATATTTCCAATACTATGTGCTGCAGGATATTCAGGAAGTATGATTATAATAAAATATACCTCAAATGAGGATAATGTTTACACTCAAACACTTCATGTTTACATCGCTACTATAATTTTATGTCCCATAATTACCTATTCTGGTTTCTATTTAGATATGGATAATTCTGGAAATGAAATTTTAGAATTTTTATTTAGATACTGGTCATTCAATGACACAACAACTCTCTTGATGTTATTTTTAGTTGGTGTTTGTGTAATTTTTGGTTTTGTATTTATTTTCAACGCATATCGATACGGTAAACCTTATATTGTTGCACCGTTTGAGTATGTATTTTTAATTTGGGCCGTACTATTGGGATGGTTTATTTGGAGTGAAACTGTTTCATTGAGAACAATAATAGGAATATTAATTATTGTTTCAGCAGGAATTTTTATTCTGTACAGAGAGAAAATTAAAGAACAAGAAATAACAACAGACCAACCGTTAAGATAACTCAGTCTCTAAAATTAATATATTGAAGAGGTAATTCTAATTTTAGCTCTTTAATTTTCGATATGGCTTCTTGTAAATTGTCTTTTTTTGCGCCACTTATTCTCAGCTCATTTCCTTGAATTTTTGCTTGCACTTTCAATTTTGACTCTTTGATTAATTTTGTAATTTTTTTACCTACCTCTTGATCAATACCCTCTAATAAATCGTAATTTTGTCTGATTGTATTGCCAGATGCACTTTCAGATGATTTTAGTTTTATTACCTTTGGGTCAACGTTACGTTTTATTAAATTTGAAATTAGAATATCTAATACCTGTTTAGCCTTCATTTCATCTTCAGATAATAAAATAATCCCTCCCTCAGTTCTCTCTAGCTTTGAAGCAGAACCTTTAAAGTCATATCTCTGTCCAATTTCCTTCATTGAATTAGATATAGCATTATCAACCTCCTGCATTTCAACTCTACTAACAACATCGAAACTAGGCACTATAATAGAACTCCTTTATTTTCTAATTCTTTGATTTGTTCCTCAGAAAAACCAATATCAAGCATTATGCTTTTGTTATCTTGACCAACTTCAGGTGCAGGAGATGGTTTTTCGGATGGCGTAACACTAAAACGTGGTGCTGGTGATGGTTGACGTACTTCGTTAATATTTACAAAATTATCACGCGCCTTCATGTGTTTATGATTAGCTGCCTCTTCGATAGAGAGAACTGGTGAATAACAAACATCAGACCCTTCAAAGATTTCATCCCATTCATCCCTTGTTTTGGTTTTAAATATTTCAGCTAATTTACTTTTCATATTATCCCACTGATCTAATTGCATTTGATTTTTAAATTCATCACCAAGATTTAATTTATCAATTAAGAGTTGATAAAATTGAGGCTCTAAAGAACCTATTGAGACGTGCATGTTGTCTTTTGTCTCATAGACTTGATAAAAGGGCGCGCCGCCATCAAATAAATTATTACCTCTGTTATTTACATTCCATACTCCTGACTGAGATAAACTATGAAATATTGATGTAAGAACCGAAACTCCATCAATCATAGCGGCATCAACTACTTGTCCTTTACCCGTTCTATTTGCTGACAGTAAAGCTGCGCATACACCGAATGCAAGAAACATGGTGCCTCCTCCATAATCACCAATTAAATTAAGTGGTATTGATGGTTTATTTTCACCCCAAATTGAATATAGAGCGCCTGCTAATGCGATATAATTAATATCGTGACCAGCTGCCTGTGCAAGAGGACCATTTTGACCCCAACCAGTGATTCTTCCATAAACTAACTTTTCATTTTGTTTTAAACATTCTTCAGGTCCAATCCCTAGTTTTTCAGTTACCCCTGGTCGATAACCTTCTATTAGCGCGTCTGCATTTTTAATTAATTTAAATAAAACCTCTTTAGACTCGGGATCCTTTAAATTTAAACAAATAGATTTCTTACTTCTTCCTGTAATATCAAATTTTGGTTGTTGATTAGGCATAACGGTATTTTTTCTATCAACACGAATAACCTCAGCACCAAGATCGGCAAACAACATTCCACACAATGGCCCTGGCCCAATCCCTGATAATTCGATTATCTTATATCCAGATAAAACACCCATGTTTCTACTATAATGCCTGCAATTCCTTTGCAAAAGAAAAAGCTTTATATATTCGATCTTTATTTGATGTTTTTTGGTAATTATACACCAATGTTTGGTCTGATCTTAACTTTAAGTCATACTTATATTGAGACATAAATTCAACCAGTTGGTCTGTTTTTTCGAAATGATTATTTTTAAATTTTATAGTTAAACCTTTATTTCCAATATCAAATTTTTCTATTTTCAACTGTTTACATATAATTCTAAGCTCAGTGATGTTATACAAATGTTCAACCTCTTTTGGAGCTTCGCCAAATCGCTCACTCATTTCTTCCTTAATTTTTCTTAATTCCTCACTCGAACTTAAGTAGGCAAGCTGCCGGTAATAAAACAGTCTAGTGTTTAAATTTGGCATATACTTTTCAGGTATTAAGACGCTTAAACCAAGATTTATTTGTGGAGACCACTCATTATCAACTGTCGATGTATCTGATTTTAATTCCAATATCTTATCTTTTAGCAATTTATGGTAAAGTTCGAGACCAACTTCTCTAATATGCCCAGATTGAGCATCGCCTATAATGTTTCCTGATCCTCTCATATCTAAATCATGACTCGAAAGATTAAAACTTGAGCCTCTAGAATTAAATTTTTTAAGAAGCATAAGTCTTTTGTAAGCATTTTCAGTTATTCCATTGATGTCTTTAACTGTATAAAAACAAAATGCTTCAATATTAGATCTGCCAATTCGTCCTCTTAACTGATAAAGTTGAGATAATCCAAATTTATCAGAATTATGAATAATCATTGTGTTAGTTTTCTGCAAATCCAGACCCGACTCGACAATTGTGGTGCACAGTAATAATTGAAATTCATTATTATAAAAATCAATCATCGTATTTTTAAGGTTTTTGGACGGCATTTGACCGTGGGCAATTTGATACTTTACATTTGGAAGTTTACTTTTTAAAAAATCCTCAACTTCTTTTAATTCGTTAATTCTTGGGCAGACATAATACACCTGGCCATTACGACTTAATTCATATTCAATTGCAGAGATTATTTTTTCATCATTAAAATCAATAACTTCAGTATTTATATTTTGCCTATTTAATGGTGCTGTAGAAATAATTGACAAATCCCTGAGACCTACAAGTGACATTTGTAACGTGCGTGGTATTGGCGTAGCTGTTAAAGCAAGCACATGTACATTTGACCGCAATGACTTAATTTTTTCTTTTTGAGAAACTCCAAAGTGCTGCTCTTCATCAATAATCAGCATACCTAATTTTTTAAATTTAATTTTACTGTTAAGAAGTGCATGTGTCCCAACAACTACATCACTTTCTCCACTATTAATTCTTTCAATAATTTTATTGTTTTCAGAAGTTGAGTTTAATCTTGAGATTTGGTCTACTTTCAATGGAAAGTTTTTGAATCTTTTTGTAAAATTTTCATAGTGTTGACTGCATAGTAGTGTTGTCGGAACAATAAATGCAACTTGAGCACCGCTCATGGCTACATTGAATGCTCCTCTTAATGCAACTTCTGTCTTACCAAAGCCAACATCACCGCATATCAAACGGTCCATTGGAAGTCCACTATTTAGATCAAACAGTAATTCTGATGTTACATTTGCTTGATCTTCGGTATCCTGAAATTCAAATTCATTTATAAAATTTGAATAATAAGGTTCTTGAACGGTATATTTTGTCGCTTCTTTTAGAGATCTTTCTGCCGCAACTTTTATTAAATCTTCGGCAATTTCATTTATTTTATTTTTTGCGCTAGCTTTTCTAAATTGCCAATTTGAACTTCCAAGTTTATCAATTTGTGCGAATTCACTATTCCCACCGTACTTTGACAAAAGTTCAATATTCTCAACAGGTACATAAAGTTTATCATTATTGAAATATGTTATTTCAATGCAATCATGATCGTTTTCTAGGACAGTAACATTTTTTAATCCATTAAATTTTCCTATTCCATGATCAACATGAACAATTAGATCATCTTGTTCAAAAGTACTGAGATCAGTTAAAAAAGTATCTGCTTTAATTGTTCGTTTGCTTTGATTGAAAGAGAACTCATTAAAGGGTTTGATTATGAGTCTGAACAGACTTTGTATCGATTTTTGATTTTTAGGATTAAATTCCTCAAATTTTTCGATCTCATCACCAAATATGTTAATACGAACTGGATTCTTGAAGTCTGTTGGAAAAATATCAATAACATCTCCTTTTACAGAGAATTCACCATTTTCACGAATTGAACTTACGCGTGCATAACCATTGGCAGATAAATAGTTAATTGTTCTTTCATAATCAAATTTTTCATCAATGTTGATATTTAAATTCTCATTAACTTGAGTCTTTAAGCGTGGTTTCGTCATTTTTTAAGCATCGTAAAATCTTTGAGTAAATGCATGACGCGATTGTCAATTTCTTTTGGAATTGTCACCTTATCTAGCGCATATCGATATATGTCATTATCATCAAGTTCTAATATAGCCTCTAACATTTGAAGCTCACCTTCATTAAACAATTTGATGTATTTCTCAACAAAAGATCCCAAGAGAATATCCATTTCCTTTGACCCCCGATGGGAGGATTTGAACTGAAGCTTTTTTTGAAGTGTATGTAAATCGTTCATATTTTTTTTATCGATCTTTGATACAATACATATATGAGGCCAAAGATCTTATACAAGCTTTTTTCAAATATAATGACGATTAAAGGGATTGGACCAAAGAACGCTAAAATAATTGAGAGATTATGCGGTAAATACATTGTTGATTTATTATTCCATAAACCAGCCGCATACATAGACAGAAGAAACAGTCCTAAGATTGTTGATTTGGAAGAAGGAAGTATTGCAACTGTCGTTGTTAAAGTTGATAGTCACGCACCGGCTTTTAATAGAAGAATGCCATATCGAGTAAATGTCTCGGATGACAGCGGACAAATGTCGGTCGTTTATTTTAATCTACGAGGTCCATACATAAAAAAAATCTTACCGATCGGAAGCACTAGGGTTATTAGTGGTAAAATTGAAAAATTTAACGATTTGTATCAAATTACACACCCACATCATGTAGTTGATATTAAAAACTTAGATTCTGTTAAAAAGATTGAGTGTGTTTACCCATTAACGGCAGGAATGACATCTAAAATTATCCAAAAATCAATTAATTCTGCACTAAGTATGGTTGATGAATTGCCTGAATGGATACCTGAGAAAGTTTTAGAAAGAAACAAATGGCCATCATGGAAAGACTCTATTTATCAAATGCATAACCCAAAAGATGTGAAAGAAAATGATGATAATAAATATATAGAACGGCTTGTTTTTGATGAGTTGTTCTCTCAACAGTTAACAATTAGATTAATTAAAAACAAAATTAGTCATAAAAATGGAATTTCACTTCCTAGAAAAAATAAATTATCAAAACAATTAAGAGATCAATTGAAATTTCAACTCACTGGTGATCAAGAAACAACTATTGAAGAAATTTCAAACGATCAAGAAGGTTCAAGTAAAATGTTAAGACTTCTACAAGGAGATGTAGGTAGCGGGAAAACCATTGTTGCATTATTTGCTATGATGCAATGCATTGAAAATAATAAAAGATCAGTTTTAATGGCACCAACAGAAATTCTTGCTGAGCAGCATTTTAATACAATCAAAGAATTTATTAGTGATTTAAACCTAACATGTTCACTAATTACATCCTCTAATAAAAATAATCATAATTTTGAAGCAGACATTATTATTGGAACGCATGCATTATTTCAGCAAAAAGTAAACTTTGAAAATATAGGCTTGGTTGTCATTGATGAACAACATAAGTTTGGAGTGCACCAAAGGATTTTATTAAATGAAAAAGCAGGAGATAGTTGTGACATCTTATTGATGACTGCTACTCCCATACCTCGAACGATGGAATTGGCAGCGTATGGAGATATGGATATATCCAAAATTTCTGAAAAACCTAAAAACAGAAAGGAAATAATTACCAAATCAATCAATATCAATAAAATTGACCAACTAAAAGAAAGCCTTACAAAAATATTAAATAAGAAACAAAAGATTTACTGGGTCTGCCCTTTAATTGATGAGTCTGAAAAGCTTCAGTTGCAATCAGTCAATTCAAGGGTCAATGACTTAAAAAAATATTACTCATCAAACATTGTTGGTTTAGTTCACGGTCAAATGTCTCAAGATGAAAAAAATGATGTCATGTCAAAGTTTAAAGATAATAAAATAGATATTTTAGTCGCAACTTCAGTAATAGAAGTAGGAATAGACGACCCTGATGCAACTGTAATGATTATTGAGAATTCTGAGAGGTATGGCCTATCACAACTTCATCAACTTCGAGGAAGAGTTGGCAGAGGAAATGCACAGTCAACATGCATATTACTTTTTGAAGGGCCACTCACCGATAATGCTAAACGAAGATTAAAAGTGATGAAGGAGACAAACGATGGTTTCTTAATCGCCGAAGAAGACCTTGATATTCGAGGTGCTGGGGAAATATTAGGCTCAAAACAAAGTGGTATTCCAAATTTTAGATTATCAAATCTAGATAAGCATAAGCATATACTCGAGGAAGCGAGAGGTGTTGCCATGGATATCGTTAAAGAAGATCCGGATTTAAAAAAATCTGCAGGCAAAGCACAAAGGACACTTTTGCATCTATTTAGAAATCAAGTTGCAATCGATTATTTGAAAACTGGCTAACTACTTCCTTGGTGGAACCACCATACCGGCTGATACAACTAATTTAATCGCATCTTCAACAGACATATCGAGTTCAACGATATCATCTTTAGGTATGAAGAGTAAAAACCCTGAGGTAGGATTTGGTGTGGTTGGAACAAATACATTGACCATTTCTATTTTTTGTCTTTCCTTAATCTCACCTTTTGTCTCACCAGTCATAAAGCCAATTGCATATATATCTTTTCTTGGATACTCGATGAGAACAACTTTTTGATACGCTGAATCTGTATTTGAGAATGTCTCAGTGATCTGTTTGATAGCTTTATAGACATTACCAGCTAATGGAATACGTGTAATAAGATTGTCAAAATAACCAAGAATGGCTTTTCCAAATAAGGTTGAAAATATTAGACCAATTAAGATAAAAGATAGAAATGCTATAATTAATTCTAGGCCAGGAATTTTATAGCCAATGATCTCAGGTAGCAGCCCATTTGGGTTAAATCTGTCTGGAACCAGACCAGCAATAAATTCGACAATAAATATTGTAATGTAAATCGTCGCTCCAATTGGCGCCGATATTAAAAGACCTGTAAAAAAGTACCTTTTAATAAAATTAATGACTGGGTTTCCTTTTTTCTTATTTGCATCTGTCATAGGTTTTAAATAGACTGAATCATTAAAAAAATTTTAAAGAGATTATCATATTTTTGGGGTTAATATAATCAATAATGGCTATTTTCAAAGAATATACAAATTATGATGGTTTGGGCATAGCCGAATTAATTAGAAATAAAGAAATATCCCCTATTGATCCTCTTGATAGTGCCATTGATCTAATTGAAAAACTGAACCCTAAATTAAATGCAGTGCATCGTACAATGTATCACTATGCATTCGAGTCAATAAATAGAAACAAAGATTTAAATGGAACTTTTATTGGAGTTCCATTTCTTATGAAAGACATGGATAGTTCTTTAGCTAACTATCACATGATGCAAGGCAGCAAGTATTTAAAAAACACTAAAATGCCTTACGACAATCACCTCACAAGACAATTTAGAGAAACTGGTGCTGTTATATGTGGAAAATCTGCAACACCTGAATACGGTCTCATGGTTACAACTGAGCCAACTGAATTCGGCCCAACGAGAAATCCTTGGGATACCAATAGAACGACAGGTGGTTCAAGTGGTGGTGCAGCTTCAGCTGTTTCAAGTCGCATAGTTCCTATTGCACATGCAAGTGATGGTGGTGGATCAATTCGAATTCCCGCAGCATCATGTGGTCTGGTTGGATTAAAGCCTAATAGAGCAAGAACATCATTCGCACCTTCTCACGGTGATAAATGGGGAGGCCTTACCCACTCCGGTATTGTTTCTCGAACAGTCAGAGACACAGCTTATATGTATGATTGTTTGTTCGGAAATGTTGTGGGTGATCCTTATGGCATTCCATACAAAAAAGGTTCTCTTGTTGAAGCCTTGAGTAAAAAAAATAAACTTAAGATTGGATTTAATCTTAAAAGTCCTGTTGGAATTGAACCCTCACCTGATGCAATTGAAGCAATTAAATTCAACGCCAAGTTATGTGAAGACTTAGGTCACGATGTTGAAGAAATGAATTTCAGTTATGACGGACTTCTTGCTGCAAGAGCATTTACAATAACTATATCCTCTCATGTAACCCAGATGTTTAATGAATTGAAAGATGTTGTTGGCAGAGGATTTAAGAAAAACGAAGTTGAAACTGCAACTAGACTATTTAATTATTTGGGTAAAAGTTTCAGAGCGAGTGACTACACTTGGGCACGATATACTATGCAAAAGATTGCTCGATCGGTAATGGAAGAAACTGATAAGTATGATGTAGTCTTGACTCCTATCATATCTCAGAAACCTCCTTTGATTGGCGAGATTAGACCAAACAAACAAGCAAGTATTTTAAGTGAAATTATCATGACTTTAAAATTGGGTTGGGTATTTCGTGTTCAATCAATCAGAGACTCAATTCTCAATAACTTAGCACCTGAGAGTTTATGGTACTCACCTGATGCAATGCTTCAAAACATCACCGGGCAACCTTCAATTTCATTACCAACATATTGGACTAGTGACAGTCTACCTTTAGGCGTACAATTTGCATCAAGATATGCAGATGAAGAAACATTAATCTCTCTGGCTGCACAATTAGAGGAAATATCTCCTTGGATTAACAAAACTCCAAATTTATAAATTTTTATTCTTTATTTGGCTGTTGAAGCAGAAGGTAAGAGAAAAAATACTGATAATATGGATTATTGCTATAGATTTTTGCATTAATACATTTTGCACTAATAGTTCTTCATTCAATCTTGGATCACCAGAGTATATTTGATAAATTACATAGATAACGGTTGATATAAGAAAAATAATATTCACAACAGTATACTTATTGTCCGCATTACTTAGAAAAAAGGCTATTACAAAGAATAATGATGCTGGTACTAACCAACGAAATGCATTTATTGCAAAAAATACATGTGCATCTCTATATAAATCGTGCGGCGTTAGGGCTACTCCAGCAAAAAATACCATTCCAATGAAAAAAAGTACTGCTGCTATGCACGCACAAAAATACGAAACTTTATTTTCTGTAAATAATGATGGAATGAAAAAACTTGATATTCCGACCAATAAAAAACAAAAAAGTGCGGAGTTAAAAAAAAATGATGAAATACTGTTAATATCTCCCGCAAATGTAATATACCCACCCAGTTCACTTAAAAAATTATGACTAAATGAATAACCAATTTGATCAGGATTATGTATGTTTCCTCCTGGAAAAAAATATGAAGCAATAATTACTGAGACAACAAAAAAAATTGATACAAATCGAATGATATAGACTGTCCAAAATTTAGTCATTTGCATTTTTTTTTCCTATTAACTTATCGAGGCCAAACGTAAACATGATAATTGTTGTAATCATTAGAATAATCATCACCTTCTGTAACACTACATTAAATATCAAGAAATCCATTGTGTACGTTTCTAAAAAACGAACACGGTCATTTATTGCATCAATCGGTTGAAAGTCACCAAGATAATAGGCATAAACTCCTACTGCAATAAAAAGTAGCACACCTCCTGACGCATAATAGTTTGATAAAGGACTAAATAAAAAAGCAAGAACATAAAAGAGAATTGCTACAGAGTATAAATTAAATGCCATAGTTGTAGTAAATAGATGCGCATCAAAGTAAATATCACCTGGTGTTAAGGCAACTCCTACAAAAAAAACACAAGCCGGAAACATAAATAATGTTCCTAAACAAGCAAATATAAACGAGTAACGATTTACCCTAAATAAACTCGGAATAAACAAAAAAGCTATGCCTTGTAATAAGAGCATGTACATTGCAGTATTCCAGAAAAAAGATGAAAAAAAATTTAAATCTCCAGACATTGTTTTATGAAAACCAAGCTCACTAAGAAAATTTTTATGAAATGAATAACCTACTTGATCTAGTTCTATATGATTACCGCCAGGGTATAGAAGCATAGCAATGATTACCGCAAAAATATAGTAAGCAGATGCAATTCTTGGGATATGTACACACCAGAATCTAGTCATTTAAAAGTTTCTTGTAACCAAATGTAAAGATCAGAATACTGATCATAGAAATAACTGTAATTATTTTTTGCCAAACAACTGATATCGTGAATCGGTTGTAATCTATGAACTCTTCAACATTTTCCAATTCAAATGGATTGAAGTCAGGTGGAGGCTCACTTGTTTCAAAGATTGTATAAAGAGCGACATTTATAAAATAGATAAAAGCAACAATAGTATATCTATTACTTATTTTGCTCAGTAAAAATGCGATTGTCATAAAAAAAATACCAACAGTTTGAGCGTTAAAAGCTAAAATAACAAACCAAACATGCTCTTCAAAATAAATATCAGCTGGTGTTAAACCAACGCCAATGAAAGATATTCCAGAAATAACTAATAAAATTGATGCAATGACTGAAATCACATAAGTTTTCTTATTCTCTCTAAATAAATTTGGTACAAATACGTGAGAGACAGCGCATAGTCCCATTATCAACAAAGAGCTGTTAAATAAAAAGCTTGAGAGAAAGTTCTGAGTGCCATCACGAGTAAATGTGATTCCCAAGTCACTAAAAAAATTTCCACTAAAAGAGTAAGAATTTAAATCTGGATTAAATAAAGTTCCTCCAGGAAATAAAATCATAGCCGCGGCATTCGTTACAATAAAATATGCAATCATGAATCTAAGCGCATATACAGGAATATAGGCAAAATTTGTCATGAAATTATGCGCTGAAGCTGGATATCAGTATAAAGACCACAAAAGCAGCAACCATTATGTACATTATTTTGTTGTCTAGATTCATGATCGAAATATAATGTTTATTATATGGAAAATCCAGCTAGATATACAAATTACAAAGATTTTTTTCCTTTCTATTTAAGGGAACACAGCAAAAAAAGCACAAGGATGCTGCATTATTTTGGAACGATTGGTTACCAAGTACTATTCTGGTCCCTGCTGCTAACTCAAAATTACTTATTCCTGCCTTTAATCTTACTTGCAGGTTATGGTCCTGCATGGATTGGACATTTCTTTATAGAAAAAAATAAACCCGCTACATTTAAATATCCTTTATGGTCTCTCATTGGTGATCATCATATGGCTTATTTAATGCTCACAGGCAAACTTAAGAAAAGATTATCTGATGCCGGGGTATCAGCTACTTAAAACATAATACGCAGTTCCAAGAAACAATAACAACAAAGCAGTTTGAGAAAAAATCCAGATGGCACCTCTTGCTGAAGTATTATTGAAACAGATATGTACAATGGAATGGATCACTCTAAATAATAAATATAACCATGCGCAAATTAGCAAAAAATTACTTTCAATTTCAATAAAAACGATGATCCCTATTAGAAAATAAAAAATAACTGAAAACTCAAATATATTTGAAATATTATTTTTTATAATTTTCAAATGTAGAGGAGCATCTTTATAAGGCTCAACAGGAATTCCACTTTCCTCCCAGTCCTTGCCTTTACCCATTAAATTGACTGATGCGATTGTATGAATTAATCCAATAACAAAAGTTAATAAAATAAGCCCAAGTGCTGGAACTAAAATATTAGTTAACATCAGATCATTAAAGAGCAGGCTCGATAAGCCATCCACGCCAGGATAATCGTAGACGGTAACCAAAATAACGTTCTAACTGGCAAGGCAACACCAGGTATGATTTTATTGTAAAATATGTGAACGATTGAGTGTAAAACTCTTAACCAAAAGAACCATGTTGCCAATAACATAAAATACTCATCGACTGTTCCCGTTACATAAATCATAATGCAAACCGCGTAAAAGAAGATTGGAAATTCGAATAAATTTGTCAAATTTCGCTGACTATTTTGAATTAATTCACTGCCGTTTTCAAATGTGGGTATTTTAAAATCATCTTCTGTATTCTTCTTATCGATGACAATAGCCTTAAGTCTGAGGACTGTCCCAAAGGCAAAAACAGCCAAAGAAAGCCATAGCATATTGATGACTGGCTCAAAAATTAATTCGGGTTGCATAATAAACTCCTTGATTGAAATAAGAATCCAGTAAATTATATATACTAATACAGTTTTAACCATATTTAATGAAAGGAGGTGGTCTATGTCTATAGGTAGTATAGAGGAGCTTTGCTCGAGTAGTGAAATTCCATGTGATTGTAGATGTGGAAACCTCCACTTTTTGAGTGGAGCTCCGTTTTAACTACATTAAGCCCCCATTAATTTGGGGGCTTTTTTAGATCTTTAAATTTGGTTTAAATTTTCTTGTTTTATTTTTGTCATTGATAGCAACGTAGGAAAACTCCCCAACCGCCACTTCAACTTCCTTTTGGTTCATTTCAGAACGCATCGCAGTAATTTTGAATATCATTTTGGACTGCTTTACAGATACAATCGATCCGTAAACATTGATGAATTTACCAACATGCATCGGATTTTTATATTTAACTTTAGACTCAACTAATACGGCATTTCCTTTTGAAACAAGCTGAGTCATATAAATGCCTCCATGGGCCATTTGCTTTACAATCCAAGCTCCGTGAGCGGTGCCGTAAGGATTGCTATCCGGTGGTTGACATATATTTCTGATTAAAAGTTTACTCATTTTTCTTTCTTAAATAACTTATTAGATAAATAGCTGATACACAACCAACTATATTTGCAAAACCTTCTATTATATCAAAAATACGAAATGGTATAAAAAAATGTATAAACTCAATGAAAACACTTGTGATCAGGGCTAAGCTGATACCAAATACAAAATCATTATTTTTATTATTAGCCAATTGTGCCAAGGCGCCAAGTATGAAAAATGAAATAAAGTGTATTCCATAATCAGTAATAAAATTTGCTACTTCTCTTACTGTAGAGTTAGCGGGCACAGGTCGCACATATGAGTAATAAAGATAAAATAAATAAAAAAAGAAGATTAGTCGAAGAGGATTTGCTAAAATGCTCATGAACGTACTATAAGTTTATATATAAAATGAGCAATATATTAATCATAGGAGCCAATCGAGGTCTTGGGCTTGAGTTTGTAAAGCAATACAGCAATACAAACCATAACATCATTGCAACCACTCGAAATAAAGATAGCTCAAAAGAGTTGAATGAAATTAACAATATCGACATCGCTGAACTTGACTTAACTTCTGATGCAAGCGTCAATAATTTTGTAACAAGTATAGGGTCTCAAAAAATTGATATACTCATTCACAACGCAGGTATTTTTAGTGATGAACAATTAAAAGAAGATCTTGATATAGATGCCTGGATGAATGAAATGAGAATTAACGCTGTGATACCCATAATTCTCGCACGAAAATTAAAGAACAACTTAAAAATGGGATCTGATAAGAAAGTCGTTTTTATATCCAGTCAAATGGGAAGCATTGACGACAATTACTCTGGTAGATTTTATTTTTATCGCTCATCAAAATCAGCTCTTAATTCTGCAGCAAGAAGCTTATCAATAGATTGGAAAGAAGATGGTATATCTGTCCTTATTTTGCACCCAGGATGGGTAAAAACCGATATGGGTGGCACAAGTGCGAAATTAGAGATACCTGAGAGCATTACCCGAATGATCAATGTTATAAATGAACTAAATCTTGATAACTCTGGCTCATTTTTAAATTATGAAGGAAAAAAACTCGAATGGTAAAAGATCATACACACGATAAACCTGATTTCTATAATGATCTTGATAAGACTTATGAAAATATTTGGGATCAACTCATAATTGGTAAATCAAAATCAAAATCTGAATTACATCAAGGGTATATTTCAACATTCAATGATACATTTCCATCTGTTAGAACAGTAGTCCTCAGGCATGTTGATAAGAAAAATAATACCATAAGTTTTCATACGGATATCCGATCCAGTAAAATTGATGAAATAAAAAAAAATAATGCAGTAACCATGCTGTTTTACGATCATGGCAAAAAGATACAAATTAAAGTTTCAGGAAAAGCTGAAATCAATCATCAAAACAATAAAGCAAAATCAGCCTGGGATAACTCAAGGTCATTTAGCAAGAAATGTTATGTTGTTGAAAAGGCACCTGGAACCCCCTCAGATGAACCAACTTCAGGGTACTTACCAGAGCATGAAAACGAACTGCCGGACGATGATCTTTTACAAAACGGTTACAACAACTTTACTTTAGTGGAAATTCAAATTCACTCGATTGAGTGGCTTTATTTGCATCGTCAAGGTCATCGCCGAGCATTGTTTACATCCACAAATGGCAGTTTAAACAAAGAATGGCTAACGCCATAATAGTGTCTAAATAAAGCAAGAAAAGGTTAAATAGTTTTGAAATATTTGTCAGAAAATAGATATAAAGGAGAGATAAAAGGTTTGGTATTAGACTGGAGTGGAACTACTGCTGACGCATACGTGATTGCTCCAACTATAGTGTTTGTTGAGGTTTTTAAGAAACAAAAGGTTGTAATCTCCATGGAAGAGGCAAGAGAACCCATGGGTTTACGAAAAGATTTACATATAAAAGCACTCACAGAGAACGCTGAAATAAGAAAGCGCTGGAACATAGTACATGGTAAAGACCCACAAATGTCTGATGTTGAAAATATGTACGCAGATTTTGTTCCACTGCAGCTTAAATGCTTAAAACAATACTCAAAATTATTACCCGGAACAGCAGAAGTAATTAAACGGGTTCAAAATAGCGGTATAAAAGTTGGTTGCACAACTGGTTTTGTGCGGTCAATGGTTAATATTTTAGAGGAAGAATCAGCAAAACAGGGATATGTCCCTGATGCGTCAGTTGCAGGTGATGATGTTAAAAATGGCGTTCGGCCCCTTCCCCACATGTTATATAAAAATTTAGATATAATGAATATAGAATCCATTCAATCAGTTATAAAAGTTGATGATACTGTTTCAGGAATTGGAGAAGCAATTAATGCTGGTTGTTGGGGTGTTGGTGTAACGCGATATTCGAATTATATGAATATAAATTCCTTAGAAGAAGCTGATGAACTGAGTAAAGAAGAAATTGATATGAAACAAGGATATGCAAAAGATCTGCTTTATAAAGCAGGTGCGCATTACGTAATAGAAACTATTGCAGATATCGAGACCGTTATTGATGATATTAACAAAAGGCTTTCACGTGGTGAAGGGCCTTAAAAGTTGATTACAAATTTTTCTTGTTCCTCTGTTTCAATTGTACCTGGCCGGCAATTCCTTACATGATTTATGCATTGCTTTGAATCTAGTCCTAGTGCCTTTAAAATAAGTGAAGCAAACATTCCAGATCTACCTAATCCAGCATAACAATGCAGGTAAACATTTTTATTGAGTTCTAACTGAGTAACACAATCTCTGATAATTTGACTATATTCATTTTTTTTAATCTGAGCTGGAATACCATAGTTTTTTATGGGCATGCTGTAGGCCCTAACATTCTTCTCCTCTAGATCTTTATGGAACTGATTAATTTCAAAATTTCTAATTTCATTAAGTTCTATCAATGAAACAACGAGTGATATATTTAAGTCGATGATAATGGTTAAATCTTTTTTATAAGTAAATTTATCAAATCTAGAATTACTGATACCTGGACAACTGGATATAACCAAATTACCAAGATTTTTTTTTGCTTTAACAATTTTCGAAAGCTTTATTTTAGTAAAGTTCAAATATAGGACTTTTGAATAAAAGGATGAAAGAATGAAATAGCTTCAGTTTTCTTTCCCCTAATTTTTGCATTGTCATCATACTTTCGAAGTCTTACTGCATCTTCAAAATATTTATGACTTTCCAGTTTTCGAATAGCATCTTTGTTTAAATATCCGCCTTGAAGTTTAAAACTTCTTTTGGAGCCATCTGAAAGACCGTCATAATAATCTGATTGAACGGAACATAGATATCTCTTTGCAATAACGTGCATTTTAATTGGGTAAGTAACTTCTTCAGGGAAATACTTGGATAAAAAAGATGCAGCAACGTTTTCATGATACTTGTCATTGTTTAAAAAATCATGGCTATTTACATCTTCGCCAGTCAACATATGCCCTAAATCGTGAAATAATGAAGCAGTAATAAATTTATCACTTTCATTATTTTCTTTAGCTAAGGTTGCGCACTGAAGAGCATGTTGTAATTGAGTAATCTCTTCGTCATAAAAACTGCATGAACCTCTTTGATCAATAATTTCACATAAAACATTGGTACGCTCAATAATTGAAGCTGAATTTAATTTATTTTCTAGAGATTGGATTTTATCTAATTGCATGATTTAAATGATTAATTATATTTTTTTTAATGTCAATAATTTGAGCTGTAACATTAGTGTAATAAATTGCAAAATATCTGTCATAAAAATGCAACTTTGATTTAATTTTTTTGTATTACTTTTCATTCATACTAATGATCAAAGTAGAGAAATTAAATAAGTATTTTGGTGACAACCGTGCAGTAAACGATGTCACATTTGAAATTAATAAACCTGAAATGATTGGTATCATTGGCAGATCTGGTGCTGGAAAGTCAACATTACTGAGAATAATGAATCGTCTAACCGACGCAACTAGTGGATCTATTTTTATTGAAGGCAGAAATATACTTTCATTAACAAAGAAAGACAAACGAGCATGGCAAAAAGATTGTGCCATGATATTTCAGCAATTCAATCTTGTGCCCCGTTTAGATGTTTTAACAAATGTAATTCTTGGAAGATCAAATATTCAAGGTACTTTACGATCAAGCTTAAAACTTTTCACTAAAGATGAACGCGTTGATGCATTGATGGCTCTGGATAAATTGGGAATGGCTGAAACCGCGCTGCAAAGAGCAGAGACTTTATCTGGTGGACAGCAACAAAGGGTTGCAATTTGTAGAGCTATGATGCAGCAACCAAAAATGATTTTAGCCGACGAGCCTATTGCATCGCTAGACCCTCTTAATGCCCGACTTGTAATGGAATCACTTAGAAATATTCATAGAGAAAAGCAGATTACTGTTCTTGCAAATCTTCATACTCTTGATACCGCTAAAAATTATTGTGACAGAGTCATTGGCATGAGACTTGGGGAAATTGTTTTTGATGATGTACCTTCAAGTTTAAAAGATGATGTTGCTAGAGAAATTTATGGCGCTGAAGCTGAAGAAGCATTTGAACCAACAGTTACTTCAACTTCACTTGGTGACGAACAGTTTGCAGAGGCAGGATAATGTTAGCCTTTTCAAAAAAAAACTTAACAACTAACAAGGAGATATACTAAAAATGATTAAAAATTTAGTAAGGTCTATTATTGCTTGTTCATTCCTTTTTGTGTCTGCAAATGCATACGCATGGGATGTATCTGGCTATAAAGGGCCAACAATGGACTTGAGTAAATATCAACCTGAAATGAGACTTGGATTTTTAGGCGATGAATCAGCTCAAGACATTATTAAGAATAATGCATGTCTAAAGGAATATGCGGAAGTTGCATATGGAGTACCAGCTAAAATTTATACTTTTAAAGATTATGCAGGAACAATGGAGTCAATGCTTGGTGGCAGCTTAGACTATGCTTGGTTTGGCTCATCAGGATATGCGGGTATATATCTAGAAGATCCTACCGCTACTGTACCAATTTTAACCAGAATGCAGCCAACAGGAGATATGGGCTATTATTCAGTCATGGTTACAAGATCAGACTCGGGTATCAATTCACTTGATGATTTAAAAGGTAAATCTTTTGGATGGGCTGATCCTAATTCAACATCTGGTTATCTAATACCATCAATCGAATTAAAAGCTGCAGGAATGGATCCAGACTCATACTTTGGCTCTACACAATTTTCAGGTGGTCATGAAAATAACGTTTTGGCAGTTCTTAATGGTGATATCGATGCAGGTGTGACATGGGTATCTGGAGTTGGTGAATGGAGCGAAGGTTACTCTTCTGGAAATCTGAGAAAAATGGTTGATAAAGGACTATTAAATATGGATGACATCAAACAGATTTGGTCATCTGCTTTGATACCAAATGGACCGATTGTAATGCCAACTAATATGCCTGTGAGAGCGCATCAGGTCATGGTAGGCATGAAGCAGTGGATCCATGAAAATGACCCACAATGCAGCGAGAATGTTGCAAATGGAGTTGTTAAAGCTTGGGTGCCAGTCGACCATAGTTTCTATGAAACTATTGTAGCTGCTCGTAAAGCTAAAATTGAAGCTAAAAAAGCCGAATAAATTTCGGTAGTTGCTTGCTAACTTAAGAGGATGGCATGCCCCATCCTCTTAATTAGCAGTTTATTTGGAGGAAACAGTGCAATCATCATTGCCAGAAAATTTAATTAAAATTGAAAATAATTTAAAATCTCTTACAAGAACAAGATCAATTTATTCTTTTCTCTCAATTGCGGCATTGATAGCAGTTATTTATTCGGGTTTAATTGTAGCAGAAACAGGAAATGCGACTAGCATCTGGGTTGGATTACCTAAATTTTTCGATTACCCAGTTGATCTATTTGTTGGGTCATGGGAATACGGCTATAGATGGAATTTATTGTTACTTGAATACCTTCCAGATTTAATAAGCACTATTAATATGGCTCTATTTTCAACAGCAATGGGTACGTTGCTAGCCTTTTTTTTAAGTATTTTTTCAAGTCGTAATCTAATCAAAAGTAAAACTACTGTATTAATATTTCGACGCATCATGGATATATGCAGATCGTTTCCAGAATTAGTTATTGCGCTTGTTTTGTTGTATCTACTGGGAAAGTCAGCACTGCCTGCTGTAATTGCCATCATAATTCATACCGCAGGAGCTCTTGGCAAATTGTTTTCAGAAGCTATTGAGAATGTCGACAAAAATCCAATTGAAGGTCTTGAGTCCTGTGGAGCTTCATGGTTTACCAGAATAAGATTTGGTGTGGTAACTCAGGCACTCCCTCTATTTCTAACTTACACAATTTTAAGATTTGAGATTAATATAAGGGCTTCAACTATTTTGGGATTTGTTGGCGCTGGAGGTATCGGTGAGCAACTTTACACTAATATACAGTGGAAATATGAAGCTGACACTATTGCAATAATGTTTTTACTTGTGTCTACGATCATTGCATTGGATTACTTATCAAGTTATTGGCGAAAATCATTAATAGGATTGAAATCATGAACAGGTCTGAAATTATTAAAAATTATTCAGATATAGTAGTTACTAAATTTTCATCTAAAATGTGGTCAACTTTTTTAGTGCTCGGGATTATAGTGTATTTAATCATAGCAATTTTAAGCCTCGACATATTTCAGATTCATAAAAAATGGAGTCCTGAAAGAGCTTCATTGTTTGCCCTCGACACATATGCACATAAAGACCATGTCACAATGAAATGGAGTGAACCAGATGATATAATTATATCCTTTGAAGGAAGCAGGTGGTCTCAGTATGTTGGCCCCTATCAAAAAAGTGACGGTCTTCCAGAAAGGTATCCTGAATGGACTTCCATAGGTCCAGAGGGTGAAACAAAAATAAGTTTTAAAAATGGAGGGTTTGCAAATCTATACGATGATAAAGTTACAATAGAAAACTGGCCAGACACCAAAGAAACACTTGTTTTTCGTCTTGATGCACAAGGTAAGCCTTACGTTGAAAATGTAGATAATCTCCCAAAATGGATAAGGGTAACGGAAAATAAAATAGAGGTTAGACCATCTCTTTACGAAAGAGTTCAAGTTTATTCAAAAAAAGTTGAAGTACATAGGTACAATCTTGGTTGGAACTATTTCTGGTTTGACTTTGACAGTCCTTTAGAACCATATGGAATTTGGAATGCTATTTCACTTTCATTCTCAGGCGATAGAGTTGACCCCAATATTTCAAATTTTTCGCTTCTAATTCAAGAATTTCTAAATAATGATATGTGGCATCATGGACAAATATTGTGGGCTTTATTAGAGACAATTTTTATGGCTCTATTGGGCACCCTACTAGCAGCTCTTCTGGGTTTTCCTCTGGCATTTTTTGCAGCTTACAATGTAACGCCTTTTAAATTTGTTCGAACGATATTAAGACGGTTATTTGATACATTAAGAGGCATCGATTTTTTGATTTGGAGCTTAATTTTTTTAAGAGCCTTCGGACCAGGACCATTTACTGGAATATTTGCTATTGCAATTACAGATACAGGAACTCTTGGAAAATTAATGTCTGAAGCAATAGAAAACACTGAAGAAAAGCAACAAGAAGGTGTAGAGTCTACGGGAGCGAATAAAACTCTTCAACACAGATTTGGAATTATACCTCAAATACTTCCTATTTTTATTTCCCAAACTCTTTACTACTTAGAATCAAACACGAGAGGAGCTGTTATTATAGGTGCCATGGGCGCAGGCGGCATAGGTTTACAATTACTTGGAGCAATAAATACGGGTACCAGTTGGGAAAATGTTATGTATATGTCATTATTGATTTTAGGAGTTGTTATTTTCATGGATACAATGTCCGCAAAAGTAAGAAGAGCTTTGATTGGTGATGAAACGCTAGGAGCAGAATTACAATTGGCAAAAATGGCAAAAAAATAATTTTTTTTTTGAGATCTTAATATTTTTTTAACAATCTATTTGTATCATTAATTATGATCAAATTTATTCAATTCTTTTTAATAACGTCGTACATGTTATCATTTCTTGCTCTTGCAGACAGTCATGAAGACAATACAATTGGGCAAGCTGGAAATGACTATTCTACCAATACTGAAAGTACATACGAGAGCAATATAGGAAACTGTGAAGATTTAAGTGTATTAACGCTCCGTGGATCAGTTAAAAACGATATACAGCGAGCTGACCCAGATTCAGCAACGAAAGCACATAATTTAATGCTTGAAGGAATGGAATTGTGTAATAAAAATCAAAACGTCCTTGCAAAAATGAAATTGAAAGAGGCTCAAACTATAGCGAGAGAAGGCAATGTTGCCGGACAAGATATGAGAATTGGAATTGTTAATGAGTTAGACGAACTGCAAGAAGAGACAGAAAATGAAAAAGAAAAGTCATGGTGGCAGATTTTTTAACTACACCTCTTCTAATAACGTACAAAAGCCAGGATCA